>NZ_JBSFLQ010000002.1:0-291100 GCF_053599115.1 Streptomyces sp. NPDC001020 | reverse complement strand
CCGTGCAGGGCCTGCAGCGTGATCGCAGTGGCAAGGATCTGCGGCGGCATGCTGGGCCGCCCGTTCGCCGACGGGTACATGTCCGCGAACATCTCCGCCCGGAACAGCGCACCACGATGCTCGGCCAGGAACGCGAACACACTCCCCGCCGGGATCAACTCCCGGCACGTCTCCCACACATCCGGCCCGACCGTCTCCCCGGCCCATTCCCCCATCACCACACCAAAGAGTCTGGCCCCGCCGCTCACGCGGCGGGGCCAGAACCCCAAGATCTTCACGAGTCTTCTAGGGCGTGTTTCGGCTGAGGAGACCGCCCGCGATCGCCACCCGGGCCTACATCCGGCTCAGCGACGCCGCCGCGAACAGGACGTCCCTGATCGCCTCCCGGTCGCCGAACTGACCCGCGGCCGCATCCTCCGGCGGCACGTGGCCCGCGGCCAGGCGGCAGAACTCGACCCCGTCGAGCGCCACGTGCGCCACCTCGTGCCCGCCGGAACCCACCGCGCCGTGGGGGTCCTCCCGCTCAAGCGATGTCGAGGGTGGGGGAGGAGCCGAGAGCGGGGGAGAGTCCAGCGGGATCAGCCACTCGCCGCCGCCCCGGCCCTCGATCTCCAGCCGCAGGCTGCGTCCGGGTTCGCCGACGGCGACCAGGTGCCGGGTGCGGCCGAGCGGGGCCGGACGGGCCTGTCGGCAGGCCGCCAGCGCCACCGGAAGCTTCCGCGCGGCCAGGCCGATCATCCTGCTCAGATGACGTGGCGCCGGCGGCTCGTACGGATAGTCGATCGCGTTCGCGATGTCCTCCGCGTGCACCCAGCACTCGAAGGCCCGGTCCAACATCGCTTCGTGCAGTGGCAGTTCGAACCTGCCGTACGGCACCGCGAGTTGCCGGGAGCCGTTGTCGCTGAAGGAGGCGGTCCGCACCAGGTTGTGGCTCTGCTCCCGCCACGGGGTCCGGATGGAACGGGTCGGCGGGAAGTGCGAGGCACGCCAGTACGCCTCCGTGCGCCCCTCCGGCGTGCCGGTCTCGGGGGTGGTGTTCCCGAGCGGATCGTCGAGCCCCAGCGCCACCGCGACCAGCCCGTCGACAGAGAGCAGATGGGCTATGACCCCGGCGACGGTCGTACGACGGCTCGCCGGACCGGTCCCGTCGAACCACCGCAGCCGCACCGGCGCGTGCCACTCGGCGTCGCCTATGTCCTGCAGCAAGGCGTCCAGGCGCGCGGCCTCCGCCTCGTACGGAGCCGCCCACTGCGGTACCGGGAAGCGTGGCGGGCGCCGCTCCAGGCAGCTCTCCAGGACACGCGTGCGCAGCGCGGGATCGAGGTCGAGGCTCTCGGCGGGGTGCAGCAGCCCCACGGCCTCGCGCAGCCGCCGGGCCTCGTCCGCGCACGAGCCGCAGCCGCCGAGGTGCTCCTCCACGGCGGCCGTCTCCTCCGGCGAGCAAGCGGCGAGTGCCCACGCCCCGAGCAACGACTTCAGCACCGGGTGCGCGAGCACGAGCGAGGAAGGAGAAGCCGACGGTTCGGGGGAGGGCTCGGGGTCGCGCAGCGGCGGCTCGGCGTCTGTGCCGCCGAGTCCCCGCGGACCGGTCTCGTCGGCCCCGGCCGTGCGGAGATCGTCGCGTTCCGCCCCCGTCACCACGTGACCTCCGGTTCGGGAGGGGTGCCGACGGGCCCCGTCTCGTGGGCCGTGGACACCAGTTGGAGGCCGAGCCGGAGACGGCGGCGGGCCTCGTCCTCGGTGATACCGAGGTCGGCGGCGGTCTGGCGGTAGTCCCGGCGCTGGAAGTACGCGCGCTCCAGCGCCGCGCGCAGCGGTACCGGCATCGAGGTGACGATGTAGTCCGCGCGGGCCGCGACCGAGGCGTGGCGCACCTTGCGCTCCAGGTCCTCCGTGGTGCCGCGCCCGCCCCGGGAGAGCGCGGCGGTCTCGGTGGCGCGCAGTCGCTGTACGGCGAGCCGGTGGGTCAGCGTGGCGACCCAGGAGCGAAGCGGGCCCTGCGTCGGGTCGTACGACTCGGGGTTCTCCCAGACATGGGCGAACACCTGGCGTGTGACGCGGTCGGCGGCCTCTTCGTTCCCGAGCACGCGGTGGGCGAGGCCGTGTACGAGCGAGGCGTAGCGGTCGTAGAACTCACCCAGCGCGGCAGCCTCACCTCGGGCGAGCCGCTGCTGCATCCTGCGGTCCCACCGGGATCGTGCGTCCTTCTTCGCCATGCAGCCCCCTCACCCTGGTCTTGCGGCGTCCCCCTGCCTCCTTGAATGTAGTCGGCACGTCGGACAACGCACGCCCCTTTGCGGCAATGCGCGCTCCTTTGCGGCAATGCGCGCCCCTTGAGGCGCCACAAGTGATAAACGCGGTCGAGCGCGGGCCGCCGGTTCGGTCGGTCGGCTCTCCGAATGCCGCCGATCGGGCACGAGTGAACGAGACCATTACCCCAGGAATTGGCTCATCTACCTCACGCATTCGATCGATGGTCCGGTGTTTCATGGAGGGGTGTTGGGGGCAGCTCCGCTGATGGAGGCGTAGGCACCGCTTCCGTTTCTGGTCGGGCGCGGGTGAGTGGGAGGGTTTGGTGGTGACGTTCAGGGCGACCTATGGAGAGCGCGGCGAGTGGACCGTGCTCCGGGTGACGGGGGAGCTGGACCTGATCACGTCACCGGTGCTGCGCCAGCGGGTGCACGACGCGGTGGCGGACGGCCGCCACCGTCTTGTCCTCGACCTGACCGAGGTCGTCTTCTGCGACTCCAGCGGCGTCGGCGTGCTGATCGCCACCCGACGGCTGATCCGCTCCTGCCAGGGTCGGCTCAGACTGATCCTGCCCGGACGCGGCGACGACGCGGGCGCCTCCCGGCCGGGCGGGGCCGGCAGCGGGGGAGGGGCGCACGTCAACCGGGTCCTCGCCGCCCTCGGTGTGCGCCGCCTCTTCGACGTCCACCCGGACGTCGCCTCGGCCACCGGCGATGAGTCGAGCCCCCTGACGGCGTGAGCACGCCGGCTCGGCAGGGTGAGGCGACGTCACGGAACGTGTGAAGGGCGGGCGATTTCAGATGGTTCCCCGCGGGTGTCACGGATTGTGACAATTCAGGTTTGCGGGGTGTTGATGCCGGGTTGTGTCCTACGCGTGACTTGTCACGGACTGGAGTCGGCCGGGGGCTCCGGTACCTTGTGTGGGATGCGAGCGGTTTCGAGCCCGATTCACCTAGGTGCGGCCACTGTGGCGGCGCCGGGTCCGGCGATGTACGCCGCTCGCGAGGCAGGGCGGACCGTCGCGCCTGCCTGTTCGACTCACCGTGGCAAGCGTCGCACAGTATGCCGCACGTGTACTCCTTCGCGCTGGAATATGCCCGAAGCGCTTGTTGGGGTGACTGTACGTCAACCATGCTGTCGTGCACGGGAATCACGGTGCGTGATCCTGGTTCCTGCCATGCAGACGATGACCATGATCGCGGCCCCTGTGAGGCGCGAGGCGATGTGTCCGCCGGTTCGGATGGTGTGAGCGGTGCAGGTGCTTCAAGTGCAGCTGGAGATCCGGCCCGACCCCGCGGAAGTGGGGCGAGCCCGGCAGTGGGCGCGTTCGCGGCTCGCCGGGTCCGGAATAGGGGCGGACGAGCCGCTCGCCGAGACGTTGGTCCTGCTCGTCTCCGAACTGGTCACCAATGCCGTCGTGCACACCGGCTGTCCGGCCGTGCTGCGACTGCTGCTCACGGGCGTGCGTGACGATCCCTCGGGCGCCCCGGCCGGCACCGTCCGGCTCGAGGTGGCGGACGTCAGTGCCTGTCCGCCTGCGCCGCGGCACGCCCAGGGCGATGAGACGGGCGGCCGTGGGCTGGAGCTCGTGGACGGCCTCGCCGACCGCTGGGGCTGGGACCCGGAGGGTGTCGGCAAGCGGATCTGGTGCGAGGTGGACCGCTGCGGTGCCGGGGTCGCAGGCGGAACGGCGGTGTGTGAGGCGCAGCCGCCGGTGCCCCAGCTCGCGTACGGCGTGGGGTAGTCGGGTGTGCTCCGGCGCTCTCGGCGTGGGTGCACGCGCCTGGTCACGCGGCCCACGGGCTTCGGTTCCCTGAGATGAGTCGACTCTGAGTGCGCCGGGTCGTGCTTCCGTGCGCACTGTCACCATCGGGGCATAGGCGACGAATCCCCTACGAGGTGTTGACGTGGCGTATTCATATGATCACGCTGGAGTTCAGCGATTCGTCGTGAGGGGACGCCGAGGGCTGTGGTGATGGGAACCCTTGGCGAGTGCGGGTCGCGATTCGGCGTCGGCTCCTTACGGGGCCGGACGGTCTCAGGGGAAACCGTCCGGGGGTGGGACGGGTACGCCGAGCCGGATGGCGGCGCGCGACGCCGCGCTCGGGGTGGGGTGGGGGGCGCCTCCCGCTCGAGCGCAGTCCAGGGGGCGGCGCGCCGCCGGCCGACCTCTTCGTCCGCGCGGGTCTGCTCCGGATTCTGAACGGCCGGAGCCACCGGCGTTCCGGTACCGCCGACGAAGAGCTCGGGCATCGCCGACAACAGGAAGGCGTGGCGCCCCTCTTCTCCACAGGCTGTGGATAAATCTTCGGGACTCGGACCCGAGTCCCCTGCCGGTGTACTGAGTTCCGTCGTCCGGCCGTCACCGCACAGGCGTCGTCGCGTGGTTGTCCACAGGCCCGGACAACTCATGGAGGCGTTGTCGGACCATTCCCCTATCTTCGAGGCATGACTTACCGCGACGTGGCCTCCCGACAGGTCCTGACTTGGGCTGTGGTGGCCGTCGCTGCCCGGATGCCGGTCGCCATGGCCCCGCTCGCCCTGGTCTTCCTCGCCCGTGACCGACCCGGTGGCTACACCCTGGGCGCGACCCTGGCCGCGGTGTACGTGATCGGCGAGATCCTCGGCGCCCCTCTCCTGGGTATGCGTATGCGCCCCGACCTCGCCCGCCCTCATCTGGCCGCGGGTCTCGCGGCCGGGGCCGCCGGTTTCGCCGGCCTCGGCGCGTTCCCGGCCGCACACCCGGTGGTTCTCGCCGGGTGCGCGCTTTTGGCCGGTGGCGCTCCGGCCGCGGCCCCTGGCGGTCTGCGCGCCCTGCTCACCGCGCTCGTACCGCAGCGGGCCGTCGCCCAGGCTCTGTCCGCCGAGTCGATGCTGATGTCCGGCATATGGGCCGTCTCCCCGGCCGCGGTCACCGGCCTCGCCCTCGGCGTGGCACCCCGGGTGCCGCTGCTGCTGGCGGCCGCCCTGATGGCCGCGTCGGTGGCCGGCCTGTGGCTGCTGCCGCCCGGCTGGGACACCGACCCCGCGGACCAGGAGGGCCCGTCGACGCTCCGGCTGCTCGCCCGCGCCTGGCCGGTGTATATGACGGGCGCGGCCAGCCTGGCCCTGCTCTCTCTGGCCGAACTCGTCCTGCCCGCCCTGCTCGAGCAGCGCGGCGTGGCCGTCGGCTGGTCGGGCCCGCTGCTGACAGGGCTTGCTGTGGGCTCGGCGGTGGGTGCGTTCGTGTACGGGCTGCGCTCGTGGCCGGGCGGACTGGGCGCGCGGAGCCTGGTGCTGATGTGCGGGGTCTCGGCGTGTGTGACGCTGGCCGCGCTGATACCGGGCACGGCATGGATCGCCGTCGCCCTGGTCGTCGCGGGCGTGTTGCAGGCGGCCGTGATGGTCACCCGCAACCTGTCTCTGCGAGAGGCCGTCCCGGCGGGCGCCCTGGCGGCGGGCTACTCGGTGATGTACGCGGCGGTGGGCGTCGGCTACGCGGCCACGGGCTCCCTCGCGGGCGCCCTGCTCCACTTCGTCGCGCCGTCGACGGCGATCCTGGCCGGCGTCGCCCTGACCCTGGCGCTCACGCTGGTGGGAGCGCTGGGCGAGCGGGTACGACGCCCGGCGTCAACCCTCGGTGGTGGTAAGGACGTCGCCGTCGAGGGAACGGGTACCGATGTGGCCACCGGTGTCCCCACCACCGGGGCGGAACGTCCGCCGGTACGCGGTGGGCGTGACTCCGAGCACCCCCTGTAGGTGCTGGCGCATCGACTGGGCCGTGCCGAAGCCGGCGTCCCGCGCCACCTGGTCGATCGACAGATCGGTGGACTCCAGTAGGTGGCGGGCCCGTTCGACGCGCTGCTGGGTCAGCCACTGTCCGGGACTGACGCCGACCTCCTCGCGGAAGCGCCGTGTGAAGGTGCGCACGGACATGGACTCCTGCTCCGCCAAGTCACGAAGCTGGATGGGCTCGTGGAGGCGGCCGAGCGCCCAGGCGCGGGCAGCCGTCGTGGTCGCCAGCTGCGGTTCGGGCATCGGGCGCTGGATGTACTGCGCCTGGCCGCCGTCGCGGTGCGGTGGGACCACGGTGCGGCGAGCCACGTCGTTGGCGACGGCGCTGCCGTGGTCGCGGCGCACGATGTGCAGGCACAGGTCGATGCCGGCCGCGACCCCGGCGGAGGTCAGCACGTCGCCGTCGTCGACGAACAGCACGTCCGCGTCGACCCTGATCTCCGGGAAGAGCTGCTGGAAGTGCTCGGCGGACGACCAGTGCGTGGTCGCCGGACGGCCGTTGAGCCAGCCCGCCGCGGCCAGGACATAACCACCGGTGCAGATGGCGACGAGCCGTGTGCCGGGCCGGACACGGGCGAGGGCGGCGGCCAGTTCGTCGGTGAGGACGCCCTCTTCGTGCACTGGGCCCAGCTCGTACGAGGCCGGCACGACCACGGTGTCGGCGGTGGCCAGGGCCTCCGGACCATTCTCGACGAGGACGGCGAAGTCGGCGTCGGTCCGCACCGGACCCGGTGGCCGGATCGAGCAGGTGACGACGTCGTACAACCGTCGCCCCTGTGCGTCCCTGGCGAGTCTGAAGATTCGCTGCGGGATGCCCAGTTCGAAGGGCAGCAGCCCGTCGAGGGCAAGGACGACGACGCGGTGGCGGCGGAACCCATCGACAGCAGTCATGGCCCGATCCTAGCGAACACTGTCCTTCGGGCCACTCGTTTGCTGGGCGTTGCAGACGGATGCTCTACGGCGTGACCCAGACAACCGCAGCCGCAGCAACCGTCGAGGACCCGCGGCCCAGCCGGCCGCCCCGTATCCATCGCGCCTGGTTCGTCGCCGCCGTCACCTTCGTGACGATCATCGGAGCGGCGGCCTTCCGTACCCTGCCGGGCCTGCTCATCGACCCGCTGCACCAGGAGTTCCACTGGTCGCGCGGCACGATCGGCGCGGCCGTGTCGGTCAACCTCGCCCTCTACGGCCTGACCGCTCCCTTCGCCGCCGCCCTGATGGACCGCTTCGGCATCCGCAGGGTCGTCGCCGTGGCCCTCGCGGTCATCGCGCTCGGCTCGGGCGCGACCGTGTGGATGACCACGGCCTGGCAACTGCTGCTGTGCTGGGGCCTGTTGGTCGGTCTGGGTACGGGCTCGATGGCGCTGGCGTTCGCGGCGACGGTCACCAACCGCTGGTTCACCGAGCGGCGCGGTCTGGTGAGCGGCATCCTCACCGCCGCATCGGCCTCGGGGCAGTTGATCTTTCTCCCCGTACTGTCCTGGATGGTGCAGAACCACGGCTGGCGCCCCGCCGCCGTGACGGTGTCCCTCGCCGCCCTCGCGGTCGTCCCCTTCGTCTGGCTGCTGCTGCGGGACCACCCGGCGGACGTGGGTCTGAAGCCGTACGGGGCAACGGAGTTCGTGCCGAAGCCGGAACCCGTGTCCGGCGCCGCCCGGCGGACCATCACCGTGCTCCTCTCGGCGGTGCGCACGGGCCCGTTCTGGCTGCTGGCCGGCACCTTCGCGATCTGCGGTGCCTCCACCAACGGCCTGATCCAGACGCATTTCGTCCCGGCGGCCCACGACCACGGCATGCCGATCACGGCGGCGGCCTCGCTCCTCGCGGTCATCGGTGTCTTCGACGTGGCAGGCACGATCGCCTCGGGCTGGTTCACGGACCGCTTCGAATCGCGCCGCCTGCTCGCGGTGTACTACGCCCTGCGCGGCATCTCGCTCCTCTTCCTGCCCATGCTGCTGGCCCCCTCCGTCCACCCGCCGATGATCTTCTTCATCGTCTTCTACGGCCTGGACTGGGTCGCCACCGTCCCGCCCACCCTGGCGCTGTGCCGCGAGCAGTACGGCGAGGACAGCGCCATCGTCTTCGGCTGGGTGCTCGCCTCCCACCAGGTCGGAGCGGCCCTGGTGGCCTTCCTCGGAGGTGTGGCACGGGACGTGTTCGGCTCGTACGACATGGTCTGGTACGCGTCGGGCGCGCTGTGTGCGGCGGCTGCCCTGATGGCGCTGATGATCCGCAGGCGACCTGTGTCCGCTTGAAAGCTGACGAGGTTCATCAGGGCTGCGGCGAAGGGCGCGGTCAGGGGGCAGGCAGTGCGCCCGGCGCCCGGCGGGAACCGGTTCGCCTCAGCGCGCCGCGCGGACCCGTCGCACGCGGCGCGCCACCGCCCTCGCGATCTTCTGTGCGTCGATGGCCACTTCCCGGAGCATGCCGCTGATCGGGTTGGTGAACCCGGTGAAGTAAAGGCCCGGGGCGTTCCGCGGGCAGCGGGCGCCGTGGACGACCGGCCTGCCGCGGTCGTCGAGGACCCCGAGGTGGCCCACGAGCCCCTCCAGAGCGCGCTGGTACCCGGTCGCGGCGATCACGACGTCGGGGTCGATCCGGCTGCCGTCGGCGAGGACGGCCTTGCCGTTCTCGAAGCCCTCCACGGCCGCCACGACCTCGACCCTCCCCTTGCGTACGGCTTTGACGAGGCCGACGTCCTGCACGGGGATCGAGCCCTCGGCGACGCGGGAGTAGAGCCCGGTGTCGGGCCGGGGCAGCCCGTGCGCCGACAGGTCCGGCACACAGAGCCTGGCCACCGGCCCGGCCAGTGCGTCGACGAGCCGCACCGGCAGCCGTCGGACGGCGATCCCGGTGAACTGGGCCGCCCATCCCAGGACGGACCGGCGCACGATGTGGGGCGTGGTGCGCACCGCCAGCCGCACCCGGGCGGCCCCGCCCTCCACCAGGTCGACGGCTATCTCGGCACCCGTGTTGCCGACGCCGACGACGAGGACGTCCCGGTCTTGGTAAGGAGCCGCGTCGCGGTACTCGCCGGCGTGCAGGAACTGGCCGGTGTAGGCGTCGCGGCCGGGCCACTCGGGCACGCGCGGGGTGTGGTTGCAGCCGGTGGCGACGACCACCGCGCTGCCGGTCAGCTCACGGCCGCCGGTGGCGCGCAGCAGCCAGCCGGTGCCGTCCGGGGCGGGCTCGACGCGCGAGACCTCGACGCCGGTGACGATCTCCAGTTGGTGGTGCTCGGCGTACTTCTCCAGGTAGCGCACCAGATTGTCGCGGGACACCCACCGCCCGAACGACCGCGGTATCGGCAGGCCGGGCAGGGACGACAGGCGGCGCGTGGTGTGCAGGCGCAGCCGGTCGTAGTGGCGCCGCCAGGACGCCCCGACGCGGTCGGACCTCTCCAGTACGACGGCCCGTACGCCCTGGGCGCGCAGCGCGTACGCCGCGGCGAGCCCGCCCGGCCCGCCGCCGATGACGTAGACCGGCCGGTCCTCGTGGGACGGCACCTGGGGGCGCGGCGAAACTGCGGTCGAGTCGGCCATGAGCGGGAGCGTAACCAGCCGTTCCGTTGATGGGTCTCGGTCAAGACCGGAATGGGTTGCGAGTTGGTCACGGCTGAAGGGGATGGATGGAGGCGACGGTTCCGGGAGGCCGTGCACGTGTTCCGCTCCCGCTGCCGACAGCTGGCAGCGGATCGTTGGTTGAATGGCCCGATGGTCGGTATACGAGATGACTCCCGCCCTCACCCCTTCCCGGAGTTGCATGGCCACGGCCTGCGGCTGACCGCGTGGGACCCGGAATCGGAAGCCCATGTGGAGGCGTGGTTCCGGGGGCTGACGGACCCCGACTTCGTGCGGTGGAACACGCCGCTCAAGGAGGTACGGAACAGGGACGACGCACGGGAGTCGCTGCGATCCAAGGCCAGCCGCGCCGAGGAGGGCCTCGACGCGACGTTCCGCGTCACGGACGCGGCCGACGGCACGACGCTGGGCCAAGTCGGCGTCAACTGCATCGACCGTGTCGTGCGGGTCGCCCGCGTCGGCTACTGGGTACTGCCCGAAGCCCGCGGCCGGGGCGTCGCCACCCGCGCCCTGGCCGTCGCCGGCCGCTGGGCCCTGACCGACCTGGGCCTGAACCGCCTGGAACTGGGCCATGCCCTCGGCCACGAGGCGTCCTGCCGTATCGCGCAGCGGTGCGGCTTCCCGTACGAGGGAACGCTGCGCGGCGCGATGTTCGAGGCGGGGCGCAAGGACGCGTTCCGGGACGTGCATCTGCATGCACGGATCGCGAGCGACCCCGAGCCTGTGTTTCCCTGAACCCGGACCGGGTGTAAATCCGGGTGCGGGAGACGTTCGGTCGCGGAATCGTCGGAGACATGACTTCCGACGCGTACGACTGGCGTTTCACCGATGACCTGGCGGAGTTCCTCGGCCGGGCCGGGTCCTTCCTGCGGTCCCGACCAGCACTGCACACCGTGCAGTTGACGGTCGCAGACCGGCTGCGGACGGAAGGTCCGAACGCGCTCGGTGAGGAAGCGCCGTACTTCGGCTGGCTCGCGGACGAGGACGGCGGCGTACGGGCCACGGTCCTGCGCGCTGGTACGCCCGGTTCCACGCGGACGTCGGCGAGCCTGCCGGGCAGGACCCGCACCGCCTGGCCGCAAGCCGTATCGCGTACGGCGGGGTGACGCTGTGGGAGACGCCGGACGGTAGGCCCGTCGCGATGGCGGGTGCCACGCCGGAAGTCGCCGGGCAGGTCCGCGTGGCCCCCGTCTACACCCCCGCCCCGCTGCGCGGCCGTGGCTACGCGGGTGCCGCCACCGCCGCGGTCACCAGGGCCGCGCTCGACCGCGGCGCCGAAGAGGTGCTGCTCTTCACCGACCTCGCCAACCCCACGAGCAACGGGCTCTACCAGCGGCTCGGGTACCGGGCGGTGGCGGAGTTCGCGGTGCACGAGTTCCCGGCGCAGGGGCGCGGCGGGCACCCTTGTACGGCGCCGGGTGGCCTGGTCAGGGCCACAGGAGCTGCCTGCCCCACCCTCCGTCCGTGCGGCGGTAGACGAGCCGTACGTGCCGGCGCTCCCCGTCCCCCTGGAAGAACTCCACCTCCTCCGGCTGGAGGCGGTAGAGCGTCCAGGAGGGGACCGGGGCGCCCGGCTCGCGCCGCGCTCGCTCCCAGGCCGCCGCCGATGCCCGCGCCAACTCCTCGGGTGAACCGAGTACGTCACTCTGGTGCCCGGTCAGCGCCGCCGCCAGCGCTCCGGTCGAGCGGGCCCGCAGATCGGCCTGCCCTTCCTCGGCCGACCCGGGCGTGACCGGCCCGCGCAGCCGGATCTGCCGGCCCTGGGCGGACCAGTAGAAAGCGAGGGCGGCATACGGCCGGGCCGCGAGCTGTCTTCCCTTGCGGCTTCCCGTGTGCGTCGCGAAGGCCCAGCCGTCCGCGTCCGCGCCGTGGAGCATCACGATCCGGACGTCAGGCGTGCCGTCCGCGTCCGCGGTCGCCAGCGACATCGTGTGCGGCTCGGTCTGCCCCGCCGCCACCGCCTGCGCGAACCACCGCGTGAACAGTTCCAGCGGCTCCGCGGGCGCCGACGCCGGGTCGAAGGCGGGCAGTTCGGTGTTTTCCGGAGCCCACACCCGCAGGGAGCTGAGCAGCTCGTGAAGATCCGTTCCCATGGACCCGAGTATCACCCGCCGTACCGGCCGCACCGGATGCCCGGCCCCGCCACCGTGCCCGGTGCGGTGCGCGGGCACGAGCAGCGGGCGGTGGCCCACCGGAGTGGACCACCGCCCGCCTGACAGAACTTTGGCTCGAGCAGCCGACCGCACGGGCGCGCCTGAACGCGCGCCGCGTCGCTCACCGCGTATCGCGTGTACTACTTCGTCGGCTTCCTCCCCGTCACACCCAGGTGCACCAACAGCGCGAGGTTCGGCTTGAGTTCGGCCTGCTTGACGCCCCAGGACTGGAAGCCCTTCTGGTGCGAGGCCACCGACGCGAGCATCGTCACGAGCGAACCGGCCACGGCGGCCGGGTTCACGTCCTTGTCGATCCGGCCCCTGGACTGGAGTTCGGCGATCGAGTCCGCGAGGGGGGTGTTCACGGAGTTCAGGATCTTCATCCGTAGCTTGTTGAAGCGCTTGTCGCCCTCGGCCGCGCCCAGGTCGACGACCCGCAGGATGGCGTCGTTCCTGCGCCAGAAGTCCAGGAAACCGCCCACGAGTTCCTGCGCGGTCTGCCAGCCGGCCTTGCCGGCCCACGAGCGGCCTTCGAGCAGCTCGGTCAATCCCGCGCCATCCGCGGCCATTTGCTCCGCGATCTCCAACACGGCCCCTTCGACGTCCGGGAAGTACTGGTAGAAGGTCGCGGGCGACGTCCCCGCCTTCCGGGCGACATCAATGACTTTGACGTCCCGGTACGGCGAGGAGCTGAGCATCTCGCTGAGGCAGTCGAGCAGTTTCTGCCTGGTCGCCTGCCCTCGCCGACCGGCTACGCGGCCGTCGACGGTGCGTACTTGTCCTGTCATGCCGTCAGCTTACCGAGGGGTGATCAGAGCGCTATTCGGCCGACTGCAAATGGGGAGTGGGGCGGGCGCGCGCCCGCCTACAGGCCTGTGAGATGGGAGTACGTCCGCGCGCGACCTGAGTGAAAGCCCTTTAGCTTGGGCGGTATGGCCGAAATTCCGCCATCACCGCCGCCCCGCGGGAACGGCGCCCCCGCCGGGCCCGGGAACGGTGCCGCCCCCGACCGGGAAAGCGGCTCCCCGCCCGGTGCTTCGGAGGCCGCCGCCTTCCCCGAGGGGGTCCCCTGCTGGATCGACGTCCTGCTGCCCGACGTCGAGGCGGGCAAGCGGTTCTACGGTGAGCTCTTCGGGTGGACCTTCGAGGAGGCGCACGGCTCCTCCGTGTGGGCGCAGCTCGGCGGCAGTCCGGTGGCCGCGCTGGTGCCCAAGCGGGACGGTCGGATGCCCACGGTCTGGACGGTGTACTTCGCGGCGCCCGACGTGGCCGCGTTCACCGGGCGGATCCGGTCGGGTGGCGGCCAGGTCGTCATCCCGCCCACCCCCGTGGACACCCTGGGCACCGCGGCGCTGGCCGCCGACCCCGAGGGCGCCGTCTTCGGCCTGTGGCAGGCCGGCACCCACGTGGGCTTCGGCAAGCGGCACGAACCCGGTTCCTTCACCTGGGCCGAGCTGTACGCGCGGGACACCGCCGCCGCGAACGCCTTCTACACGCGTCTCTTCCACGACGCCCTGTTCGGGCCCGGTGCCGCCCCCGACTTCGGGCGCGCCCCGGTCGAGAGTGTCTTCCCCGCCGAGATGCCGCCGCACTTCCTCGTCCACTTCGGCGTCCGGGACGGCGCGGCGGCGCTTGCCGCGGTGGCCCGGCTGGGCGGTCGCGTACAGGTACCGCCGTTCGACACCTCGTACGGACGGGTGGCGGTCGTCGCGGACGATCAGGGGGCCTCCTTCGCGCTGCTCCAGCGGTAGCCGGGTGGCCGAAGGCGCCGTTCCGAGGGCGCGACGGGCGTTCCCTCATGCGGGTGTCCGCTCCACGAGGAGTACCGCTCGAGTGCCGCTTCGTGATTTTGTCCTGAGACACCCCGATCCGCACCCGGGTTCGCAACCAGTGGCCCGGACAGGAAGAATCAGGGGGCGTGCCGCCACGGCGGTGCGGTGGTGAGACGCTGCACGGGGTCGCGTACAAGGTGGACGACGCGGCCCGTACGGGGAGGTGGCAGGCAAGTGGTGGATCAGCTGACGCAGCACGATCCGCGGCGGATCGGGCCGTTCGAGGTGCTGGGGCGGCTGGGTGCCGGCGGCATGGGGCTGGTCTATCTCGCGCGCTCGGCGTCCGGTCGGCGAGTGGCGATCAAGACGGTGCGCACGGAACTCGCCGAGGACCAGTTGTTCCGGGTGCGCTTCACGCGTGAGGTCGAGGCCGCGCGGGCGGTGTCCGGCTTCTACACGGCGGCCGTGGTCGACGCCGACCCGCGCGCGGCCGTACCGTGGCTCGCCACCGCTTACGTGCCCGCGCCCTCCCTCGAGGAGATAGTGACCGAGTGCGGGCCACTGCCGGCCCAGGCGGTGCGCTGGCTGGCCGCGGGTGTGGCCGAGGCGCTGCAGTCCATCCATGGGGCGGGTCTCGTGCACCGGGACCTGAAGCCCTCCAACGTCCTCGTCGTCGAGGACGGCCCGCGGGTGATCGACTTCGGTATCGCCTCCGGAGTGTCGAACACGCGTTTGACGCTGACGAACGTCGCGGTCGGCACGCCCGCCTACATGTCCCCCGAGCAGGCCAAGGACTCGCGCAGCGTGACCGGCGCGAGCGATGTCTTCTCGCTCGGCTCGATGCTCGTCTTCGCGGCCACCGGGCATCCGCCCTTCCATGGCGCCAACCCGGTCGAGACCGTCTTCATGCTGCTGCGCGAGGGACCGGACCTGTCGGGTCTGCCGGACGAGCTGCGTCCGCTCATCGACTCCTGTATGCGGATGGAGGCCACCGGCCGCCCGAACCCGGCCGACCTCCAGGCCCAGCTTGCGCCCCATCTCTTCGGTTCGGGCTCCGACGACAGCGGTACGGCGTCGGCGTGGCTGCCCGAGAAGGCGGTCGGCCTGATCGAGGCGCGGCGCGGAGGACGCCCGCCGCTCAGGCCGTCACCTTCCGGCAGTCGTGGCGGATCCGCCGCGCGGCCGGTCATGCCGGCCCCGCCCTCGCACTCCCCCTCGCCCGTGCCGGCCGGCGTGCCCGACTCCGGGCCGGTGCGGCTCGCGGGCGCGTCCGTGCCCATCGGCCCCGGGCCGCGGGTCGCCGACGCGCGCGCCGCCGCGGTGAAGGCGCCTCCTCCGGAGGCGGGTCTCGTCGCGTCCTGGTCCCGACCGGCCGGTGGTGTGGGCGGCGCCGGGCCCGTGGGGGCGGCTCCGGCCGTGCCCCCGGAGGCGGCAGCCGGCTGGCGCCCGTGGCGCTTCCGCATGTCGAACGACGTCTGGGGCACGCCCTCGGTCGACGGCGACCTCGTCTACGTCACCTCCTTCGAGGTGCACGCCCTGGACGTGGCGACGGGCCGCCGCCGCTTCAAGACACGGGACGTGGCCTGGTCGATGGCGGTCGCGGACGGCCGTGTCCACGCCTCCGACGGTCCTACGCTCTTCGCCCTGGACTCCCGTGAGGGCACGGATCTGTGGCGGCTGTCCATGGATGGCTGGGTGTACTCACTCACGGCTGACCGCGGCACGGTCGTCACCGGGACCCGCGGCGGCGGAGTCCAGGCCTGGGAGGCGTCGAACGGCCAGAGGCTGTGGGAGATCACCGGGGCGCAGACGGACTTCGAGACGCCCGAGGCAGGACCGGTGGTCCAGGACGGCACGGTGTACGTGTGGAAGGACGCCCGGCTGCGGGCCCTGGAGGCGCGTACGGGCGAGGAACGTTGGTCCTACCCGGTCGGGGACGCGGCGTCGTGCGGCGGCGTACCCGTGCGCCTGGCGCAGGCACCCGACGGCTACGTCTACGTCTCGGCCGGCTCCCGGGTCCTGGCCATCGAGGTGGCGAGCGGCATGGTGCGCTGGCACTTCGAGGCGCCGGCGGTGTTCCTGTGCCCGCCGGCCTTCGTGCCGGGACCGGCGGTGACCGGAGGCGGTGTCTATCTCGCCGACTACCTGGGCACCGTCTACGCCCTGGACGCTACGGACGGCCGCGACCGCTGGCGCATCGCCACGGAGGCGCGGACGACCATCGAGCCGGTGCTGGTGGCCGGGGGCCAGGTCCACGTGGGCAGCGGCAAGGGCCTCTACACGCTGGATGCGGTCACCGGCACTCCAAAGTGGCGCTTCCAGGCGGGCGGCGACATCGTGGGCACCCCGGCGGTGGCGGAGGGCCGTATCCACTTCGGCTCCACGGACCACCTGCTGTACACGCTGAAGGCCGACGACGGCCGGCTGCGCTGGAAGCTGGCGACCGGCGGCGAGATCACCGGCGCCCCGGTGGTGCGGGACGGCGTGGTGTACGCGTGCAGCAAGGACCGCTGCGTGTACGCCCTGGACGCGGAGAAGGGTACGGGGACGGCCCGGACCGCCTGAACCACGACGAATCGTGGCGCGGCGTCCGGGCCCACGATCGGCCGACGGCCGGGCAGGCTCATATGGCGTCACATGGCGTCACATGATGCCGCGCGCCACCACTTGGCGCCACCCGGTGTCACATGGCGCCATTTCGAGTCCTCAATGGCGCATGAGCACGCGGGATGTCACATCCGCTCAAGTCCTTCTCTCGGTATCTCCGCAGGTCACGGTCGTTTTTTCCAACCCCATCCCCGCGTGGCGCCATTAAGGCTTGCGTATGGCGCCATCATGGTGCCATGATGACGTCATGGACCTCACCCCGTATGTCGACACTCTCCGCCGTGAGCTCGCGGTGGCCGCCGAAGCCGGCGGCGACGAAGCCCGCGAGCTGGCCGAGAGGCTCACCGCGCCCCTGGAGTCGGCGACCCGGCTGGCCATGCTCAACGTGCTCTCCGCCGCGATGGACGAGGTCACCCGCGAACTCGCCCCCGGCTCGGTCGACGTAAGACTGCGCGGGCTCGACCCCGACTTCGTGGTGACACTGCCGCCCGCCGAAGGCGGCGCCCCCGTGAAGCCGACCGAGCCCGTCGAAGCGCCCAAGACCCTGGCCCCGGCCGAGGGCGACGAGGGTGGCACCGCCCGCGTCAATCTGCGGCTGCCGGCCCACCTCAAGGCCCGCGCCGAGGAGGCCGCGAGCCGCGCGGGTCTGTCGGTCAACGCGTGGCTGGTGCGCGCCGTGTCGGCCGCGGTCGACGGCGGCGCCGCGCCGCGTAAGCCGGAGAAGACCCGCACCACCGGACAGAGCTTCACGGGCTGGGTGCGTTAGCCGCACCCCGCCCGCCCCACTTCACCCACACCACGTCCCACCAGCAGGGACGACCCAAAGACCCAAGAGGACGGGACAGCCATGCCTACTTTCGACACGCCCGAACCGATCTCGGTCACCGCCCACGTGGGCGCCGGCTCCATCCGGTTCACCGCGGGCGACCGCCCCGACACCGTCGTTCAGGTGCGGCCCCTCGACCCGAAGCGGGACAAAGACGTGCGGGCCGCCGAGCAGACCGAGGTCACGTACGCGAGCGGCGTCCTGACCGTCAGGACGAAGGAGCGCCGCCTCATCGGACCCGTCGGTACCGTCGGCGTGACGGTCGAACTGCCCACGGGCTCGCACGTCGACGTGACCGGCGCCTGGACCCAGGTGCTCGGTGAGGGCCGGCTCGGCGAGGTCCGGGTGAAGACCTCGTCCAACGACGTCCGCCTCGACACGACCGGCCCGCTCCGACTGACCGCCTCCAACGGCTCGATCACCGTGGACCGGGTCGAGGGCGCGGCCGAGATCACCACCAGCAACGGCAGCCTGCGCGTCGGCCTCGTCGACGGTTCCGCCGTCCTGAAGAACTCGCACGGCACCACGACGGTCGGCGCCG
The DNA here is from genome assembly GCF_053599115.1 of Streptomyces sp. NPDC001020. Taxonomy (NCBI): domain Bacteria; kingdom Bacillati; phylum Actinomycetota; class Actinomycetes; order Kitasatosporales; family Streptomycetaceae; genus Streptomyces; species Streptomyces sp. NPDC001020. The sequence continues at coordinate 273,596 of NZ_JBSFLQ010000002.1, read as the reverse complement.
CGACCGGTGAGCTGCGGGTGAATGGCGCCAACGGCAACATCGACATCGAGCGTGCCGAGAGTTCGGTCACGGCCACCGTTGCCCACGGCACCCTGCGCCTGGCCGAAGCCGCCCGTGGCACCGTCCAGTTGGAGACCTCCTACGGTTCCATCGAGGTCGGCATCCGCGAGGGCACCGCTGCCTGGATCGACGCTTCCTCCGGCTTCGGGCAGGTACGCAACACGCTCACCGCCGCCGAGGCCCCGGAGCAGACCGAGGACACCGTCGAGGTCCGCGCCCGCACCCGGTACGGCAACATCGACATCCGTCGCGCCAAGGCCTGAGCGTCGCCCCCATCCCGCGCACCGGTCCCACATCACCCGATCCCCAGTCACTTCAGCCTTCGAACGGGAGGGCCTCATGCCTTCATCTGTCATGCCCACGCCCAGGCAGGGTGACGGTCCGCAGTCGCCCGCCGCCATCTCCACCACCGGCCTGCGCAAGTCGTACGGCGACAAGACCGTCCTCGACGGCATCGATCTACGCATTCCCGCCGGGTCCGTGTTCGCGCTCCTCGGGCCCAACGGCGCCGGCAAGACCACCGTTGTGAAGATCCTGTCCACGCTCATCACCGCCGACGGCGGGCAGGCCCAGGTCGCGGGCCACGACGTCGCCACGTCCCCGGACGGGGTGCGGGCCGCGATCGGTGTCACCGGCCAGTTCTCCGCCGTCGACGGGCTGATCACCGGCGAGGAGAACATGCTCCTCATGGCGGACCTGCACCACCTGTCCAAGCGCGAGGGGCGGCGGGTCGCCGCCGAACTGCTGGAGCGGTTCGACCTGACCGACGTCGCCAAGAAGCCCGCCCAGAGCTACTCCGGCGGCATGAAGCGCCGCCTGGACATCGCCATGACCCTGGTCGGCAACCCGCGGATCATCTTCCTCGACGAGCCGACCACCGGGCTCGACCCGCGTTCCCGGCACAACATGTGGCAGATCGTCCGCGGGCTGGTCTCCGACGGCGTCACCGTCTTCCTCACCACCCAGTACCTGGAGGAGGCCGACGAGCTCGCCGACCGTATCGCCGTGCTGAACGGCGGCAGGATCGCCGCCGAGGGCACCGCCGACGAGCTGAAGCGGCTCATCCCCGGCGGACACGTACGACTTCGCTTCTCCGACCCGGGCGCGTACCAGTCGGCCGCCTCCGAGCTGCGCAACATCGCGCTCCCCCACGCTCGGCTTCGCTCGCGCGGGGGGACCCCCATCGACGAGGCACTGGCGTTGCAGATCCCCAGTGACGGCAGCCAGCGCGAGCTGCGCTCCATCCTCGACTGGCTGGACTCCGTCGGTATCGAGGCCGACGAACTGACCGTCCACACTCCCGACCTCGACGACGTGTTCTTCGCCCTGACCGGCTCCAACGTGCCCACCCAGCCGAACCAGCCCAAGGAGGCCGCCCGATGAGCTCCTTCTCTCTCGCCGTACGCGACTCGTCCACGATGCTGCGGCGCAACCTCCTGCACGCGCGCCGCTACCCGTCCATGACCCTGAACCTCCTGCTGACGCCCATCATGCTGTTGCTGCTCTTCGTCTACGTCTTCGGCGACGTGATGAGCTCCGGCATGGGGGGCGGCGCGGACCGCTCCGCGTACATCGCGTACATCGTTCCGGGCATCCTGCTGATGACCATCGGCGGAACCCTGGTCGGCACCGCGGTGTCCGTCTCCAACGACATGACAGAGGGCATCACCGCCCGCTTCCGCACAATGGCGATCCACCGCGGGTCCATGCTCTTCGGACACGTCGTCGGCAGTGTGCTGCAGGCGCTCATCAGTGTGGTCCTCGTCGGCGCCGTCGCGGTCGCCATGGGCTTCCGGTCCACGGATGCCACCGCTGTGGAGTGGCTCGCGGCGTTCGGGCTGCTGGCGCTGTTCGCCCTGGCGTTCACCTGGATCGCGGTCGGGATGGGCATGAGCAGCCCGAACGCGGAGGCGGCCGGCAACAACGCGATGCCGCTAATCCTCCTGCCGCTCATCTCCAGCGCCTTCGTCCCGGTCGACGCGATGCCGGGCTGGTTCCAGCCGATCGCCCAGTACCAGCCGTTCACGCCGGCCATCGAGACCCTGCGCGGCCTGCTGCTCGGCACCGAGATCGGCAACAACTGGTGGATCACCATCGTCTGGTGCGTCGGCCTGGCGGCGCTCGGCTACCGCTGGTCGCAGGCCCAGTTCAACCGCGACCCGAAGTAGGCGACTTGAGCGCGGGTCGCTTCCCGCCGCTCGTCCCGCGCCAGGGCGGCGTACTCCGACAACGCGTCGGCGTACGCCGCCCGGTCGGCGTTCTCGACGGATCTGCCAGTCGCTCTTCCTGGTGCCGGTCAGCCCTTGAGGGAGGCCAGGAAGACCAGGCAGGGGCCTTGAAGAGGAGTATGGGACTCTCCTCGGCCCGCTTGGAGTCGCGGACGGGGATTACGCCGGGGAGGCAGGGGGCGACCTCGACGCAGTCTCCGCCGCTCGCATTGCTGTAGCTGCTCCTCCGCCAGCGGGCGGTGCTCAAGTCAAAGGCGTTGCTTGCCATTTCGGTAGTCCTCAGCCGCTTCCTCGATCATGGCGAGGGACGCCTCCGGCGGCAAAGCGGCGGCCCGAAGCCGATCGTACGACCTGCGGTACTCCTTAACGAGGCTCGGATCATCGATGGTGTCCCCGGTGTGGAGGGACTCCGTGTAGACCAGGGGCGGGGCGTCGGGGAAGGTCATGAGCGTCGCGGTGCCGAACATGAACGGGTGCGGCCCGCAATTCCACGGGAGCACCTGTGGAGTGATCCGAGGACGCTGCGCCAACTTCACCAGGTGGTCGAGTTGTTCGGCCATCTTTGGCGAAGGAAGGATGGACAGCCGCAGCAGCGATTCGTGGAGGATCACCCAGTACTCGGGGGTCACCGGGTCGTCGTCGAAGAGGCGGGCTCGGGCGAGGCGGGCATGCTCCCTCAGCGTGGACCTGCCGAGTTTCGCGGGGGCGTACCGGCCTCCCGCCGGCCTGATCGCGCTCGGCAACTGCCACACCGCCACCGGGCGGCATCTGGCGGAGGTCCTCCGGAAGGCGGCCGAGCGTTGAACGCCCCCGCACTCCCTGACCTCCGACTCGACCTGCTCGCCTTGCCCAAGGCAGTGCCAGAGCTGCGCTGCGCTGTGCGGGAATACTTGGGCGGGCCGTGCGTCGACGCCGAGCTGTGCGTCACCGAGCTGGTCGCAAACGTCATCGGGCACGTGGGGGAGGGAACCCCGGTACGGGTACGCGCCGCGCTTGCTGATGGCCGGATTCGCGTAGAGGTCACCGACCCGGATCCGCGCGCGCTTCCCGTCCTTCTGCGCGCGGCACAGGACGACGAGTCCAGCCGAGGCTTGGCTCTCCTCGACGCGATGGCGGTGCGGTGGGGTGTGGAGCAAGGGGCGTCGGACAAGACGGTGTGGTGCGAGGTGGAGCGGGGCCGCTGAAGAGCTGGAGAGTGTGATGCCGACGTGCAGATACGGCAGTGGGGCCGAGCACGTGCTCGGCCCCACCGGTGAGAGTCGGGTTCCCGATCAGCTGATGTGGATGTTGTCCGTGCCGGCGTCCGTCGTGCCGCTGATGTGGATGTTGTCCGTGCCGGCGTCCGTCGTGCCGCTGATGTGGATGTTGTCCGGCGTGACAGTGACGTGCGTGTTCGCGAATGCCGAGGCCGAGGTCCCACCCACTGCGGCGACCGCGATGGCGGCAGTGACGAGAATCTTCTTGGTGCGGGTCATCCCAACTCCTCAGGAATAGCGGCGACGTCCGTGTCAGGAGTGACGCTAGTGTCCGGGGGGGCAATTGTTCGAGTGGATCGAACGGTTCACGCCAAGAGTTGACTGGAACCCTGCTCTGGACACACCTCGGCCGCGACGGCTCCCCCTCCGCGCCGTCGCGGCCGATCCCCGTGTGAAGGTAAGTCTGGTCAGGCCTTCTCGTCCGTGGCGTGGACGTTGTCCGTCGTGGCCGTGCCGGTGTCCCCGCCCGCAAGCTTGAGCGGTTCGGTGGTTGCGTGGACGTTCTTGATGGTGACCGGCTCACTCGTGGCGTGGACGTTGTCCGTCGACGCGTCGCCGACCGGCTTGATCGTGGCGTGGACGTTGTCCGTGGTGTTCTCGTCGCTCATCTCGCTGGCTCCCCTGGCAGTGTCGTGCGATGGGTTGGCAGGATCCGCCTGGCAACTCCCCCGTGGTTGCCGGGCGGATCCTGCTGGGCCGGTACACCTTAGAGGGCCGACCCCTCGCCGTTCCGTCTGCCCCCCGTGGCGACGGCTCGACACAATTGAGAGTGTCAGGCGGCGATAAACGAATGATGAACGAGTGCCTTCGCGGGCAGGCCGCCTGGTCAGGCCACGGCGGCCGACTTCAGAAGCCCCCTCACTTCGTCTACTTCCGGTGCGCCCAGCGACTCGAAGATCTGCAGTGCCTCGGTCCAGCACACCTGGGCGCGGTCGAACTGACCTATCCCGTTCAGGGCTCGTCCGAGCACTGTGAGGACATTGCCTCGACGCCATTCCCCGCCGATGCCGCGCAGCAGTGTCAGTGCCGTCTCGGCGTTCGGCGCGGCCAGAGCGGGCCGCCGGGCTGCCAGATCGAGCTCGGCCAGACGGAACAGGGTCATGCCTTCCCACAGGCGCTGGCGGCTGTCCCGGAACACTTGCAAGGCCTGGTGCAGGCACTCGGCCGCCTCGGAGAATCTCCTGTTCGCGGTGAGTGCGAGGCCCAGTGCATAGCGGCCGTTGGCCCCCTTCAGAGCATGCTCCATGTCGTCGTACATCACCGTGCCCTGCTGGGCCAACTCCACCGCGCTCTCAGTACGCCCTGTCGCCAGATGGATGCGGGACAGGTTGCACAAGGCGCTCGCCTCCCCGGGACGGTCCCCGAGTGCGCGGAAACTCTCGATGGCGTGGGTGAAGTGCTCCGCGCCCTCCTCGTGTCGGTTCTGGTACAACGCGACCACACCGCTGATATTGGACGACCAACAGCCAGTGAGCGGGTCGTCGGCCACACGCGCCAACTCCGAGGCGGTTTGGGCCTCCTGGACGGCCACGTCGAACCTGCTGCCGGAGATGTGGTGCACAAAGGCCAGCGCCGTCAGTGCCCGCCCCTCGGTTCGGCCGTCTCCGGCCTCCTGCGAAGCCTTCCGCAAAAATTCCGCGACCGCCTCGTACTCCTTGGAGTTGGCGCCGGACTCGGCCAGGTCGACCGCCGCCCACAGGACGTCCACGGCGCGCCGCAGCCTATGTGGCTGCTGCGCGGACTGCCGTACGCACGCCAGCAGGGAAACAGCCTCCGAGTACAGCCAGTCCTGAGCTGCACGCCGGTCCGAGAAAGTGAGCCCCGGGTACTCCGTGCGCTCCAAGTGGTCCACCAGCCGGTCTTCGGGCCGTTCGATCAGGTAAACCCCCGCAACAGTGGCCAGATAGAAGTCCAGCAACCGCGACATCGCCGCATCCCGCTCGCTCGGCGGCTGCTCGTCCCGTTCCGCGCATGCACGCGCGTAGAGTCGGACCAGGTCGTGGTACCTGTACCGGCCGGGTGCCGCCGACTCCAGCAGTGACGTGTCGACCAGGGACTCCAGCAGGTCCTCCGTGTCCTCCAACGGGAGGTCCAGGACCGCCGCGGCCGCTGCCAGGGAGATGTCCGGGCCGTCCGCCAGGCCCAGCAGACGGAACGCACGGGCCTGGGCCGGCTCCAGTTGGCCGTAGCCCAGTTCGAACGTCGCCTTCACGGCCAGGTCGCCGGCCTGCAACTCATCCAACCGCCGCCGCTCGTCCGCGAGCTTCCTCGCCAGGACCGTGACCGTCCAGGTGCGGCGCGCCGCCAGGCGGGACGCGGCGATGCGGATCGCCAGGGGCAGGAAGCCGCAGGCCGCGACCACGTCGAGCGCCGCCTCCCGCTCCGACGTCACCCGCTCCTCGCCCACGATCTTCGTGAACAGCGACAACGCCTCGTCCGGCGACATCACGTCCAGGTCCACCAGGTGGGCGCCCGCCAGGTCCACCATCCGCACTCGCGACGTCACCAGCGCGGCGCAGCCGTCCGTGCCCGGCAGCAGCGGTCGTACCTGCGCCGCGTCCTTGGCGTTGTCCAGCAGGACCAGTACCCGTCGGCCGTCCAGGACCGAGCGGTACAGCGCCGCCCGTTCCTCCAGCGAGTCCGGGATCGCCGAGTCCGCGGTGCCCAGGGCGCGCAGGAACGACCCCAGGACCGTCTCCGGCTCCGCCGCCCGCTGGCCCGCGCCCTGCAGGTCCACGTACAACTGGCCGTCCGGGAAGGCGGCGCGGGCCTGGTGGGCCACATGGACGGCGAGGGTCGTCTTGCCCACGCCTCCGATGCCCGCCAGTGCCGAGACCGCCATCACCCGGCCCTCCGCCGACGCCAGTACCTCGCCCAGCTCGTCGACGAAGGACGCACGACCCGTGAAGTCCGGGACGGTCGCAGGAAGTTGGGCCGGGCGGACGGGAGCGGCGGCCGGCTCCGGAGCCGGGGCCGACGGTTCCGCCAGGCCCGGGTCGGCCTGCAGGATCCGCTGCTGGAGGTCCTTCAGGCCTGGCCGCGGGTCCACTCCGAGTTCGTCGGCCAGCAGACGGCGTGTGTCCGCGTACACGGCCAGGGCCTCCGCCTGACGGCCCGACCGGTACAGCGCCAGCATCAGCAGTTCCCGCAGCCGCTCGCGCAGCGGGTGCGCCGCGGTCAGCGCGGTCAGTTCCGAGACCGCCTCCGCGTGGCAGCCCTGTTCCAGGTCCATGTCAAGCCGGGACTCGAGGAGTTGGAGGCGCCACTCCTCCAGGCGCGTCCGCTGGGTGTCCGCGTACGGGCCCGGCACGCCGGCCAGCGGTTCGCCGTCCCACAGCGCCAGCGCCTCGTTCAGAAGCTTCCGGGCCCGGCTCAGGTCCGCGGAACCCTTCGCCTTCTCCGCCTCCACGGCCAGTTCCTGGGCCGCCACGAGGTCCAGGCAGCGCGGATCACCGACACGCAGCGCGTATCCGCCTGACTCGCTGACCAGCACCCCGGGGGAGAGGACCTTTCGCAGCCGGGACGCGTACGTCCGTACGGCCGCCAACGCCCGCGGTGGCGGGCCGTCTCCCCACAGCGCGTCGATCAGCTCGGACGCCGTCGCCGTACGGCCCTCGCGCAACAGCAGCGCGGCCAGCAGGGCGCGCTGCTGCGGTGAGCCCATGGCCAGCGGCTCGTCGCCGTGCCAGGCGCGCACCGGTCCGAGCAATCCGAAGCGCAGCGCCGCTGATTCCTCGGGAGCCCCTTGCTCCGGAACCCGCGGTACACCGTCCATCGCTGCCCCCTGGCACGCTTCCGAACCCTTCACGACCAAGAGGACAGTTTGCCTTGTTCACGCCGGATACGTCAGCTGTGCGAGACGGCGATCACAGGCCGCGGCGTGGTGCATCACAAGACCCACACACGGTCTCCCCACGTGCGGCGACCCGCAAGCCCCTCGCAAGGATATTGACGAAGCGTCAGGGTAGCGCTGCCGCAGGAAGGATCTGGCCGAGGATCTAGCTGTCCAGATCCACCCGAACCGTCAACAGGTCCGCCCCGAAGGCGCGTACCGCCATGCTGTTCAGGCGCGGCAGCTTCCTGAGTCGGGCCCGTGGGTCGTCGTCCGGGAGCGGATGGGCCGTGCCGGTGTGCCAGCGCCCCTGGATACGGACCCGGACGCGCGGGTCCGCCCGGATGTTGCGGATGTACTGGGACCGCTCGCCGTACTCGGAGACCATCCAGAACGAGTCGCCGACGCGGCGCCCGCCCACCGGGGTCCGGCGGGGCCGACCCGAGACGCGGCCCGTCGTCTCCAGGACCGTCTGGAGCGGCAGGCGGCGCAGCACCGGATTGATCCGGCGCTGGAATGCCGTGACCGCCCGGTACTTGCGATCGACGTGCTCTGACATGGCTCCTTGCTCCCCTTACCGTTTACCGTGTGACGCGCCACGCCGGGTGGCGTGGATCAGCCGGATCGGCCCGGATCACCCAGACCAGCCGGACGGGTGAACGCGCTTCGACGTGCCGTTCACCCCTCCGGGGCCCAGCTTGCCGCGCCGCACGGCCGGGAAGCGCCGACACGTCGTCGAACCGGTCGATCCACTGCGTTCACGGCCCGGCAGCCGACCGGGCCCGACCGCCGCACCGTGAACGCCAACCGATCGTGAACGCACCCGGTCCGTTCCTCACGCCCCGCCGAGGAAGATCGGGTTCGTGAACGCGGCCAGTGCCCCGGGCAGCGGACCCGCAGCCGTCTCGTGTCGCAGCTCCGCCCGTACGTACGCCGCGTACGCGGGCGTCGTGCGCCACTCCACAGTGCCCTCCCCGGACACCGGCAGCGGATCGCTCGTGAACAGCACCCCCTGGTCGGTGACCAGCCGGACCGTGCAGCGGGGTGCGCCCTGCGCCTGAAGCCGGACCGTGACCGGCGCATCCCGGTCCACCTCCAACCGTTCGCCGATGCCCGCGTGTTCACCGCGGCCACCGGCGGCCGTGAAGGTCAGCGACACGTTCTTCGACTCGGCGACGTACGAGCGGCCCGCGCGGATGCCCTCCTGGATCGCCTGACGGCTCAGGTCGTCGGCGAGGACCACCGTCTGCGGGGTGCCCACCGCGTCGGGGTCGCGATGCGCGTCGCTGCTGCCCATCGCCGGGAGCCAGCTACCGTGCCCCTCCCGGACAGCCGTCACCAGCGTGTTGTCCCACTCCGCGAGCGCCACCTCGTCGTCCGGCGTGTACGGGCCGTTCCACACCTCGACCGCGTCCGCCTCGGCGAAGCCGAACTTCCAGCCGCAGCCGATGCATGTGGCGTGCGGATGGGCCGGGACGACCAGTCCGCCCGCCCGGCGGATCTCCCGGGCGAACCGGCCGAAGCGGTTGTCGCGCGCCCGGTAGCGCCAGTCGACGAACGTCCCGGGGTCGGTGCCCAGGGCCACCACATGGCCGTTGCGTGTCGTGACCTCCTCGCCCAGCATGATCAGCAGGTCCTCGCCGGCATGGTCGGCCCAGTGCGGGTGCGAGGAGTGGGTGTTGTGGTCCGAGGTGTTGATGAAGTCGAGGCCGGCGGCCCGCGCCAGCGCCGCGATCTCCGCCGGTGTCCGGCGGCCGTCCGAGTACCAGGAGTGCAGATGGCAGTCGCCGCGGTACCAGGCGCGGCCCCGGCCCTTCGCCCGGGACGGCGGGTACACGGGTTTCGGGGTACGGCCGGGCTCGCCGTAGCTGAGCGTGATCGTCACCTCGTACACGAGACCCTGCGGCGCCACCGTGTACGGGCCCAGCGCGATGTGCCAGGTGCCGGAGCGCACCGGGCCCGGGATGTAGCCCGGGGTGGCGTCGTCCGCGCGGATGAAGAACTCGCTGCGCGCGCCGCCGGACCAGCCGCGGAACCCCTTGCCGCCCAGCTCGGTGCCGCGTTCGTCGAAGATGCCGATGTCGAGGGCGTTGCCCTGGGCGCCGGCCGGGACGGACGGTTTGTCATAGGTGTAGGCGACCTGGATCTCCCGGACGCCCCTGGGGACCTCGACGGGCAGGTAGACGAAGTCGGGGGAGCCGGTCGGCAGGGTGCCGCGCACGGTCCTCGTCTCCTGGCCGTTCGCCGCCGCCGCGGCGGCGCCGTTGGGGAAGCTCACGGTTCCCAACGTAAGCGCGGCGGCGGCGCCCGTCACGAACAGCGCGCGTCTGCCGATGCCCTGGTCGTTCTCGCACATGCCGTGCTCCCAACGTGTCGGATGACAGGGATGGTGCGGGGATGGTGCGGAGGTGGCGCGTACCACTCTCGTATTCAGCCGTTAACTCCGATGCAAGGGAAGTCGAACGACAGCCACGTGACGGCATGACAGCGGATGACCGCCCCGACCAGTGGCACCCCGTAACGACCGAAGCGTCCCACCGGCCCACGTCCGCCCTGTATGACCTGATCACCGCGAACGTATGCTCAGGGGATGACGACTTCCGCGACCTCCGGAACGGGTCCCACCGAGAACTCCATGCGTCGCGCTCTCAAACGCGCCCGTGACGGTGTCGCGCTCGATGTCGCCGAGGCCGCCGTACTCCTCCAGGCCCGTGACGCGGACCTCGAGGACCTGGCCGCCTCGGCCGCCCGGGTGCGCGACGCGGGCCTCGAGGCCGCGGGCCGTCCCGGTGTCATCACCTACTCCAAGAGCGTCTTCGTCCCGCTCACCCGCCTGTGCCGGGACAAGTGCCACTACTGCACCTTCGTCACGGTCCCGGGCAAGCTGCGCCGCGCCGGACACGGGATGTTCATGTCCCCGGACGAGGTCCTCGACATCGCCCGCAAGGGCGCGGCCCTCGGCTGCAAGGAAGCCCTGATCACCCTCGGCGACAAGCCGGAGGACCGCTGGCCCGAGGCGCGCGAGTGGCTGGATGCGCACGGGTACGACGACACCATCGCCTACGTCCGCGCCATCTCCATCCGCATCCTGGAGGAGACGGGCCTGCTGCCCCACCTCAATCCCGGGGTGATGTCCTGGACCGACTTCCAGCGGCTCAAGCCGGTCGCCCCGTCGATGGGCATGATGCTGGAGACCACGGCGAGGCGCCTGTGGTCCGAGCCGGGCGGCCCGCACCACGGCTCGCCCGACAAGGAACCGGCCGTCCGGCTGCGGGTCCTTCAGGACGCCGGCCGTTCCTCGGTCCCGTTCACCAGCGGGCTGCTGATCGGCATCGGCGAGACCTACGAGGAGCGCGCGGAGTCACTGTTCGCGCTGCGGAAGGTGGCGCGGGCCTACCACGGCATCCAGGAGCTGATCATCCAGAACTTCCGCGCCAAGCCGGACACCGCGATGCGCGGTATGCCGGACGCGGAGTTGGACGAACTGGTCGCCACGGTGGCCGTGGCCCGGCACATCATGGGCCCGAGTGCCTGCCTCCAGGCGCCGCCGAACCTGGTCGACGACGAGTATGAGCGGCTCATCGGCGCGGGCATCGACGACTGGGGCGGCGTCTCACCGCTGACCATCGACCATGTGAACCCCGAGCGCCCCTGGCCGCAGACCGAACTGCTGGAGCGGCGTTCCGCGGCGGCGGGCTTCGAACTGCGTGAACGCCTCTGCGTCTACCCGGAGTTCGTGCGGCGTGGCGAGCCGTGGCTGGACCCGAGGCTGCTGCCGCACGTGAGGGCGCTCGCGGACCCCGAGACGGGCCTGGCGCGCCCGGACGCGGTGGTCGAGGGGCATCCGTGGCAGGAACCGGAGGAGGTGTTCGTCCCCTCGGGCCGTACGGATCTGCACCGCACCATCGACACCGACGGCCGTACGGGCGACCGCCGGGACGACTTCGACGACGTGTACGGCGACTGGGAGGCACTGCGGGAGGCGGCAGCCCCCGGGATGGCTCCGCAGCGTATCGACGCGGACGTACGGGCGGCGCTGCGCACGGCGGCGGACGACCCGACGAAGCTGACGGACGACGAGGCGCTGGCCCTGCTGCACGCGGACGGCCCGGCGCTGGACGCGTTGTGCCGGGTGGCGGACGACGTGCGCCGCTCCGCGGTCGGTGACGACGTCACCTACATCGTCACCCGGAACATCAACTTCACGAACGTCTGCTACACCGGCTGCCGCTTCTGCGCGTTCGCGCAGCGCCGCACGGACGCCGACGCGTACACGCTCTCCCTGGAGCAGGTCGCCGACCGCGCCCAGCAGGCGTGGGACGTGGGCGCGGTCGAGGTGTGCATGCAGGGCGGGATCCACCCGGACCTGCCCGGGACTGCCTACTTCGACATCGCGAAGGCGGTGAAGGAGCGGGTCCCCGGCATGCACGTCCACGCCTTCTCGCCCATGGAGGTGGTGAACGGCGCGACCCGCACCGGTATGTCGATCCGTGACTGGCTGGCGGCGGCGAAGGAGGCGGGTCTGGACTCGATCCCCGGTACGGCGGCCGAGATCCTGGACGACGAGGTCCGCTGGGTCCTGACCAAGGGCAAGTTGCCGACGGCGACCTGGATCGAGGTCGTGACGACGGCGCACGAACTGGGTATCCGCTCCTCGTCGACGATGATGTACGGCCACGTCGACCAGCCCCGCCACTGGCTCGGTCACTTCCGCACTCTCGCCCGTATCCAGCAACAGACCGGTGGGTTCACGGAGTTCGTCACGCTGCCCTTCATCCACACCAACGCCCCGGTGTACCTGGCGGGCATCGCCCGCCCCGGCCCGACGATGCGCGACAACCGTGCGGTGACGGCGATGGCGCGGCTCCTGCTGCACCCGTGGATCCCCAACATCCAGACAAGCTGGGTGAAACTGGGCTCGGAGGGTGCGGCGGAGATGCTCCGCTCGGGCGCCAACGACCTGGGCGGCACCCTGATGGAGGAGACCATCTCCCGTATGGCGGGCTCGTCCTACGGCTCGTACAAGTCGGTCAAGGACCTGGTCGCGGTGGCGGAGGCGGCGGGCCGCCCGGCGAGGCCCCGTACGACCCTGTACGGCGAGGTCCCGGAGGAGCGGCGGCGCACGGCGGCGGTGTCCGACGGTCATCTGCCGGCGCTCCTCCCGGTGTTGGAGAGCTGAAGCGCAGCCGTCGTCCGGCAACGGGCCCGCGCGCACTGAGCAAGAATGGTGTGCGCGGGCTCTGGTAAGGGCGGACGAGGGGGGCGAACGGGTGGCGCAGGCGCGGCCGTCGATGCAGGAACTGATCCGGCAGCGCAGCCGCGCCGGATTCGTGGGGCGCGGCGCCGAACGGGCGGCGTTCCGCGCCAACTTCACCGTGCTCCCCGAGGATGAACGGCACCGCTTCCTCTTCCATGTGCACGGCAACGCGGGCGTCGGAAAGACCTTCCTCGTCGGCGAGTTGGAACAGATCGCGCGCGAACGCGGCGCACTGACGGCGTACATCGACGAGAGCGCCGGCAGCGTGCCGGAGGCGATGGCGGCGATCAGTCGCCGGTTCGCGGCGCAGGGGCACCGCTTCAAGGACCTGGATCGGCTGCTGGCCGCGCACCGGGAGCGCAGGCACGAGGCGGAGGCGGCGGTGGTCGCCACGCTCGAATCCGAGCCGGAGGGGCCTTCGACCGGCAGTCTGGTGGCGGCACGGGCCGGACTGGTCGGGCTGGGCATGGTGCCGGGGATCGGTGCCTTCGCCGGGGCGCTCGACGCGGACCGGCTCGCCCGGCAGGCGGACCGGCTGCGGGCCGGGATCGGCGCGCGCCTGCGCGACCAGGAGGACGTGCAGATGGTCCTCTCGCCAGAGCGGGTGCTCACCCCCGTGCTGCTGGGCGAACTGTCGAACGCGGCGGCCCAGGCGCCGTGGATCGTCCTGTTCTTCGACACGTACGAGCGGACCGGACCGTTCCTGGACGGCTGGCTGCACGAGGTCATGACGACGGACCGGCACGGTGCTCTGCCCGCGACCGTGGTCGTGGTCACCGCCGGTCAGCTCCCGCTGGACACGGCCCGCTGGGGTGGCTTCGCGGACTTCGTCCAGGACCTGCCGCTCGAACCGTTCACCGACGCCGAGGCGCGCGGGCTGCTCGCGGCCAAGGGAGTGGTGAACGAGCCCGTCGTCGGGGAGGTGCTGCGGCTTACCGGAGGACTGCCCGTGCTGGTCTCCACCCTCGCCCAGGCCCGCCCCGCGGATCCGGACGACGTGGGCGACCCGAGCGCGACGGCCGTGGAACGGTTCCTGAAGTGGGAGCAGGACCCGGTACGACGAGGGGTCGCGCTGGCGTGTGCGCTGCCCCGCTGGCTGGACGCGGATGTGTTCCGGGTCGTGACGGACGGCGAGGAGATCGAACTCGACGCCTTGTACGAGTGGTTGAGGGACCTGCCGTTCACCGACGAGCGCGGGGCGCGGGTGCGGTACCACGATGTCGTACGGGCACCGATGCTGCGGCTGTTGCGGAGGCGGTCGCCCCGGGCCTGGGCCGACCATCACCGGCGGCTCGCCGAGGCTTTCGGCCGGTGGCGGGAGGACGCCGAAGCCGGTCTCGGGGAGGAGGAGCGCTGGTCGGACGAGCGCTGGCGCGAGCTGCGACTCGCCGAGACCTACCACGCGTTGTGCGCGACACCCCGCGCCGCGCTGCCCGGGGCGCTGGGTGATCTCGTCGACGCCGGCGTCTTCGGGGACGAGGAGCTGCGGCGCTGGGTGCGGCTGCTGGCCGAGGCGGGCGAGGACACGGACGCGGAGGCCGTACGGACCTGGGGGCACGACCTCTCGGCGGCGCTCACGGGCGGCGGGCCCGCCGAGGCGCTACGGCTGCTGCTGACCCGCGCCCGGGGCGACGAGCCGTGGCGGGCCAAGGCATGGGCGCTGCGCGGCGACGCTCTTGCGCGGGACGGCGCGGACACGCGTGCGCTGGAGGACTACGACCGGGCTCTGGCCCTCGACCCCGACCTGGTACGGGCCCACCGCGCGAAGGCGGTCAGCCTGAGCGCGACGGGCGACCACGAAGCCGCCCTCGTTCTCCTCGACCGGCTACAGGAACTGGAGCCGGACAACTCCTGGAACGTCATCCTGCGCGGCGAGATCCACCGCCTCCTGCGCCACTACGACGAGGCGGTCCGCGACCTGAGCGAGGGGATCCGCCACAACCCGGCCAGCGAGTTCGCCTGGGCCTCCCGCGGCGCCACGTACGAACGCAACGGCGACTTCGACGCCGCGCTCGCCGACCTGAACCAGGCGCTGGAAATCAAACCGGACTACGTATGGGCTCTCGCCCGCCGGGCCCGCGTGTGGCGAGGGCGCGGCGAGCCCGCACGGCAACTGGACGATCTGAACCGCGCCCTCACCCTGCAACCGGACTGGAAATGGGGCCGCTGCGAACGAGGCGACGCCCTACGCGTGGCCGGCCGCGACGAGGAGGCCCTGGCCGACTACGACATCGCGATCGCCCTCGACCCCGCGTACGCGTCGGCATACGCGAGCCGAGGAGTGTCGCTGGCCAACCTCGGCCGCAGGGAGCAGGCCTTGGCCGACCTGAACCGCGCGGTCGAGCTGCGGCCGGGCTACACCTGGGCGCTGGAAGCCCTGGCCCGGCTCAACGCCTCGCCGCGAACATCAGGAACTCCGACCACGGGTCCTGAGTGAAGGCGAGCTGGGCGCCGTTCTTGTTCTTGGAGTCGCGGACGTGGACGGTGGTGGGGGCTACGGCGACCTCGACGCAATCAGGGCCGTCGTTGCTGCTGTAGCTGCTCTTGAACCACGTCAGGGTGGTGGAGGGCATGTCTCTTCTCCCAGCACTTTCTCGATGAAGGCCAGTGACTCTCGGGGCGGGAGGGCCTGCGCCCGGATCATTCCATAGCGCATCTCCAGGATCTGGACGTCGCGAGGATTGCTGATCACCCGACTGTGGAGCTGGGCCTCGGAGTGCCCGAGCGTTTTGCCGTCCCGAAGCTTCAACAGCCGGATCGGTCCGGCCATGCCCGCGTGATCCTCTCGGTCAGTCGGCATCACTTGGATCGAGACGTGCCGCAACGCGCCGATCTCAAGTAGACGTTCGAGCTGACCACGAAGGGCCATTCTGCCCCCGATGGGCCGCCGAAGCGTCACCTCCTCTTGAACAAAGGTGATCTGTGGCCGGGGCGTGCGCTCGAAGACGGCCTTCCGCGCCATGCGCGCTGCGACAAGGCGCTCGATCTCGTCTTCCGTATACGCCGGCCTCCGCATGGCATACAACGCCTGTGCATACTCCGGGGTCTGAAGCAGACCGTGGATGTGATGGCTGGCGTAGGCCCCGAGCTCGACCGACTCATCCTCCAGCTTCGCCAGATCCCGCACCTTCTTCGGGTAGCGGGCCCTCTCCACGTCGTCCTTCATCGCGGAGAGCTTTCCGCCCGCCCCAAGTGCCTCGTCCGCGTTGTCGAGAAAGTCCGGCTTCGGAATCCTCCGCCCGCGCTCCACCGACGAGACCATCTCCTCGCCGTACCCGATCGCCGCCCCGAGTTCCACCTGCTTCAGCCCGGCGGCCTCCCGCCACATCTTGATCTGCCGACCGACCGTCCTGAGTACGGCCTCGGCCTCCTCGTCCTCCATGTCGTCCCCTCCCGGTGTACGAGCCGTACGACCCCGCAGCGCGTCCGGACGGTCACGTTCGGTACCGAGGTCGTTGCTGGTCAGCGTAGGGACAGAACGGCCACGCTGGGTGACATGAGCGGAAATTCCCCCTCCCAGGTCACCTCTGTCAAGGCCCAATTCGCGATCCAGTTGTCCGCCACGCGAAGAGGCGCCCGACTCGCCCGTCTGCTCGCGGAGCGCCAACTCGACGACTGGGGCGTGCCCTTCACGTCCGCGGTGCAGGTCGTCGCCGAGCTGACCTCGAACGCGGTGCTCCATGGGCACGTCCGGGGACGGGACTTCCGGCTGGGACTCAAGCTCTGCGTCGACGGCACCCTGCGGATCGAGGTGACCGACGCGCGGGGCGACCGGGTTCCGCGTATCCAGGACCCGGTGGTGGCCGATGCCGAATCCGGGCGGGGGCTGCGGATCGTCGAGGCGTACGCGTCCCGTTGGGGCGTCGACGAGGCACCCGCCCACGCCAAGACGGTGTGGGCCGAACTGCAGCCGGGTCGCGGGTAATCGCGATCCGGCGCGGCCCGACGCCAAAGACCAAAGAACCGGGGAAAGAACCAACCCACCCCCACCGCCCCCGTCGATCACTCGCCGGAGTGAATATGCCCAACTCAGCTGGCGTGGCACGGCGGTTGTGGTGCAGCGTCTGCCTCAACAACCGCACACATGCATCGGCCCCCGCCGGGACTGGCATCCCAATGCGAGGGCCTGATCACCGAGGAAGCAGGACCTTCCCGATGACTGACAAGCACCCTAGCGCGCCCGCGCGCGCCAAGTCCGGCCGTTCCAGCAGCGGTGTCACCCATGTGAACGAACCCCACCACGAGAACTTCACCGTGGTCGGCAACCACCTCGCCCAGCACGCCGAGTTGTCCCTGACGGCGATCGGCTTGGCGGTCCACATCCAGTCGCTGCCGAAGGGCACGCCCGTCGGGATCAAGACGCTGGCCGGGAAGTTCCCCGAGGGAGAGATCCGAATCGCCGCAGCCCTGCGGGAGTTGGAGGAACACGGTTACCTGTCGCGCACCAAGGAGCGTCTTCAATCGGGCCGAGTGACGACCCGGACGACCTCGTACAACAGGCCACGGCACGCCGATACCGCCGGAGTCCCCGAGCCTGACCGCTCGACCGCCCCGCCCGAGCCGCCTTCCGCGGACGCAGACCGCTGTGCGGCCACCGACCTGCTCTCCGGCCTACGCGCCCATGACTCCCGCCTGCTCCTCACGGAACGGGACGTATACCGTCTGGCACCGGCGGTCTCCGCATGGCTGGACCGTGGCGTGCCACCCACCGCAGTGGTGCGCACACTGACAACCGGCCTGCCCCAGGACCCGATCAAGCACCCGGCGGCATTCCTGGCCCACCGCCTCGCTTCTCTTCTGCCGCCGCCCCTCCCCGTCGCCCGACCACGCCCCGAGAGCACCCTCCTTCCGGACCCGCTCCAGACCTGCGACGGCTGCGATCGTGCGTTCCGGGCGCCTGGACCCGGTCGGTGCCGGGACTGCCGGGGGACCGTGAGGGAGGCGGCGTAGGCACATCGGGCGGCCGGCAGGTCTGGCCTCCACCGATGGACTGGGGCAGTCCGTGTTTGGGGGCCGCACGGGTGATCTTCACCTGAGACGCGTTTTGAATCATGCTCATTCGATCACTGTGCGTGAAAGCTGGCTCCGTCTGCAGCCGGAAGCGACGTGACGCCTGTGCGAATGATGCGCATCGAGTGCGTGCTTGCGGTCTGACCCCTGGAAGTTCGTGAGGAAAGGTTCCCTGTGAGCCGTAGAACGATCAGAAGTTCACGCGTGAAGTCCATCTCCTTGCTGGCGGCCGGCGCACTCGCCGTATCGCTCAACGTGGCCTCGGGCGCGACAGCCTTCGCCGACACGATGCAGAGGTCCGGCGGCGTCGACTCGATGCTGCACAGCTCGGATCCGCGTGTCGGGTGCGGCGAGTGCGGCACGACGATGACAACGCCCGACCCGCGCGATTCGACTTCGGGGACGATCTGCCCCTCTTCCCAGTCATCGAGCGCGAGCGGATCGACCGTGAGCGGATCGACCGTGAGCGGTTCGAGCGGTTCGAGCGTGAGCGGATCGACCGTGAGCGGTTCGAGCGTGAGCGGTTCGAGCGGTTCGAGCGTGAGCGGATCGACCGTGAGCGGTTCGAGCGTGAGCGGATCGAGCGTGAGCGGATCGAGGTGGATCGAGCGCGAGCGGCTTGAGCGGCGCGACAACGATGACTGCGGGTGCGAGGTAGCGGGGGTCGGGCTGGCCCGCTTCCCGTTCATCGAGCGCGGGCGGCTGGGCGTGAACGATGAAGCGTTCGCCGACCTCCAAATGGGGGACAATCGCCACGGGGGGATCTGAAGTCCGGCCGGTTTGCCGGCAGGCGACCCCGTAACCTCAGTGCGTGTGGCGGTGCCCCGAGGCCTCGGTCTCGGGGCACCGTGCTGTGCCGGGTCGGGTCGGGTCCCGCACTTCAGCAAGTGGCCGACTCCGCGGCGGTCACCACCGGCCGTACCTTCGTGAGCATCAGGTCCAGGAACTGGTCGGGACGGCGGAAGGACGCGAAGTGGCTCGCGTCGCGGATGAGAGCGAAATCCTTGACCGGGGCGGACACGGACTCGAAGAGGCGGCGGGCCGGTTCCGGCGGGGTGAGGACGTCGCTGTCTCCCTGGAAGACGAAGAACGGGAGACGGAACTCGGTGCCCTCGGCCCACTCGTCGACGGTCATGGCCTGCGGGCCCAACTGCTCCGCGAAGGTCATGCCCTTGAGGTAGGAGCGCAGCCCCCGCAGGGTGTGCAGGGGGGAGAACCACAGCGAGCGGATCACCACGGTCTTCATGGTGTCGTAGGTCAGCGGATCGGTGGTGACGACGGTCTTGGCGTAACGCGACCACTCCTGTGCCGTCCATGCCGACCTGTCCGGGCCCATCGCCGTGATCGCGGCCAGTTCCTTGCGCCTGCCCGACTTCTCCAGGCGGCCGAGCAGCGCCTCGTACGCCGATCGGTCACGTCCGCCTCCGATGACGTTCTGGTCCGTGCCGACGTAGGCGGAATACAACTCCGGGTGGTTGCGGGCCAGGCGTAGGCCGGTGACCGTGCCGAAGGAGTTCGCGACCAGCACGACCTTGTCGACACCGAGGCGGGCGCGGACGTACTCGGTCACCTCCAGGGCGTCCCGGTGGAGCCGGTCGAGGCTCATCTCGCCCTGTCCGTCCGGGCCGCCGTGGGCGAAGGTCCGGCCGGCGCCGCGCATGTCCCACCGCACAACGGTGAAGTGCCGCTCCCAGGCACGGGTGCGCGGGGCGTGGATCAGATTGGACGCGCCGGGCCCGCCGTGGATCTCCAGGATCACGGGGTTGTCCAGGTCCTCGCCGCGCAGGGAGATCCACTGGTCGATGCCGCCGATGCGGACGTACCCGGCCTCGTCGATGCCGTTCGGGGTGGTGATGCGCAGGCGCCCGGCGTTCGCGGAGCGCCTGAGGTGGCGGTAGCCGAGCAGGCCGGCCACCGGGGCGGCGAGGAGGGTCGCGGCGGAGGCCGTGATGATCGTCCCGAGCATGAGTTGTCCCCCTAAACTGTTTACGGCGTCAGCAGATGCTGCTTCGGTTTACGGTATATACAGTTGGTGGTGGAGTCAACGAGCTGCGCGGAGCACGGAGTTGGAGAGGATCGTCATGCCGAAGGCGAATGCAGTGAGCCGCAGCAGGAGTGCGGACCAGGTCAAGCCCCGCGACCTGCGTGCGAGCCTCGCGCTGCTGTGGGGTGAACAGGACCGGCCGACCCGCGGACCCAAGCCCAGCCTGTCCCCGCAACGGATCGCCGCGGCCGCCGTCGACCTCGCCGACGCCGAGGGACTGGACGCCGTGTCGATGAACAAGGTCGCCGCCGGTTTCGGTGTCTCGGCGATGGCGCTGTACCGCTATGTGCCCGGGAAGGCCGAACTCGTCGCGCTGATGGTCGAGTCGGTGCTGGCCGAGGGTCCCGACCTGTCGGCCGTCGCGGGCGGTGACTGGCGGGCCGGGATGCGGGAATGGGCCCGGCAGTGTCTGCGGGTGTACCAGGACCACCGCTGGGCGCTGGCCGCCGTGGCCATGCGCCGTCAGGTCATGGGCCCCCACCAGCTCCAGTGGCTGGACGCGGCGCTGGCCGTGCTGGAACCGACCGGCCTCACCGCTCCCCAGCGCCACCAGGTCTTCCTGCTGGCGATCGGACTGGTCCGCAACCTCGCCCAGCAGCTTGTCGACTTCGACGAGGAGCACGACCAGGAATGGAACCGCCTCACCGGCGAACTCCTCGATCGGCACGCCGACCGCTTCCCCGCGCTGACCAAGGCCGTCGCCGAGGGCGCGTTCACCGACACGGGCCTCGATCCGCTCGACTTCGGGCTCGACCGCCTCCTCGACGGAGTCCAGGTGCTCATCGACGGCACCGCCCGGAACGGATCACCCGGGCCGCGTGATCACGTTGACCCGACCGGCTCAGGGCGTTGCAAGCCTGAGAGCTGACCATCACACGGTCGAGTCGAAGCGACTCTCTGCGCACTCCCCGGGGAACAGTTGCCGACCCCGGGCGTAGACGTCGTACCGGCTCGACGACTTCACCGAAGCCGCCGGACGTACCGGGCCCGGAACGGCAAGGGCCCCCTCGGCCGGGACGGCGGGCCAGTCGAGAGGGCTCTTTCAGTGACGCCTGTGCGGCTATGGATGCGGTCATCGACGCGTCAGTCGAGGCCGAACGCCCCCTGGCCCACCGCTGCCACGAACGTGTTCCAGGAGTTCGTGGGGAAGGTCAGCATCGGACCCCCGGTGATCTTCGAGTCCCGGACCTTCAGTTCCGACGGGACGGGGGACTTCACCTCGACACAGGCGCCGTTTCCGGCCGAGTACGACGATTTGGTCCACGTTGTCATGGATCCCTGAAGAGCTGCCATTGTTCACTCCGGTAGCGAGTTGCTGAATTGCTGTCATCGCCTCGCGGTCGCAGCACATGCCCATGCTGCGATCCGCGCCAACCTGATTGCTGATGGCGTGATGGAAGCTACTCGGCAACATCCCTGCCCGGAGTGTCCGTTCACCCGACCGGATGGCATATTCCAGTAAAGCCTTACGTGTGAAGGTTTAACTGGTGTAGGGTCCGGCGCCTCGTGGGGCGGATGGGTCAACGCGCATATTCCTTCGCCATATCGGCGATGAGTTCCCGGGACTTGTCGACATTCAGGGCCTGTGCCCGCAAATGCTCGTACATCACGGCGTACTTCTGCACATCGTGAGCCTTTTCCAGATAGAGGTCGCTGGTGACGCCTTCGAGGTAGACCACGCTCGAGTCGGCGGCGTCGGCGAACTCCAGGATCGCGTACTGGCCGTTGAGCCCGGGATGCGCCCCCACGTCGAACGGCAGCACCTGCACGGTGACGTGCGGGAGCCGGGACATCTCCGCCAGGTGGTCCAACTGCTCGCGCATCACCTCCTTGTTGCCCACGACCCGGCGCAGCGCGGCCTCGTCGAGCACCACCCACAGGCGCAGCGGGTTCTCGGCGGCGATGCGATCCTGCCGCCGCATCCGCACCTTGACGCGCTTGTCGATGTCGGCCGGCGACGTCTCGGGCAGCGCACCCTGGATGAGGGCCTCGGCGTAGGCGCGGGTCTGCAACAGGCCGGTGACGATCTGGGGTTCGTACACCCGCAGCGACTCCGCGTCGGTCTCCAGGCCGATGTAGACGCTGTAGGGGATGTCTCCGAAGGCGTGCCACCAGCCCTGCTGGCGCGAGTCCCGCGCCATTTCCATCAGGGACTCCACGACGCGCTGGTCCTCGACCTCGTACACACCGCACAGGTCGCGGACGTCGCGCTGGCTGATGCTGCGGCGGCCGTTCTCCAGGCGGCTGATCTTCGACTGCGAGACCAGCAGTCGCTCGGCGACCTCTTCGGCCGTCATGCCCTTGAGTTCACGGAGCCGACGTAGTTCCTGGCCCAGCCTGCGTCGCCGGACGGTGGGATTGACATTCGACGCCACGGACGTGCACCTCCGGCTGCGTGCCTCTGCTTTGCGTATCTGCTGCTGAGCAGATTGCCACCAAGGTGTTTCCTACCGCTGGGAAACAGCGGATATGCGATGCGCGCACGTCAATTGGGTGGCACTTGGCCGGAATTTTCCCCTGCGGCACCAGGGATGCCGTACGATTCTCCCTTCGCCGTGTGAAGTACCCGTCCGGGAGCGGGAATTCATGTACGGCGCGGACGTGCGGCCGCGCGGGGCGGTGAGACCGTGTCGTCGTCCGGACGTACGGTCTCATCGTCCCGCGCGGCCGGTCGTTCCCGAACCGGGTCTCGGGAAAAGCTGCGCGTTCCAGGTCGTGCGGAGCCGCTGTACCAGCCGTGCCGGTTCAGCGGATGGTCCTGCCGGGGGTCCGGCCGGGCCGTGGGACTCAGTGGGCCACGACGCGCGCCATGGACCCGTGGTGCGGCTGCATCGGAACACTGCCCGCGGGTTCCGCGGCGGCCTTGGCTCCGGCGGCCGGGCGGCGAGCCGGTGCGGGGCCTCGGCGTGGCTGTGCGGCCGCGCCGTTCTGGACGTCCATCACAGCGTGCGCCACGAGGCCGCCCATGGGATCGTGCCTGATCAGGTCCCGTAGCCGGGAGCGGGACGAGCGCCCCTCGTTGCCCGGATACAGGTGCTTGCCCAGGCCGACCGCGTGGGCCAGCGCGGCGAGTGCCGCGGTCCGCGGGTCCGGCGGAACGCCGGTACGGATCGCAGTGTCCAGCCGGGCCCTGATCTCCCGGCTGATGGCCGTTTCCGTCGCCTGGTAGCGCGTCGTCGGCAGCACCCCGCACATCTGGCCGGGCACGGCGGCGACCATGCCGCACCGCTCCAGATGCGAGAGGTAGGTCTGGCGGAGCCCGAGACGCGGCCCGCCGATCCAGTGGACGGCCCGTACCGGAGCGCCGCGCCTTCGCAGCAACTCCAACGCGCAGTCCAGAGTCGGATCTCCAGTCGGCCGTGGCACCACCACGGCGATACGATCCCCGTCTGGGGCTATCCGTCCGGCCAGCGCCAGCTCCACGAGCTGTGCTCCGGCCAAACCGAGGTCGAGCGACTGCGGCTGTGCAGTGGTACCCGTGGCCGGGTCCAGTGCCAACAGCAGAAGTTCTTCCGGAAGTGTTCTGCGGCTCCTGCCCATCCATGCCTCCCCGCGTGGATGCATGACAGGGTGACCCCTCTCACATTGGTCTGTCGAGAGTGCCTGACCGGAATGTGCTGGAACCAGTAGGTATGTCGTTCTCGTCTAGCGCATGGGTCAATCTCTCAGACAGGACACTGGTACATGGTTCGGACAGATGCGTCCGGGCGGCGGTTCACGGTTCGGCAAGTCGCGCGAGTGGGCGCGTGGCGCAATGAGGAGGCATCGGTGGCGGGCGAGTCCCCCGACAGGTCGAAGCAGCACGGGTCGTCGGCGGAAGCGACGTCGGGGAGCGGGGCTTCGGTTCCGGGGTCGGCCGGGGCCGACCGTGACCCCCGGCTCGCGATGGCCGGGGAGAAGGCGGGGGTCGACCAGGCGACGGCGGTGTTCTCCACGCGGGCGTTGTGGGGCGTCGCCGGTTCGTCCGTGGACGAGACCGGTGCGGCACCCGGGAGTGCCGCGGCGCGCGCGAAGGGTGCCGGGGATGACACCGCGCGGCGGGCGTCGCTGGCTTCCTGGGTGCGCAGCGCGGAGGAGGCCGAGGGCGGTTCCGGTGCGGGTGCCGGGGTGAAGTCCGGCGACGATGCGAAAGACGCCGTCGAGGGCGCGACCGCCGGGTCCAAGTCGGGTGCGGTGCGTCGGGCTTCCGACGGGACGTCGCACGGTGGCGCGGAGGAAGCGGCCTCTGGGAAGGCTGCGGATGAGTCGGCCGAGCAGACCTCGGGCAAGTCGCCGGAGGAGGTCGACGGCGCGTCGTCTGCGAAGGCCGGGGAGGAGCCTGCGGAGAAGGGGGCCGAGGAGGCCCTTCAGGTCGAGCGGACCGGTGACGCCGAGGCAGTCGTGGAGGTCGAGGAGACCGATGGCGCCGAGGGCGAGAGCGACGGACCCGGTGAGGCCGTGACCGAGGAAGCCCGCGAGGCCGGAGCCGAGGAGAACTCCGCAACCGGTGTCGTCCTCGGAGCCGAGGACGCCTCCGAGGACGACACCGAACCCGCGGACTCCGAAGCCGGCGCGAAGGACGCTTACGAGAGCGAGCGGGCCCCCGAGTCCGAGGTCGGTTCCCAGGCTGACGGGAAGTCCGGGGCCGAGGAGGCTTCCGGCGCTGACGGCGGCCCCGAGTCCGGCTCCGAGGACGGCTCCAAGGACGGCTCCAAGGACGACTCCGAGGTCGTGACCGAAGGCGAGAACGGCCCGGCGGGCCCCAAGGCCCCCGTCGACCAGCCCACCGCCGTCTTCAAGGTTCGTGAGCCGGCCGTGGATCAGCCCACGACCATGCTCAAGCTTCGGGACACCAAGCCCTCCGGCGAGAACGCCGACGAGCCCGCCGACAAGGCCGCGCGTAAGCCCGGCCCGTCGTGGGCGGCCAAGTCGCCCGAGGCCCCCGCCGCCGACAAGCCCGCGTCCGCCGCGAAGTCCGGTGCCGGGCGCACTGCCGAGCCGTCCGACGCGACGTCCGACACCGAACGCACCAGCAAGTTCGTCGCGCTCAAGCCGCTGGACGCGGCGGCCCCGACGAAGCCGAAGCCCGCCGCCGGTCCCGCCGAGCCGACCGCCGCGCTGCCTCAGGTCGGCCCCGAGCGCACGACCCAGCAGCCGCTTCCGCCGAAGCCGCCGATGGACCTGCTCGCCGAGCTGACCAACACCCCGCCGCCGCCGCCGACTCCGGTGCGCACCATAGTGCGGCGGTTCAAGATCTGGACGCCGCTCGTCGTGCTGCTGGCGGTCGTCTTTGCGATCGCGCAGTCGCTACGTCCGCTGCCGCCCCCGTCCCTCAGCCTCACCGCCAAGGACACGTACCAGTTCGAGGGCGACAAGCTCACCCTGCCCTGGCCGAGTGAGGGCCAGGGCTGGATGGCCGTCGACGGCATAGGCGAGATGGGTCACTTCGGCAAGCAGAAGCCGGTGCCCATCGCTTCGGTCACCAAGACCATGACGGCGTACATCATCCTCAGGGACCACCCGCTCAAGCCGGGGCAGGAAGGTCCCAAGATCACGATCGACCCGACGGCGGCGAAGGAGGCCGGCTACGACGTGACCGGTGACGAGTCCACGCTCAACACCGTCAAGGAGGGTGACGTCCTCACCGAGAAGCAGGCCCTGTCCGCCGTCATGATTCCTTCCGCGAACAACATCGCGCGCCTGCTGGCGCGGTGGGACGCGGGTTCCACGGAGGCGTTCGTCAAGAAGATGAACGACACCGCCAAGGAGCTGGGCATGACCAACACGACGTACACCGACCCGTCCGGCCTGACCAAGTCCACCGTCTCCACCGCCGAGGACCAGGTGAAGCTCGGTGTCGCGGCCATGAGGATCCCGGCCATGGTGGAGGTCACCAGCGCGGCGAGCTGGACGGATCCGACCAACCATTACTGGAACAACTACAACGAGTTGCCCTTCACCATCGGCGCGATCGGCATCAAGACCGGCTCCACCACCGCGGCCGGAGGCAACCTGCTCTTCGCCGCCCACAAAGAGGTCGGCGGCCGGACGGTGACCATCGTCGGCGCCATCCTCGGTCAGTACAAACCGCGCATCCTCGAGACGGTCAACGCGGTCAGCAAGACCGCGCTGCTCGCTGCCAAGAAGGCGCCGACCTCGGCGAAGATCCTGAAGAAGGGTGACGTGGTCGGGTACGTGGACGACCGCCTCGGCGGCCGGACCCCGGTCGTGGTCACCAAGGACGTCACCGCGATCGGCTGGGCCGGGCTGGAGGTGAAGCTGTCCTTCACCTCCGGCGAGCTGCCGCACACCGCGAAGGCGGGCACCACGGTGGGCGCGCTCACCGTCGGCGACGGCGACGGCGACGCGGACGGAGCGGTGAAGATCCCCGTCGCTCTTGAGAAGGACCTGGTCGAACCCGGCTTCAAGGACAAGCTGACCCGCCTGGGCTGACCGGGAAGACATGCCGGCCGCCGCCCCGGGAGGGGGTGGCGGCCGGCCCGCGTACGCCGCCCCCTGTCGGGGCTCCGCGAGCCTGCGGCGTTCACCCTGCGTGCTAGCGTCCCGACTGGGGCAGTATGACGGGACGGCGGCTTCCGGTGGCGGGCAGGCGCCACGGCAACTACAAGAACCACGGGAGTGCCTTCAGGTGGCCACAGCGGAGACACACGCCGACGACGCCGATCCGGGTCGTTGCCCGGACGGAGCATCGGCCCCGCGAATACCGCACGGCGCGCCGACCGATGAGCCCCTTCCGCGCGCACTGCTGACCCGTCTGCGGTCCTCCCGCTGCGCGGACCTGGCCCGCCGCCACCCCGTCCTTGCGGTCACGGGTCTCGCCGGGGTGCTGCACCTCGTCTGGTTCTTCACTTTCGCGAACGGTGGCGGTGACCTCGCGGCGCAGGACGCGTGGGCGGAGTTCGTGGGACGGCACCCGGACTCGGCGTACAACCTCGCCTGGTACGGGGGCATGCACCCGGTGTCGTACAGCGTGGTGTCGCCGTATCTGATGTCCGTGCTCGGCGTCCGTACGACCATGATGATCGCCGGGACCATCTCGGCCGGGCTGCTGATGCTCGTCCTCATCCGCAGCCGCGCGGTCCGCGACCCGTGGTGGCCGGCCCTGGCCGGGGTGTTCGGGCTGGTGTGCAACGCCATCTCGGGGCGGGTGACCTTCGGCCTGGGCATGGCGTTCGCGCTGGGCGCGACGGCGTGCGTCTTCTGCTGGCCTCACCGCTGGCGCTACAAGCGCTGGGCGAAGGCGTTGTGTGCCGCGCCCCTGGCCGCGCTGGCCACGATGTCGTCCCCGGTGGCGGGCCTGTTCGTCGGTCTGGTCGCGGTGGCGCTGTTCCTGCAGAAGCGCCGGCCGGGCGCGTGGGCGCTGGGTCTCGCACCGTCCGTGGTGGTCGCGTTGTCGGCGTGGCTGTTCCCGTTCTCCGGAACGCAGCCGATGGGGCCCGGGTCGGCGAGCCTGCCGTTCATCTACGGGGTCCTCGTCCTCTTCCTGGTTCCCACGGAATGGAAGACGGTACGGATCACGTCGGCGGTGTACGCGCTCGCCGTGCTCCTGGTCTGGCTGATCAGCTCCCAGATCGGCTCGAACATCACCCGGCTCGCGATGCTGTTCGCGGGCGTGGTGCTGGTCGCGGCACTGCCGTTCACGGTGCCGCGCAGCCGCAAGTGGTACGCCCTCGTCGTCGCCACCGTCGGCTTCTTCGTCTGGATCGGGGTCAAGACGGTCGACGACATCATCCACACGAGCCCGGCGGCGTCCTGGGCACGCGAACTCGCGCCGCTCGTGAACCAACTCCAGGTGGTCGGCGCGGAGAAGGGCCGGGTGGAGGTGGTCCCGGCACGCTCGCACCGCGAGGCGTCGGCGCTGGCCCCGTACGTGAACCTGGCCCGCGGCTGGAACCGGCAGGCCGACATGGAACGCAACCCGCTCTTCTACGACGACACCCTCAACTCGGCGAACTACCACGCGTGGCTGCAGCGCTGGGCGGTGCACTACGTGGTGCTGCCGAAGGGGGAGCCGGACGGGAGTGGCGGCCAACGCGAACGCGCACTCGTCCAGCGCGGTATGCCCTACCTGAAGCAGGTCTGGGGCAACGGCAACTGGCAGCTGTTCGCGATGACCGACCCCACCCCGATGGCGGACCCGCCGGGGGTGGTCCAACGGGCCGAGCAGGGCGAGCTGACGATCGACGTGCAGAAGGCGGGCCGCGTCCTGATCCGCATCCCGTACTCGCCCTGGCTGGGCCTGGTCGACGCGGACGGCAAGGGCGTCAAGCCGCCGCAGGAGACCAAGGAGTCGAAGCACCGGTCGGAGGGCACGCCGAGGAGTTACGACAACCTCAACGGCTGCCTGATGGAGGCGCCCGAGGACGCGTCGGGCGACAAGTGGACGGAGCTGCTGGCCCCGCGCCCGGGCACCTACCACCTGGGCGCGCCGTACCAGCTCCCGCGGGGCACGCCGTGCCCGCAGGAGCTGCGCTGACGACAGGCCCGGGGCCTCACTTCACGGGGAACGCCACATCGCACACCGCGTCCTCGGGTCCCGCCGCGTCCCAGTCCGCGAAGTACACCTCGCGGCAGGGACCCGCGCAGGTGAGCCCCTGTTCCGCGATCCACCTCTCCACCGCCTCGAACGCCGCCAGGATCTGCGGATGCGCCACCTGCGCCTTGGTGATACGGGTGTAGGCCAGCCGCTGCTCCGGCTCGACCCGCACCCGGGTCTGCCACGCCCGGCCCCGCTCCTCGGCCCACGCCCGCGCCGCCGCCTCGTCGGCCACAGTCGGCGAGGAGCGCGGCCGCCCGTGCGCCGTCCGACTCGTGCGCCGTCACCACGTCGGCGATCCGCGCGAGAGGCATGTCGAGTCGGCGCAGCAGCGCGACCATGCGGGCGCGTTCGATCTGGGCGGCGCGGTAATAGCGGTAACCGCTGGCCTCGTCGACGTGCGCGGGTGCGAGGAGCCCCAGCCGGTCGTACAGCCGCAGCGCCTTCGGCGACAGCCGTGACCGGGCGGCGAACGCACCGATGGTGAGCAGATCGTCGTCCACGCCGTCATCCTCCGTCACCGGGCGCCTTCGGCCCGGCGACCAGGACGCTCCAGTCTGCCCCAGGGGCAAGGTCAAGGCGCGCCACGCACTGGTGCCGCGCGACGGGCATCAGTCCCGCTGCGCCGTGACGAGCACCTCACCGGCAGCCGTGCGGGAGTACAGCACCGACCGCCCCACCCGCCGCCGCTCCACCAGCCGTGCCTCCAGCAGCACCTTGAGGTGGCGCCCGACCGAGCCGAGCCCCTGCCCGGTCACCGCGACCAACTGGCTCGTGCTCATGGGGGAGTGGAGAAGGACGAGGACTCCGGCGCGAGCCGGGCCGAGCAGCGCGCCGAGGCTCGTCGGCACCGTCGTACGCGGCCCCTGGGCCAGTACGCCCGCGCACGGGTAGACGACGGCGTACCGGTCGGGCTCCTCCCAGGACACCCAGCCGGTCGTCGGGGTGACGGGGACGAAGACCAGCTCGGCGCCGGAGATCTCGCGCGGCGGGTACTCGTGGAGATTGACCTGGAGCCGGTTGCCGCCGAGCCAGCGCGTACGGCCAGGCCGCAGGGCATCCATCGCGGCCGCCCAGCCGCCCCGGCTCAGCTGGGCGGTCCGGGCGATCACGTCGGCTTCCAGGATGCGTCGCCGCCGGTCCCAGTACGGCCGTACGGCCTGCGTCCACACCCAGGTGAGCAGATCGGCGGCACGTTCGGGCAGGTCGTCCCGGTCCAGGCGGGCGGGGAGCGGCCCGCGCAGGGCGACGGTGATGTTGCCGCGGGCCTCGGAGGGAGAGGCCGCGCGGACATGGGCCACGCCCTCCTCGAAGCTCTCGCCGTCCCTCGGGGTGGGCGTGAGGAAGTCCGCGATCCACTCCGGTCCCAGCCCGCAGCGCACCAGCAGTGCGGTCACCGGATCAGCGGCCAACCGCCTGCGGTAGGCGGACAGATGGGCGTCCAGCCAGGCGCGCTCCCCGGGGTGGGAGGCGGCGCCCGAGTTCAGCAGTTTCAGGCTCGCGAAGACCTCGGCGAGCGGCGAGAGCAGGAACCGGCTCCCGGCGAGGGTGTCGGCGTTGACGTACCAGAGCCCCACGGCGACGCACCCCTCCATGTTTCGCGTGTACGCGAAACAATAACGACCGCCTTCCGCACCTGCTCAGACTCCGCACATGCGCAGCTACTCCGACCTTTTCCGCACCCGGGAGTTCACCCCGCTCTTCCTGTCCACCTCTCTGCAGACGGCCGCGATGACGCTCGGCGGCCTGGCGCTCGGCACCCTGGTGTACCGGGCCACCGACTCGCCCCTGCTGTCGGCCATCAGCATGTTCGGCCCGCAACTGGCGCAGGTCGTGGGCGCGACGACGCTGCTGTCGGCGGCGGACCGGCTGGCGCCGCGCGGGACGATGACGGGCATCGCGTGCGCGTTCGCGGCCGGTACGGCGCTGATGGCGGTCCCTGGCCTGCCGATCGCTTGGGTCTTCGCACTGCTCCTGTTCCTCGGCCTGGTCCAGTCGCTCGGCGGCGGGGTCCGCTGGGGCCTGCTGAACGAGATCCTGTCCAAGGACGGCTATCTGCTGGGGCGTTCGGTCTTCAACATGATGAGCGGGATCATGCAGATCACCGGATACGCGACGGGAGGCGTCCTGGTGGCGGTGCTGTCACCGCGCACCACGCTCGTCGTGGCCGCGGCCCTCTACCTCGCCGCGGCGATCGGTGTCCGTCTCGGCCTGAGCCGCCGCGCTCCCCGTACCTCCGGCCGCCCGTCGATCGCGCAGACCTGGCGCACCAACGCCCTGCTGTGGTCGTCCCCGCCGCGCCGCACGACGTACCTGCTGCTCTGGATCCCCAACGGCCTGGTCGTCGGCTGCGAGTCGTTGTACGTCTCCTACGCCCCCGAGCGGGCCGGCGCACTGTTCGCGTGCGCGGCGTTCGGCATGTTCGTCGGGGACGTCACGACGGGCCGCTTGCTGCCGCCCGCCCTGCGCCGCCGCCTGGGCATCCCGTTCCTGCTGCTCCTGGCGGCCCCGTACCTGCTGTTCGCCCTGCGCCCCGCCGTGCCCGCGGCGGCGGCCTGTGTGGCACTGGCCTCGGTGGGCTTCGGCGCGAGCCTGATCCAGCAGGAGCAGTTGATGCGGCTGACCCCGGAGGAACTGAGCGGCCACGCCCTCGGCCTGCACTCGTCGGGCATGCTCACGATGCAGGGGGTGAGCGCGGCGCTGGCCGGCGGGGTGGCCCAGCTCACCACGCCGGCGGCGGCGATGTCGGTGATGGCGGCGGCCTCGATCCTGGTGACGCTGACGTTGGCCCGGCCGGCACGGAACCGGAACCGCCCGGAACCGGAAGGCACGGCGCGGGCGGCCGCAGTCGGCAAGCGCCCTCTGGCAGGGGACCGTTGAGCCGACGCGGTCCAGACGAAAGGCACTACGGCTCGGCGGGACTCGAGGGTGAGGGGACGGCCTTGGTCCCCCGTGTCGACGGCGTGCCCTGTGCCGGGCCCGGCGGTTCGGAGACTTCGCTGGTGGGCTCCGGCGGGCGGGTCGGAGTGGTGGACACGTGGGGCTGGGGGCCGGTGGGGGGACGGGAGACGACGGGCGCGGGAGACGCGGACGGGCTGGTGGACCCCGCAGGGCGGCTCGCGGGCGGCGGTGCGAGCGGGACCGCCGGGGACGCCGGTGCCCCGGGTGCCCCGCGGTGGAACGGCAGCGCGATGAGCACGGCGACAGCGCAGGACAGGCCCACCCCGGCCGCGGCACGCAGTATCCGGCGGCGGGCCGCGGCGCGGCGGATCGCCTCGTAGCGGCCGGGCGGCGGGCCGAGGTGGTCGGAGGAGGGCCGCAGGACCACCACGAGCGGGTCGTCGGGGTCGAACTGCGGGCCGTCGTCAAAGCGTGTGCTCAAGGCTTCTCCTCAGGTGGACGCGGAGCAGTTCTCGGGCCGCGTGGAGGTCGGCCTTGACAGTTCCTTCCTTGCGCCCGGTCAGTGCGGACACCTCCCGGATCGGCATGTCAGCGTAGTAGTGCAGCAGGATCGGGACGCGCAGTCGTTCCGGCAGCGACTGTACGAGCAGGCGCACGGACGGGTCGGCCTGTTCGGTGTGGGGGTGGACAGCGGCTTCCGAGGTGACGCGGCGCAGGGCCCGGCGCTCGCGCTCCAGCTTGCGCCAGTGGTCCCGGACAAGGTTGGCCGCGGTGACGTAGAGGAAGCCGCGGGGCTCCTCCACGGACGTCCAGCGGGCCCAGAGCCGGGTGAAGGCCTCCGAGGCGACCTCGTGGGCCGTCTCGTCGTCGTCGACGAGACGGCGGCACCAGCCGGCGAGGCGCGGGTAGAGGGCGGCGAACAGCTCGGACGCCGCCTTGTCACGGGACCGTTTCAACGCTCTCCATGGTCGTGAGGGCACTCGTGGGGAAGGATCCCAGGCCGTCGGCATCGCGTTGCCTGGGCCTGGGATCCGGGACGGTCAGGACGTGGTGGAGCTCAGCGCGGCGAAGACAATCACGTTGTCGAGATAGCCGTCGCCGGTAAGGGGACCGCCACACGTGATGAGCCGCAGCTCCGGACGGTCCACGTCCCCGTAGACGTCGTCCGCCGGGAAGTCCGCCTTGGCGACCGTCCGTACGGAGTCGACGGTGAACACGGCCTCCGTGCCGTTCTCCAGACGCGCCACGATCGCCTCGCCCCGGCGCAGCCGCGCGAGGTGACGGAAGACCCCGTCCCCGTAGGCGCCGACCGTGACATGGCCGAGGATGACCGACGGACCGGTCTGGCCGGGGGTCGGCGAGTGCTGGTACCAGCCCGCCCGGTCGTGCGCCGTGATCGGGGGCACCTGCACACTGCCGTCCGGCGCCAGGCCCAGCCGGATGACCGGGGTGTCGACCCCGATGGCCGGGATCCGCAGCCTGACCGGGACCGAACGCGCCAGGGCGTGCGCCGCGTTCGCGGAGGGCGACGAAGGCGGTGGCGTACTGCCTGTGCCTGTGCCTGTGCCGGTGGCTCCGGGCCGGGGGGCGTCGGGGCCGCCGCAGCCCACCAGCAGCGAGGCCATCGCCGCGGTGGCGAAGGCGCGCCTGGAGAGCGGGGTCATGCCCCGGTCGCCCGCCGGCGACGTACGACGAAGACCGCCGTGCCGGCCGCGGCGAGCACCGCGGCGGCGCCCCCGCCGATCAGCGCACCCTCGTTCCCGGACCCCGAGGACGCCGATGTCACTCCGGTGTCGGGCGCGCCCTTCGGCACGACGGAAACCTGGGACCCCGCCGGCGGCCGGCTCGGCTCGGCGCTCGGAGGCGAACTGACGGAGGCCTGCGGCCGGCTCGGCACGGGGCTGGGAGCCGAGGAGGCGGAGGTGGGCGGCTTGGAAACGCTGGGAGACGGGGCGGCGGTGGACGGGCGGGGCGAGGGGGATTGGCTCGCCTCGTCGGCGAAGGCGGGCACGGTGGTCGCCAGCACGGCGGTGCATGCGAGCGCCATGGCGCTGAGGACGGTTCGGCGCATCGGGTTGCTCTCTTTCGTCGGTCCGCCCGGTACGGCGGGTGGGGTACGGATCGAGCGGAGAGACGAGGCAGCGACAGCGCAGGTTGTAAAGAGAAGGCAAAGTCGTCGGTGGGTGTCGTCCGACGTGCACGAGGAACGCCGTGGCCGAGGAACGGGCCGTCGGTCGTCGGACCATCGGCCTGCCCGCCGCAGGGCCCTTGGACCGACCGGGCCCGGGCGATCCGGCCGCCCTGCGGGTGCGGTGCCGGGCCGGTCGGGGCGGGCGCGTCAGTGGACCGAGAGGCCGCCGTCGACGAAGACCGACTGGCCGGTGACATACGCGGACGCGCGGCTCGCCAGGAACACCGCCGCGCCCGCGAAGTCCTCCGCCAGACCGTTGCGCCCGACCATCGTGCGGGCGGCGAGTTCCGCCACCTTGACGGGATCGGAGGACAGTCGCTGGTTCAGCGGGGTCATCACGAAGCCCGGGACAAGGGTGTTGCAGGTCACGCCGTACGGGGACCACGCCTCCGCCTGTGAGCGGGCCAGCGACTCGAGGCCGCCCTTGGACACGCCGTACGCGCCACTCTGCACGAAGGCCCGGTGCGCCTGCTGGGAGGTGACGTGGATGATCCGTCCGAAGCCCCGCTCGGCCATACCCGGGCCGAAACGCTGCCCGAGCAGGTAGGGCGCCTCCAGGTTCACGGCCATGGTGGCGTCCCACACCTCGTCGGACAGATCGCCCATCGGCGGGCGCAGGTTGATCCCGGCGGAGTTGACGAGGATGTCCGGCTCGCCGAACACCGCCGCCGCCTTCTCGGCCGCGGCCCGCACGCCGTCGCGCGTGCTCAGGTCGGCGCTCACCCAGCCCGCCTGGCAGCCATGAGCCGTCAACTCATCGACGGTGGCGGTCAGTTCCACCTCCCTGCGCGCGACGACCACGACTTTCGCCCCGGCCCGCGCGAGGGCTTCGGTGATGGCCCGACCGATCCCCGAACTCCCACCGGTGACGAGCGCGACCCGGTCCTGAAGCGAGAAGAGTTCGGCGAGATAGGACTGCGAGGTCATCTTCACATCCCAGGATGTCGGTTCCGTTGACGGTCGGTCCGGACCGAGGTCCGGTCGGCCGACCATACGTGACCTGTCGCCGGCCGAAGAAGGTCGTCTGTGTGAGGGCGGACGCGGTCGCGGCGGGCCGGGCATGCCCGGGGTGTGGACGTGTTCGGGATCGGCCTGTCGCCTGCGGTGATCCGCAGGTGCGCACGTCTTCCTTCCAGAGGTGTCACACCCCGGCCGGTTGGCGGCTGCCCTTTGTCAGGCGAGCCAGTAGCAGGAGAGACTGAGGAGCTCGGCGGCACGGGCGGCGACCGCCTCGGCATGCGGCGGGGCGCCTTCGTCGGTCGACGAGCAGAGGCAGGAGGGCTGCCGAGGACGCCTCCCTGCGGTCGGCTCCCGGAAAACCGAGGTTGACCCTCGACCTTGTGCAGGGCCCAGAGTTCGGGGCGTGGAGAGCGAGATGCGCAGCATTGGTGAGATGGCCCGGGACAGCGGCCTGGGCGTGAGTGCCCTGCGTTTCTACGACCGCACCGGTGTGCTGGTCCCAGCCTGGGTGGACCCGGTGAGCGGCTATCGCTGGTACGGCCCCGCCCAGCTCGAGGAGGCCCGAATGCTGGCCCGGTTGCGCCGGGCCGGTATGCCGCTGGCGGACATCCGCCTCGTCCTGGCCGGCTGGTCCGGCGCGGACAAGGACCTGGTGAGCGAACTGCTTCAGGCACACTTGCGCCGTCTCGAACGCAGTCTGTCCGATGCCCGCGATGAGTTCTCCACGCTTCAGGAACTGCTCACGCACAGGGAGAACCCCATGACTTCCAGTCGAACCACCACCCGACTGACCGCCTCCGCTACTGAGCTGGCAGCCGCGTTGGACGCGGTACGTTTCGCGGCCAGTACCGACCCGGAACTGCCGATGCTCGGCGGCGTCCTCTTCGACATCGACGGCGAGACACTTCACGTCGTGGCCACCGACCGGTACCGGATGGCTGTCGGACAAGCCGGCGCCACCGGGCACGACGGACCCCCCGTACAGGTCATCGTGCCCGCCCCGCTCGCCGACGCGATGCGGGCGTTGCTGAACCGCGAAGGACCCGTACGGCTCGCTGTGGACGATGACCGAGTCGCACTGGAGACGGGGGACGGTCAGACATCCGGCCAGAGTCTTGACCACGACTTCCCCGACTACCGTCGGCTCGTCCAACTGCCGACCGGACGCCGCGCCCTCGTCGAGGTGCCGGCTTTCCGGAAGGCGGTCGAGAGCGGACCCGTCCGCACGAACGAGGTACGCAACCAGGACGGAGCCTCCTACGACCTCAGCGTGCTGAAGGTCGCACACGACGGCACCGTGGTCGTCTGTGACGATGACGATGACGACGATCAGAACCAGGTAGCCGTCAACCGCGAGTTCCTGCTGGACGCACTCGCCGCCGGAGACCGGGACCGACTGATCCTCGAGTTCGGCGTTCCCACGGCGCCCATGGCGATCCGTCGGCTCGACGACGAGGAGACGTTCTCGATACTGATGCCAGTGCGCCTGGAGAACTGACAGCCGGAACGTATCGAGCCCGCGGACCCGGTGGTGAGGAGACGCGCCTCAACTCGCCGTCCAGCGAAGGAGCTTCTCGGGGTTGCGTACCACCCAGATGTGCTTGATCCGGTCGCCCGCGACCTCGAACGCGAACACCGACACGGTCACGCCGTCCTGCTGGGCCACCAGGCCGGGCTGACCGTTGACCGTACGCTCCAGGAACGTCATGTTGCCAGGCTTCCGGCGGGCGATTTCGACCCAGGCGTGCGCGATCTGCTCGCCGCCCTCGATGGGGTGCAGGAAGGCAGTGACGAGGCCGCCGCCGTCAGCGATCGCCGTGGCGTCGGGGTCGAGCAGGCCGATCAGGACGTCGATGTCCTTGGCCTCCCATGCCTTCTTGAAGTCCCTGACGACGTCGGCGCGTTGGGCTGTCGGAGTCGCCGAAGGCCGCGAGTCCCGGACGCGGCGGCGGGCCGAGGAGGCCAGCTGGCGGCATGCCGCCGGGCTACGGCCGACGATCTCGGCCACTTCGGCGAAGGAGTGGCAGAAGACATCGTGCAGGATGAACGCGACGCGCTCGGCCGGCGTCATCGACTCGAGCACGACCAGGAACGCCAGGTTGATCGACTCGTCCAAGGTGACCCGGTCGGCCGGATCGACGGTCGCTCCGGCCGGCCGCCCGCTGATCCACTCCGCACGCCCGGGCAGCGGCTCGGGAATCCATTCACCCACGTAGGTCTCTCGCCGGGCCCGTGCCGAGGTGAGCAGGTTGAGGCAGATGCGACTGGCGACCGTCGTCAGCCAGGCGCCGGGCGACTCGATGGCGTCCCGCCGCTGCTGGGACATGGCGTACCAGCGGGTGTACGTCTCCTGGACGGCGTCCTCGGCCTCGGCCAGGGAGCCCAGAAGACGGTACGCGAGACTGATCAGCTGACGCCGCTCGCTCATGATCGCGTCCAGGCCCGGATCGGGCCGATTCTGTTCTGGTCCAGGTCGGGTGGTCATGGTGTCGACAGCTCCCTCGGTCGCATCTGCCCTCAACAGTTCGACAACACAGCGCACCGGAATGTGAGGCCGGTGCGCCGCCGGCCTGCCGGGAGGTCAGAGCCGGCCGGGGTCGATCTCCACGGTGGAGGGAGCGGAAGCCTTGACGACACCGGTGAACATGTCGCCGGTCCGGTAGCTCATGGTCGCCGGGTCGAGGACGTAGGTGTGGACCAGCGGGACGCCGATGGCGGCCGTCCCCGCGGGCCCCGAACACCGGACGCATCGTCTCCGGTAACACGACCACGGCGTACACGAGCCTGCTCCCCCGAAGCAGACAGCGCGTGCCCGGCAAGGCCGCTGCGCTGCTCGTGCCGCGCGCACGCGCTGCCGGTGGACACAGCACCGACCGGGCAACCGGAACGGAGTTGTAACCGACCTTGGGAGACAGGGGCAAGTCGCCGTCCGCTCACGCAAAACGGCCCCGGATGGGGAGTCCGAGGCCGACCAACACGGCCCCTGGGGAAGAAACCCCCAGGTCAGCGGCGTAATGCGTTGTGCCCCCGGCAGGATTCGAACCTGCGACACCCGCTTTAAGGAGTGGGATCGAATCCTTGCCGGGGGATGCCTGGCGCTGCCGCGCGGTGCTGTTTCCCCTGGTCAGAGCCGCGCGGCGAGCCACTTGATCCGGATCATGACGCGCTGTATCGGGCAGTCCGCTCACGCATCGCTCACGCACCCGAGGTACCTCGGTGTCGTGCCGACGCATCTCCGGGCCGATCGGCGAGAGCACGTCGAGGGCTCCGTATAGCTGAACCATGGGATGCTGGCTGCTCCCTTTGGCAAAGTGATCGTCACTGCTAGACGATTCTCGTGAGGAACCCTGTGAGCACGCTCGGTAGCTTCATCTGGTCGATCGCTGACCAGCTTCGGGGCCCCTATCGCCCCAACCAGTACGGGACTGTGATTCTTCCGTTCACGATCTTGAGACGGCTCGACTGCGTGCTTGAGCCGGACCGTGCGGTGGTACGGGAGCTGGCTGCGAGGTACGAGAACCCGAACCGGCTCAAGGTCGAGGTTAAGAAGGCCACGGGACGGACGTTCTACAACACCTCCAACTACGAGTTCGCGAACCTGCTGGCCGATGCGGACGGGCTGGCGGACAACCTCGCTGACTACATCGACCGGTTCTCCGCCGACGTGGACGTGTTCGAGTACTTCGACTTCAAGAAGGAGATCTTGGCCCTGGAGAAGGCCGGGCTCCTGCGCGAGGTCGTCAAGTCCTTCGGCGCTGTCGATCTCCACCCCGATGTGGTGTCGAACTCCGACATGGGCGACGCCTTCGAGTACATCATCCGCAAGTTCAACGAGGCCGCGAACGAGACCTCCGGAGACCACTACACGCCGCGCGACGCGATCCGGCTGCTGGTCGACCTGCTCTTCGCGGAGAAGGACGTCGAACTCTCCGAGGGCAGCATCATCAGGTCGCTGTACGACCCCACCGCCGGTACCGGCGGCATGCTCTCCCTGGCAGAGGAGCACCTGCTCGCCCAAAACTCCGAGGCGAAGCTGAGCCTGTACGGCCAGGAGTACAACCCGCAGTCGTACGCCATCTGCAAGTCCGACCTGCTCGCCAAGGGACACGACACGACCAACATCGCTTTCGGCAACACGCTTACCGACGACGCCTTCAAGGGCCGCCAGTTCGACTATTGCATGTCCAACCCGCCCTACGGGGTGGACTGGAAGCAGTATGCCAAGGCGGTCAAGGCGGAGCGCGACTCCGCCGGCCCCTACGGCCGGTTCGCGCCGGGACTCCCCGCGACCTCGGACGGCCAGATGCTCTTCCTGCTCCACTTGGCCCACAAGATGCGCGCACCCGAGGACGGCGGCGGCCGCGTCGGCATCATCATGAACGGCTCGCCGCTCTTCAACGGCGCCGCCGAATCCGGTCCCTCCAACATCCGCAAGTGGTTGCTGGAGAATGACCTGGTCGAGGCGATCGTCGCGCTGCCGACCAACATGTTCTTCAACACCGGCATCGCCACCTACATCTGGATCCTCGACAACACCAAGCACCCCGACCGCCAGGGCAAGGTCCAGCTCATCGACGGCACGTCGTTCTGGACCAAGATGCGTAAGAACCTCGGGTCCAAGGGACGCGAGATAAGCGACCATGACCGCGCCGAGGTCGTGCGGCTGTACGCCGACTTCGAGGACGCCGACCCTGACTTCTCCAAGGTGCTGCGAAACGACGAGTTCGGCTACTGGACCATCACCGTCGAGCGTCCCGTGCTCGATGAGGACGGGAACCCTGTCGTCGACCGCAAGGGCAATCCCAAGCCCGACTCGAAAAAGCGTGACACCGAAATTGTGCCCTTTACCTACGGCGGCTCAACCGCCGGCGCCGCAGGGGAGCGCGAAGTCATCCAGTCGTACTTCGAGGCTGAGGTGAAGCCGCACGTTCCTGACGCCTGGATCGACTGGGCCAAGACAAAGACCGGCTACGAGATCCCCTTCACCCGCCAGTTCTACAAGTACGTACCCCCCCGCCCGCTAGCCGAGATCGACGCCGACCTGGAGAAGCAGGTCGCCAAAATTCTCGATCTCCTCCGGGAGGTGGAGCAGTGATCACCACGCCGCCGTCCGACTGGCGTGAGACAACGGTGCGGCGAGTGTTGCGCCTGCTGAACCGACCTGCTCGGTCGGGGATGGGTGTTGTCACCGCCTATCGGGATGGCACAGTCACTCTGCGCTCGAACCGCCGTGAGGACGGCTACACCTTCTCTGACACCGAGAACGGCTATCAGGAGATCCGCCCCGGCGACCTGGTTTTCCACGCCCTCGACGGTTTTGCTGGCGCCGTCGGAGTCTCGGACAGCCATGGCAACGGCTCACCCGTCTACCACGTCTGTGAGCCTGTGGCGGGCGACGATCCCGCTTACCTTGCCCGCCTGCTACGGCACCTTGGCACCTCCGGCTTCCTCGCCACCCAGGCGCCGAACGTGCGCGAGCGCAGCGTTGACTTCCGCAACTGGAGTACCTTCGCTCGCATTCCTCTAGTACTGCCCCCGGCCGACGAGCAGCGAGCCATCGCTGACTACCTCGACCGCGAGACGGCCCGCATCGACACGCTCATTGAGGAGCAGCAACGGCTGATCGAGTTGCTCCACGAGCGTCGCCACTCGCTTATCAACGGAGTCTTCGAAGCCCAGCCGGTCAACACCCGACTGCGGAACGCATGCGCAGACGTCGTCGACTGCCCACATACGACGCCGGAGGTTGCGGAAGACGGCGCATACGAGGCAGTCCGAACTGCCTCGGTCAGGAATGGAAAGTTCCGGCCGGGAAACGGACTGCCTGTCAGTGCGGTGACATGGGAGGCCCGAAACGCTGGAGGCGCACCGTCCATCGGCGACGTGTTGTTCACGCGTGAGGCGCCCGCCGGTGAGGCATGCATGGTTCCTAATGAGCAGATCTGCCTCGGCCAGCGCATGGTCCTGCTTCGGATCGACGACGCAGTTTGTGTAGGGGAGTTTCTGATGTGGCAGATCTACTCGGACCGCGTGCAGGACCACTTCCTGCTCTCGGCAAATGGCTCGACGGTGGCGAATGTTCGACTGCCGATCTTGCGCACAACGCCGATCTGGCTGCCGAGTCTCGCGGAGCAGCGCCAGATCGTTGCGTATCTCGACGAGCAGACGACCAAGATCGACGAACTCGTTGCGGAGGCTGAGCGGTTCATCGAGCTCTCGCGGGAGCGCCGGTCGGCGTTGATCACGGCGGCAGTGACAGGGCAGATCGACGTGCCAGAGGTGGCGTGATGTCCGACCATAACGAGGTGGTCTTCGAGGCGGAGATCTGCGAGTACCTGCGTGATCACGGCTGGCTGTACTCGAAGAACGACCGTGACGATGGTGAGTACGACCGGGAGCGGGCGCTGTTCCCGGCAGACCTGTTCGCGTGGCTGGAGGAGACGCAGAGGCCGGCGTACGCGAAGGCATTGAAGGCGGCGGGGTCGCAGGCGAAGTTCCTCGACGTGCTGACCGCGGCGCTCGACCGGCCGCTGGAACATGGCGGTGGAACGCTGAACATCCTGCGTAACGGGGTGCAGTACATCGGCGGTGGCCGGATGAAGATGGCGCAGTTCCGTCCCGAGACGTCGCTCAACGAGACCACCATGGCGCACTATGAGGCGATGCGGGTGCGGGTGGTGCGGCAGGTGCACTTCTCGACCGCCGACCAGCGCAGTATCGATCTCGTGTTCTTCGTGAATGGGCTCCCGGTGGCCACGGTGGAGCTGAAGACCGACTTCACCCAGTCGCTGGACGAGGCGGTCAACCAATACAAGCAGGACCGCAATCCGTTGACGAACGGCCGACCGGAGCCGTTGCTGTCGTTCGGTCACCGGGCGCTGGTGCACTTCGCGGCCTCGAATGACCTGGCGGCGATGACCACGAGGCTGGAGGGGGAGAAGACCCACTTCTTGCCGTTCAACATGGGCTTCGACAGCGGTGCCGGCAACCCGCCCGGCGCGGACGGGCGGTCGTCGACGGCGTACCTGTGGGAACGCGTCTGGGAGAAAGACGCCTGGCTGAACATCATCGGGCGACTGATGATCGTGCAGACCAAGGAGGAGTGGGACGTCACCACCGGCACGTCGGTGCGACGTACGAGCATGCTCTTCCCACGGTTCCACCAGTGGGAGGCCGTCACGAACATCGTTGACGCAGTGAAGGAGGAGGGTGTCGGGCAGCGGTACCTGATTGAGCACTCGGCCGGGTCGGGAAAGACGAACACCATCGCCTGGACAGCCCACCGGCTGGCGCGACTGCATGTCGATGATCGGAAGGTCTTCGACTCGGTCATCGTGGTCGTGGACCGCACCGTGCTCGACTCCCAGCTGCAGGAT
Source organism: Streptomyces sp. NPDC001020 (assembly GCF_053599115.1). Lineage (NCBI taxonomy): Bacteria > Bacillati > Actinomycetota > Actinomycetes > Kitasatosporales > Streptomycetaceae > Streptomyces > Streptomyces sp. NPDC001020. Next base: position 231,945 of record NZ_JBSFLQ010000002.1, on the reverse strand, counting down.
GCGATCCGGCAGATCGACGGCACGGGCAAGATCGTCGCGACTATCAGCCCCGAGGACGTCCGCAAGGCTGGCGCGAAGTCGAAGTCGGGTCTGCTGGCGCAGGCGTTGAAGAACGGTGAGCTCATCATCGCGGTGACGGTGCAGACCTTCCCACATGCGCTGAACGAGATCCGGACCGACGCTGGCCTGAAGGGCAAGCGGTTCGCCGTCATCGCCGATGAGGCGCACTCCTCCCAGTCGGGTCAGATCTCCTCGAAGCTGAAGCAGGTGCTGACTGCCGAGGAGGTCAAGGAGATCGAGGAGGGCGGACAGGTCGATGTGGAGTCGGTGCTGGCATCGGAGATGACCGAGCGGGCCGAGTCGGAGAACATCTCCTACTTCGCCTTCACCGCGACGCCGAAGAACAAGACGCTCGAGCTGTTCGGCCGCAAGGGGCCCGACGGCAAGCCGCGCGAGTTCCACCTGTACTCGATGAAGCAGGCGATCGAGGAGGGCTACATCCTCGACGTGCTCAGGGGCTTTCAGTCCTACGACACCGCGTTGAAGATCGCCGGCAGGGCCGAAAGCGGTAACGGGGATGAGGTCGAGGAGGCCGCCGCCCGCAAGGGTCTGATGCGGTGGGTGCAGCTCCACCCGACGAACATCAGCCAGAAGGTGCAGATCATTGTCGAGCACTTCCACGCCAACGTTGCCTACCTCCTCGAAGGCAAGGCGAAGGCGATGGTGGTGACCGACTCGCGCAAGTCCGCAGTGAAGTACAAGCTGGCCATCGACGCCTACATCGCCAGGCGCCGCACCGAGGACGCCTCGTACAACTACCGCACCTTGGTCGCCTTTTCCGCCGGGGTAACGATGACCGAGGACGAGACCTGGCACAGCGACTGGGGCGCGCAGCCGTCGAAGGATGACGAGTTCACCGAGGCCAACATGAACCCCGGCGCAGGGGCTGATCTGGCAGCCGCATTCAAGGGCGAGACGTACAAGATCATGCTGGTCGCCAACAAGTTCCAAACGGGCTTCGACCAGCCCTTACTCTCGGCGATGTACATCGACAAGAAGCTGTCAGGGGTCACCGCGGTGCAGACGCTCTCGCGGCTCAACCGCACACATCGCACCGCTGGTGGGGAGCAGAAGCGCAAGACGTTCGTCATCGACTTCGCCAACAAGCCCGAGGACATCAAGGCAGCCTTCGAGCCGTACTTCAAGAACGCGACCCTGGAGACCGAGACCGATCCGTACGTCGTCGTCCACCTGGCTAACAAGCTGGCCCAGGCCGGAATCTACACCGAGGACGACGTTCGCAAGGTCGCCGAGCTGTGGGTGACCCGGAAGGGCAACAACGCGCTCTCGGCAGCGATCAGCCCGGCGCAGCACGACTTCCGGCGCCGCTACGCGCGGGCGATCGAGGAGGAGGACAAGGTCACGCTCCAGGCGCTCGACCTGTTCCGCAAGGATGTCTCCACCTACGTACGTCTCTATGACTTCATGTCCCAGATCGTCGACTACGGCGACCCCTACATGGAGATGCTCTCGATCTTCCTGCGCCTGCTGGAGAAAGTCATCGCCGAGTCCGCTTGGGCGGCCGACGTGGACCTCTCCGACGTGGTGCTGGTCGGGGTCAAGCACAACAAGGCAATCCCGGTCAACATCTCGCTCGTGGGCGACGGGCAGCTGAAAGGCATCAACGCAGCCGGCACGGGAATGAAGAAGGATCCGAAGTACGTCGCGCTCCAGGTCGTCATAGACAAGATGAACGACCTCTTCGGCGCCGAGTCGTTCGCCGAGTCCCAGGTCAGGGAGTTCGTGCAGGGACTCGTTCAGCGGTTGCTCGCCGACCCGAACCTGATAAGGCAGACCAAGGTGAACTCCAAGAAGCAGTTCGTGGAGTCACCAGACTTCCAAGCAGCTGTTACGGAGGCGGTCGCAGACAACCAGGACGCCCATAACACGATGGCTGACTACTTCTTCACCGACGGGCCGGCCATCAACTCGATCATCGTCGCCCTCGCGGATGCCTTCTACGAAGCAGCGATCGATCAGCAGGTGGATTCATAGATACGGCAGCACGCACGTCGCGCCCCAGTAAGCGGGCCTTGGGTCAAGGCCCGCCCGCCTACTGCCAGACTCCGACCTCAGCGTTTGCGCCAGTCTTTGTGGGGTTCGATGAGGGTGCTGCCTCCTGCCCACTTCATCCTGCAGACCGGGCAGATCACGTACCACTCGTCGCCTGGTGCACTTTCGTCCATGTACCCGTCCTGTCCTGTCCCAGGGCAGTCTTCGGTGATTTCTTCTTGACGCATTGCTTCCCCTCAGTGCCTGGTTGAGCAGGCTGCGCCTTCGGCGGCGACAGCGGCAGAGCGGATGCAGGCTAGCGCAGCCCACTGACACGAGCAGGGCACTCGGCAATCGTTGGTGGCGATACTCCGACGTCCAGAGCACGATGGTCTCCGCAAGTAATCAAAGATCGCCGTGCGTCGCGACGGTCACCCAGCTCGACAGCCGGGCACTTTGCAGGACTCCAGTTGGCGGGCGGACGGGTTGTGAGCTCGCCAGACGGCTTCCAGATCCAACGTGTCGCGCGCGGTGCGCATGCGGGTGAAGGCGTTGTCGGAAAAGCGCTTCAGGCGTTGGGAGCTGAAGACGAACTCGTGGCTGCACGCGGGATCAGCGTCGATGCCCAGGTGACGCCGCAACGCGAGGCACTTCGGCTGGGTCAAGTCAAGGGCCTCGGCGAGCTCGGCCGCCGAGCGGTGGTACTTGGCCTGGAGATCCACCTCTCGGATCGCGGCCGCCGGCACGGATTCATCAGCTGCATAACGCACAGGCGGAGCCGCCTGGTTCTTGACGAAGCGCACCTTGATCAGCAGTCCCTCACCGTCCGTAGCAGTGGCCAGCTCCTCCAAGCGAGGGAAGACTTCCGAGCGCGTCGCTCCCCCGCGTATGCCGGTCTGAACGCGATCGACGTCCTTACTCGAGACGCGGGTCTCTGGCCCGGTGTGGGCCTCCATCGCCAACAAGGTTCGAATCCTGGCTCGTGCCTCGTGCGTCGCGCGTCGGCCCGGCTTGAGTAGGGCTGCGATCTGTGTGTATTCCTCGTCCAGGAGGAGCCCAAGGTCACGGGGCGGGTCAACCGACACCGGCAGTACGCGGTCGGGCAGGTGGTCAGCGAGCGACTCCTTGAATACGCCCCTGAGCAGGTCGTCGAAGAGTGTCACGGCAGCTCGGGCATGCACGTACAGCAGCTGCTCGGAAACCTGGTTGAACCAGTGCTGCTCGTCATCACGCATGGCGTCGATGGCTCTGAGCGTTCCTGCGTCAGGCTCGCTGAGCTTGATGTCTGGGTGTTCGGCAGCCTTGCGTACGCAGGTCTCAAATCCGAGTGACCGGCCCAGGGCCGGGTCGAAGACGCTAATGCCCTTCTGGACGAGCGCGGCTTTCAGCAGCATCTCGAAGGAGTGCTGAAGGTGCAGAAGTACCTTCGTTTCTCGCCCTCGGTTGTGCGGCGAGTTGAATGCCTCGGCCGCCGCAACCATCGAAGAAACGGCCTTCTCCTTGAGGACACGAGCCTCTTGCCTCAGTCTCACTCGCAGCCCTCACGTTCCAGACGCACCAGATAATCGGTGTCCAGGGTAGAGGTTTCCTGTCATTACGGGCTGGTAGATGCTAAGACGAGCACCGGCCCCGCTCGGACGCCCCGTCTGTGCGCCCAACCTGTTCAACGAGGCCCCGCTGGACGTACTCCGAGACTTCCAGGTCTGCACGGTGGAGTTGCCCGGCGCGGTGGCGCGCAGCGCGGCCCCGAACTCCTGCAGCATGCGCGCGACCCAGGCGTGGTGGGTGGCGGATTCGGCGGGGACCTTCATCGCGATGGCCGTGGCGGCATCGGGGGCGCCCTGGGCGAGCTGTGCGTGGGCGAGGCGGGTCGTGGTGATGGCCCGAGAGCGGATCATGTGGGGCCGGAGGGCGGCCAGGCAGTGTCAGTTCTGCCATACGCGCGGCTGGTCGGTCGGGGATGCGGGCAAGCATCCGGCAGCCGGCCGCGCAAGGTCTTTAACCTCTGGAACACGGCGCGTAACAAATAATCACGGCCCTGCTCCGAGTTGCGCAGGCCACGCTGCCGCCGTGCTGATCCCTACTTCCACCCATCCAGCGATACCTGAGGGCCACCGGTGAGATAGCGGTGGAGGGCGCTCGCGGTGGTGTCCACGAACTCCTCTGGGATGGCATCGGCATCGACCCAGCAGACCTGAGCGTGCTTTCGAGGTTCGCGGTTCTCCGGTTCGCCGGTCCAGTCGTGCGCGGCGAAGACCACCGTGAGGAAGCCGTTGGGAGCTTCGACGCCCCAAGCGCCATGGATGACGTGGGCGACCTTCAGGGCCTCCGGCTTCACGGTCAGGCCGGTCTCCTCGTACAGCTCGCGTACGGCGGTCTCGGTAATCGGCTCACCGGGTTCGCTCTTGCCGACCGGTAGGTCCCACATGCCCTGGGCGAACTTGGCGTTCTGGCTGCGCTGGAGGAGGACGACGCGGTTGGTGGCCTTGTCGTGGACGATGACGGCGGCGACCAGCAGGGTCATGGATTCGAGGGCGGGCGGGAGGGCGTTGGGCTGGTCGTCGGTTGTCCGCTTAGCCACGGTTGGGTGTCCCTTCGTCGGCCGGTTGGTGGGCAGCTTAGGCCAGTGCTTCGCGTGTGCGGCGGGCGAGTTCGGCGGCTCCGGGCACTTTGCGCCGCTGGTAGATGGCGAGGGTGGAGCGGAGTGAGGTGATTGCCTTGCGGGTGCGGTCCGAGGTCATTCCCTCCATGAGGGACAGGGCCTGGGACCAGGCGGCGACGGCCTCGTCGGCTCGGGCTTGGGCGGCAAGGCTGTCGCCGAGGTCGGCGTAGGTGAGCGCGTGGACCCGTTTGTACTTCTCCGGGTCCCAGCGGACCAGGGCATCGCGGTGCTGCTGCTCGGTGCCGACGTGGTCGGCGAGGTCGGTCAAGGTGCGGGCGGTGTGGCTGGCGACGGTGCCGGCGGCCGGGCCGCTGACGCGGGAGTAGCTGGGCTGTGGGCCATCATCGCGCAGGAGGGCGTCTTCGGCAGCGAGCAGGGCGCGGGCGGCTGCGGGCTTCTCGCCCACGGCGGCGTACGCGCGGGCGTGGGTGATGTGGAGCAGCGCCTCGGTCTGGCCGTCGACGTGGTCCAGGCCGCGGGTCAGTGCGCCCTCGACGAGGTCGACGCAGTGGTGGGGTTGCTTGAGGCTGAGGGCCTGGTGGGCGAGGGCACGCATCATCCAGGCGGCGTGGCCGTGTGGGTCGGCTTCGCAGGCGAGTTGGTATCCGACTTGGTAGTAGCGCTGGGCGGCGCCTTCCTGACCGAGGTCGTGGTGCTTCCAGCCTGCGAGGTAGGCGAGTTCTGCGACCGCTCCGAAGGCTGCTCGGCGTAAGGCTTCGTTCGGGAACCGTCCGCGGAGCATGGGGGCTGCGGTGTCGGCGAGATACGCGGTGACGGTGGTGAGCCCATGGCCGCCACCGAGACGCTCGTCGGCGGCACTGAAAGCTGCGGTGATCTGGCGTACGACCTCCACGTCCTCCGCACCGACCAGCGAGCTACCGGTGCGGGCTCGAAGCATGCGCGCTGTGGCTTCGTGGTCATAGGCAAGGGGCATGGCGACGCCGGCCGCGGTGAAGGCGGCTACGGCCAGGAAGCGTCGGCGTTCGACGTCGGCACGGCCCAGGTCGGTCGCGGCGAGGACGGGATCAGCCTGCTCGGTCGGTGCCTCGCCCCCGCGGAGACCGATCTCCGTCTCAGTGACCGTGCGGCCTGCTCGCCGGGACAGTGCCTCGGCGAGGTACCCGGCGGTCCGGCCGGTCGGCTGGCGGTTGCCGTTCACCCAATGGGAGACAGCCGACTTGTTGGTCTGGAGGGTCTCGCCGTTCTCGGCAGCGATGCGTCGGATGTCCTTCGCCAGAGCCTCGTAGGTGCAGCCCGTCGCCTCGATGGTCTCGCGCAGGCGGGAGTTGGGTTCTCTCTGCGCTGCCACGATCGCCTCCGCTCCGGAGCTGTAAACCGCGTATACCGCTTCGACTGCCTCTCACCGTACCCACTGTGCGTGACGGCGTGTTCACTGAATATCAGCCGCCCGGCCCGGTCCGACACTGTGACCAGGCTCCCCCCTTCGGCCGGGCGGCTCCCCGAAGTTCCGTACCACCGCTCCGGGTTCAGGCATGCCTGCGCCCGAACCCGGCCGATCAGAGACGGAGACACGGTGACCACCATCGACACCACGGCCATCACGGTCGAGCTGCCCCAGGCGTTCGACGCACGCTGGAACCGCCTGCCGGGCATCCAGGTCGACGGCCGGCGCATCACGATCGACCCGGCCGAGTACTTCTTCCGCTTCGAGTCCAACACCTGGCTCATCGCCGACTGGGAGCTGGTCAAGTCCCAGCTCCTGGGCGTGGAGGAAACCACCGAGAGCGCGGTCGAGCAGCTCGCCCTGGACTTCATCAAGGCCCACGGCGAGTCCACCTCGGACGCCGCCCGCGTACTGTCCACCGCCTACGAGGTGTACGCCTACCTGTTCCGCGACGAACACCTCGCCGGGCTCGGCCTGCCGCAGATCACCGCCGAGCACCTGCGGATGCTACGCGAGGCCGCCACCCTGATGGCACTCAACAAGGTCGAGCTGGACGGGCACATCTCCAACGTCGGCCCGTGCTGGTTCTTCCCGGCCGCCACCTCGGTCGTCTTCGACCTGGACGACGAGATGGGCGGGACGCTGGACGAGGTCTACCACGGCGGCTGGTTCAACGAGCACCGCCGCATCGAGTCCATCAAGGCCCACGCCGCCCTTGGCGGTCGGCTCGTGCACGGCTGCCAGTCCGTGCCGGACCAGTCCGGCGGCGTCGTCGCACCCTACGGTGCCTCGATGACCGCCTTCCGCGACGACCTCGCGGCCTTCAAGACCGGCTGGATCGAGCAGGTCTACGCCCACCGCGTCAGCCCTGCCGCATAGCACCCGCACCACACACCCGGCTCCGGGGCGGGCAGGCACCTCTCGCTCGCCCCGGACGCCACCACCGCACTGGAGAGCCCTTCATGGACGCGACCCTCAACGCCGAACTCCTGGACAACCTGCTGACCCTCGCCAACCAAACCTGCGCATCCCGTGACCAGGTGCGCGTCTGGTCCATGTCCGGCGTCGAGCGCCTGACCTTCACCGACGGCAGCACCGCCATCTTCAAGTACGCCAGAAGGCCCTTCAACAGGGAGGACCAGGCACTCCGGTTGGCAAAAACGCTCGGCGTCCCCGTCCCTTCCGTTCACGCCTCCGCAGTCCTGGACGGCTGGCTCGGGATGCTGCTGGAAGACCTCGGCGCTCCCATCCGCGAAGCCGATGACCTCGACGGCGCCGCCGCAGCCGTGGCCCTGCACCGCACCCGCACGGCCGCCGCCCTGCCTGTCCTCGACCAGGAAGGTCTGCGCCGCCTCCCGGCACGAGCCTTGGAACACCTCGGCCACCTGCGCAAGGCCGACCGGTGGGAGGACACCCACGACATCGAGGACGCTCTCGACCACATCGCCCAAGCCGCCGAGACGCGCTCGGCCGACGCCACGATCGGCCCGTTCGGCTGGGTGCACTCCGAGTTCCACCCCACCAGCCTCCACATCGGCCGGCGCGGCTGGCGGCTGCTGGACTTCGCCCGCGCCTTCACCGGCCCCGGCCTGCTCGACCTCGCCAGCTGGCACGGCACCATCGAGGACCCCGACCCCGTACGTCTGCGGGTCTTCCTGGAGACGTACGTCACCGAGGGCGGCACCCCTGACGCCCTCGCTGAGCGTGGCGGGCTTCCGGCGGAGAAGTGGGCGCTGGGCTGGCACCGCGTCTGGGCCGTCGAGTGGTTCATGGAGCAGTCGATCCGCTGGATCAACGACCCGGCCACCGACCCGGCCTACATCAAGGCCGCACGCCGGCACCTCACCGATGTCCTCCACCTCCTGGAGGTCTGACGTGCTCGCCCAGGCGTCCCCCTGGTACGTCCACGCGCTCCAGCGCACCACGGCCGCCCTCGCCGAGCCCCTGTCCGTCCCCGCGCGGATGGAATGGACCACACGGCCCGGCAGCGGACCCGGCGCCGAGATCCTCGCACCGGATCTGCGCCGCAAGCGACTGCTGGAACTCGGCTGCGGCCCCGGCCACAACGCCGCCCACCTCGCCACCCGCTACGGCGTCCACGTCACCGGCGTCGACCTCGTCGGCCTACAGGTCCGCCGAGCCCGCTCCCACTACGGACGGCTGAACAACCTCACCTTCGTCACCGGACACGCCCTGCACTACCTGCAGGCTTCCGACGAGCGATTCGACGCGATCTACTCCGTCTTCGGAGCGATCGGACTCGTAGCCCCCGAACTGCTGCTCCCGGCCATCGCCCAGCACCTCAAACCCGGATGCACCCTCGCCTTCTCCGTACCCCACCCCCAGCGGGGCGGCAGGCGCCCTTCCACCGACGACCGGCCCAGCCGCGACTACGTCACCCTCCCCGACCGCACACGCCTGCCCATCGCACGCTGGGAGTTCGACGCCGAGCGCTGGGAGAAGCACCTCGGACGAGCGGGTCTCTGGCTCGCCTCGGCCCAGGAGTTCCACGACGCCCGCCACGGCCTCTGGCCCACCACTCTGCTGATCACCGCGCGCAAGCTCTGACCCCAGCCCCCGGCCCCCTGGGAGAACCCGATGCGCCCGTCCTACCTACTTCTCGACATCGACGGCGTCCTCATCCCCTTCCCGGACGCGGAAGGAGCCGGCCCCGAGACCCACACGCGCCACGATGTCGTACCCACCGGCCGGACCGCCGACAACCCGCTCACCATCTGGCTCAACCCCACGCACGGCCCCCTGCTCATGCACGTGATCCGGACCGGCCTGGTCACCCCCGTCTGGTGCACCAGCTGGCGCCAGGACGCCACCACGCTCATAGGCCCGCTCCTCGGCCTCCCGCCCCTGCCGCACGTCGACCTGCCGCGTCCGCAGATCACGACCAGCCACCCCAACGGCTACCTGTGGAAACGCGACCACGTCGACGCCTGGCTCGGCGACGCGCCCGCCATCTGGATCGACGACGACTTCAGCAACCTCGACCACGAGTGGGCCAGGGAGCGCACCGCCCGTGGTCATGTCACCGCCCTAATCCAGCCGGACCCGCACGTCGGGCTCCTGGCCGAGCACCTGGTCGAGGTCCTGGCTTGTGCCGCCCTGTTGCGCGTCGCGCGGGCTGATGCCTCAGGCGTCCCATGTGAAGCGAAGGTCGCCTAACGTGGCAAAACCACAGGAATCGCTGATGCCCTCGTCACCAAGAAGGAGCGAGGGCATCAGTGTTGACAGCTATGTCGCCGGGGCGCAGGCAGTGTTGGTCCCTACCGACGCTGCTGGTGCTGCTGTTCGGTGAGCGTCGATGCCGCAGCTGTGATCTGGTGGCCACGGCTCTGGGAAGTGCCGACCGAGCCCGCGATGGTCGAGCGCCGGCGGGCGGCTTCGGCGCGGCGGTTGGGGGCCGGGTTTCGGCCGGTGTGCTGGATACGGGTGATCAGGACGCGGGCGGGGTGGCGGGCGGTGGTCAGTTCGCGTTGGGCGGCGGCCTCCCTGAGGAGCTGGTGGGGTTGGTGGCCGCGGGCTTCCGCGTCGGCGAGGACGGTGGCGAGCGCGGGCCAGGCCGGGTCGGAGAGGATCCGTTCGGCGTGGTCGGGGACAGCTGCCCGTACGTCGCTCGCGAGAACGCGGCGGGCTTGGTCCCTGGGCGGTCGGGCTACGAGTTCGGTGAGCGTCGGGGCGAGGGCGCGGCCTGCGGCTGTCTGGAGGTGTTGGACGGCCTGGCGGGCGGCGTCGGCCTGGTGGGCGTGGTACTTCGCTTCGTGCCAGCGCCTGGCGACGATGGTTGCCCAGAGGAGGGCTGCGAGCATGGCGGCGAGTGTGCTGCCGTCCGGGCCGGTGGCGGTGTGGGCGATGTCGCGTGCCGCGTTGCGCAGGGCGTGGGCGGCTCGGTCTTCGGCGCGAATCTGGGAGCGCTGGGCTCGGGCGAACGCCTTGGATGCGGCTTGGAGTTCGGCGCGCAGGTTGGCGGGTGCCTTCTGGGCGGTGGCTTCGAGCAGCTCGCCGAGGGCTGCGATGTGAGCCTGGGCGTGTGTGTCGTCGGTGAGGTCGGTGTGGAGGGTGTCGAGTGCCTCGGTGGCCTGGTGCCAGGGGGTGCTGGGGCGGTTGCGGCGGGCGGTGGGGTGCTCTTCAGGCCGGCCGGATTCGAGGCGTGCCTTGATCTTGGGCAGGGAAAGGTCGGGGGAGATCTTGCCTCCGGGGTGGAAGATCTGCTCACCGTTGTCGTTGAGGTCGCCGGGGCGGCCGACAGCGTAACCGAGGAGGTCGCCTGACGGTCCGCGCCTGGCCTTGACCTCGATGCCGTCGGCTTCAAGGTAGGCGATGAACTCCTCGGCGCCTGTCACGTGGGGGATGGCGGCGCGGATGCGGTCCTGGAGCCACTCGGCACTGATCTGGTCCCAGCCGAGGCGTTCGGCCTTGTGCATCTCGGCCTGGGTAGGCCGGAGGGCCCCAGTACGGTCACCCTTCTTCAGTTGCCGCAGCCCGTAGACCTTCTCGACCTCTCGGCAGGCGTCACCGACGCGCAGGCCGCTGTCGTGGAGTTTGGGGCGGCGGCCGTCCTCGCGGACGGTGGTGGCGAGGATGTGGATGTGGTCGTCGGCATGTCGTACGGCGATCCAGCGGCAGGCCAGGTCGTCACCGGCGGGGGCGATGCCGGCGGCCTGGACGATGCGCTGGGCGATCTCGCCCCACTCGGCGTCGGAGAGATAGCGGTCTTCGGGCGCGGCGCGGCGCGGACAGGGCAGTGCCACACGTGATCGGTAACCTTCTGTCCAAACTCACTGTTGCGCAGCCGCACGGGTTCGTCGAGGTAACGGGCGAGTTCGGTGAGGGTGGCGTTCTCGTCACGGCCGGGGTCGGGCATCCCGAGCATGGCGAACCCCGCGACGATGTGTGGGTCGAGGTGTTCGTCGTGGCGTCCGGGACCGTAGAGGTAGGCGAGCAGGCCGCGGGTGTTGGACCCGGCCGGCTTGATGGCGGCGATCACGCGGCCGCCTCCGTCTCTGGATCGACGGGCTGGCGCATGGCCTCGGCGATCAGCTCCAGCAGCTGTTGGAGTTCGTTCAGGCGCTGACGGATGTCGGGTGGGGTGTGGTCGCTGTTGAGGGCGCGGGCGATCTGGTTGACGTTGACGCCGATCCGGTTGAGCTGGCGCAGAACCTGGGCGCGGAAGATATGAGTGCGGCGGCGGTCCTCGGATAGAGGCAGGTTGGCGGTGAACCGTCCAGTGACGAAGGCGAGGACGATGTCGGCGGCGAAGCCGGAGTGGCCCTTGTAGCCATGCTGGGCGGCAGTGTCCTGAAGCAGGGCGAGCTGGTCGGGGGTGAAGCGCAGGGGGCCGACGCGCTCGTCGCGTTTGGTGCCGTTGAAGCGGCGGATGGTGGGCTGCACGTTCTGCACAACGGGCTCGCCGGCGGAAGTCTCGGCGGTGGGGGCAGGGTGGAGAACTTCGCGCTGGACGGCGTGGAGTGTGTCCGGGTCGGGGCCGCCCTCGGCCACGGCCTCCTGGTCCTGCGCCCCCTGGCGCTGGGCCGTCTCCGCCTCCCCTGGGGCGGAGATCCCCGAAGGCCGGCCTTGAGTCGGACTCGGGGTACTACTGGCTCCGCCGGGGGCCACCCGTCCGAACGCAAGCCGCAGACGGCTCATCAGCGTAGGGGACTTCGTCAGCGGTATCGGCACGTCGTGAGTGTCTTTGGGGCGGTGCGGGTCGTGCGTCACGGGCGGTGCTCCAGAAGAGGTGGGGAAGGCGGGCAGTTCCGCAGGAGGGGGCGGCGGAGTGGGGGCGGTCACCGCGTCGTCCACAGATGTGGAGAAGCGGGCGGCGAGTGAGACGGGTGGCCGACTGGCCGGCGTGACCGGAAGGGTTCCGGTCACGCCGTGAGGATTCCGGTCAGCCGCTGTCCGGACCGGTCTCGGCGGCAGCTTCGATTTCGGGCCGGAGGGTGGCCATCACGTCGGTCTGCCGCTCGCTGCTGATCGTCAGCCCCTTGGCCTTAACGGCCTTTCGGAGCAGTGACCGGGTGAGCGTGCCGTGTTCGGCGAGGGCGATCCGGCCGATCTCCACGAGTTCGTCAAGCGTGGCGCTGGGCGGGCGGCCGCCGCGCGGCCTGCTCTCCGCAACCTCGGAAGCCGGTTCCGTCGGCTGGGCGGACAGGGCGGTCGGCGTCACTGGCTGGGCGGGCTCGGCCGGTGGCTCGCCGAGCGTGGCGGGTGCGGTGACCGGTGGAACCGGCGCCTGGACCGGCGCGGGTTCCGGATGGCCCGCAGGCTGGTCGACGAGCTGGTGGATCTGCCGCATCAGGACGCCGAAGGCCAGCAGGTCTGCGGTCGGGGGGACTGCGGCGACCACGTAGTCGAGCAGCGGCACGGTGGCTGCGCTGCCGGTGCCGTTGACTCCGGCGACGTTGAGCGCGATGGAGCCGACCGATCCGGTGGCCGTGAGGGCGATCGCCCACCTGTCGGTGACCCGGCGCAGGCCCGCGCGGAGCATGAGCAGTTCGCCCGCGACGATGAAGGCGTCGAGGGTCGCCGGCCAGGCCCAGCGGCGGGTGGGAGAGTTGCGCAGCCCGTGCTGTCCGGCGACCTCGGCGAGGTGTGCGTACGACAGCCAGAATCCGCTGATGGTGAGGGCGACGATGACGACCCCGGCCGCACCGAGCGTGTATCGCTCGATGTCCTTCTTCGTCATCGACAGCCGTCCTCCGTCGGGGCGGTGCCCCCGACGGGTGGGTATGGGGGTGGGGAGGGTCAAGCGGGGTGCTCCTGGGCTTTGGTGGTGTGATCCGTCTTGCCGTCTTGGCCGTTGCAAGCGCAGGTCAGGGCCGGTACGGCAGGGCGTGGATGTGCCGTACCGGCGGCGTTCGGGGTCTTCCGGCGTGTGCGGCGCGGCCTGACGGCCAGCGGCCTGCCGGCGGCGTCTCGTCGTGTCCCCCTGCCGGTCAGGACGGCACTGCTACGTTGTGCCGTCCTGCTCGGCGGGGCTGTGACCTGTGGTGATACGGCGAGGACGCGTGGGACGGCGCAAGACGGGTCCGGGCGGCGTCCTCTCGACGGCCGCAACTCACCATGATCGTGTTGCCGTCTTGTCGCCGGTTGCCGTCTTGCCTACACGTGCCTTGACCTGCGGAATCACGGGAGGGACGGCAGGGACGCCCACCCGGGGGATGCGGGGGTCAGTCTGCGCTGGGGGCGGCAGGCTCGGTATCCACTGGGTGGACAGTGGGGCAGTAGCGCCGCCACGGGTCGAGGAACTTGTTGCGCATGTAGCCCTTGCGCTGGGTTCCGTCGGGGAGGCGAACGTTGCCGGGCCTGATATCGAACTCTCGGAGCATCGCTGCCAGGTCCTTGGCGTTCAGCCCGTTGCGTCCCCACTCCGCCCAGGGGCTCTCGGCATCCAGCCGGAGCTGGTGGAGTAGTTCGTCCGTGGTAAGGCTGTCGGGCTCGCGCTGGGCTACGAACACCCTGCGGATGTCGGCGAGGATTCGGGCTCCGCCGGGCCGGTCCTCCTCTGCCTCGACCTCTGCGGCGACCATCCGTGCGCACGCCTCGCGGGCGCGACGGGGCCAGGATCCGGCGGCCAGGTCCGCGATGATGACCAACGGCTCCCAGGTGTCTGCGGCCCGGTCCTCCACCGGCATGTCCGGCTCCAGGTCCGCTGCCTCATCCAGCAGCGGCCTTGCCCATGCAGCGATCCGGTCGCGCAGGTCGTGCAGAGCGGGGATGTCGCGTCGGGAACGGAAGGGCTTGACGCGCTCGCCCTCCGCCCGGCGGCGCATACGGATCACCACAGCCCGATCCATGATCGTGTCGGGCAGGTCACCGATCCCCGCCAGCGCCGCCATGGCGAAGGTGGCGAACCGGTGCGGGGTGTGGTCGTTGCCGACCACCCGCGTGACGTAGCGGTTGCGTTGGTGGCCGGCGTTGAGCAGGCCGCGCATCTCCTCGTTCTTCTCCGCCTGCTTCGGCGTGCCGAAGATGGTGTCCGCCTCGTCCACCAGGAGCGTGGGCGGCTCCTCGGTGATCGACCGGAACACCGCCGCCGGTGTGGTGTTGATGGTGAGCATCGGGTCGTGGACCGTCTCGGTCAGCACGTCCAGCAGCCGCGACTTGCCGCACCGCTTCGCCGGCCCCACCACCGCCAGGCGCGGTGCGTGCTGCCAGGCGGGCTGCAGATGCGTCGCCGCAACCCACAGCGTCACCGCATCCAGCGCCTCCGACGAGGGCAGGATCACGAACTTCGCTATCTGCGCACGTAGTTCGTCCAGCAGCGCCGAGCCGACGGTCGGCTCCGGATCCGGTGCCGGAGTCTCGACCGCCTCGCCCTGCGCAGTCGGCTCAGGTTCGCCCTGGTCGGGCTTGCCCGGCACTGCGACCGGCGGCCATGCGGTGGCAAGGGGTACGGGGGTGGAATAGGGCGCGGGGTTCTCAGGTTGCACCAGGTGGCTCCTCTTCTGCGCCGCCGGGCATGCAGGCCCAGCGGCGCGGATCGTTCGTTGGATGCGGGCGACGGGGATTCCCGAGCCTCCGGCGTTGCCGCGCCGGAGGCTCGCTGTGTTCAGCGACCGAACACGTGCTCTGTCCCGAGTCGGGACACTCGGTCTGCTCCCCGAGGGAACACGGACAGTACGTCCAGCCCATGCAACAGTCCAGCGTTTCTGTGTCAGCTCAGCGCAGAACTGTCTGCTACGCTCCCCCGCCTTCACGCCGCCAGCCCGAGCAGCTCCCACAGATCTGCGGTCACCACCCGGTAGGCGTTGCCCAGCCGCAGCACCTTGCACGGGTAGGCGCCCCGCTTCGCCAACTCATAGCCCTTGCTCCGGCCGAGCCCGAGCGCTCGATTGCTGGTGTCCAGGTCAACCGCCACGGGAAGGGCGAGTACCTCTTCCCGGCTCATCCCCTTCGAGTGCTTCGAGTCTCCGGCCATCGCGTCGTCGCGCATGCAGTGCGTCCCTTTCCATGCAGCCCTCGGCGAACGCGGTCATCACATCCGGCTCCAGGCGCCTACAAACCAGGATGGCCAAGCTAATGTGTCTTCATGACACAACACCGTTTCGATGATGGAAGTGACGAGGACGACGTCCCTGAGTGGGCGGACCGGATCAAGGCCAACGTCGCCGGCGAAGTGCGGCGCAGAAGGAAAGAGATGGGATGGAGTGCGCAGGACCTGGCGGACCGGTGCGAGCAGCTCGGGCATCCCATCCCGCGCAACGTGATCGCCAACATGGAGTCCGGGCGCCGGGCCACCCTCCCCCTTGTGGACGTCATGGTCCTGGCTGCCGCCCTGGAGACGTACCCGGTCTGCCTGATCTTCCCGGTCGGCTACGTCGAGGAGACCCAGGAACTGCCGTTCCAGCACCTCGTGCCCACCTGGGACGCCCTACGGCGCTTCACCGGGGAAGAGGACGTGCCCGGCCACGACGCGGGCCTCGTCCCCGACTTCGAACTCCACGCCAGCCTCGTCCGCACCGCTCTCGCCGCGCTCGAAGAGGAAGAACGCGCCCGGTTCGCGGCCAAGACGGCCACCAGCCGCGCCGAGAAGGAAGAAGCCGAGCGCCAGCAGGCCAAGTACGCCGATCAAGCCGTCTCGGCCAAGTACAGGCTCCGCTACCTCCGCCGCGACCTCCGCGAGGAGGGGGCCACCCCGCCCGATCTGCCACCCGCACTGGGCGACGTCGACCCACCCGAACCCGATACCGAAACCACCCCGGAGGAACGCCCTTGAAGGGCTCCACCCACCGCCGCTGCTACTGCCGCGACCCCCACACGGGCAAGCCACTTGGCAAGAAATGCCCCAAGCTCTCAAGCCGCAAGCACGGCTCGTACTCCATACGCCAGGAGCTCCCGCCCCGCGAAGACGGCACCCGCCGCTCCTTCAGCCGCGCTGGCTACGACTCCCTCAAGGCCGCCCAGGCGGACCTCGACCACGTGCGCGCGCTCGTCGGCCTGGCCGACGCCGACGACTCCGAGGGCCTGGCCCAGATAGCCGAGTTGTTGGAGAAGGTGGCCGACGATAAGGCTCCGCTGCCGAACATCGAGGCGACCCGCAGGCGCCTCAGTCACGGCCTGGACCTGACGAGCAGGCTCACGGTCGGCGAGTGGCTGGACATGTGGCTGGCGGGCAAGAAGGGGCGGCAGAGCGCCATCAGCCGCGACGAGAGCAACATCCGCGTCCACCTCAAACCACGGATCGGGCACTACCGGCTCGACCGCCTCCGGGTCGCCCACCTGTCGGAGATGTTCGAGGCCATTGCCGAGGCCAACGTCGAGATCGCCGAAGGCAACGCGGCCCGCCGCAAGGCGTTCGAGGACCTCGCCCAGATCCCTTGGAAGGGCCGCGAGCCCCGCGCTCGCCGCAAGGCGATGAAGGCAGCCATCGCCGAGATGGAGCCGTACCGCCGCATCGTCGGTCCGGCCACCCGCCAGCGCGTCCGTTCCACCCTCCGGGCCGCACTCAACGCCGCGACCGCCCAGCAACTCATCACCTTCAACCCGGCCGCCCACGTCGAGTTGGAGGCGGGCAAGCGACCCAAGGCCCTCGTATGGACCGAAGAGCGCATCCTCCACTGGAAGCGCACCGGCGAGAAGCCCTCGTCAGTGATGGTCTGGACGCCGGAGCACACCGGCCTCTTCCTTGACCACGTCGCGGAGGACCGCCTGTATGCCCTGTTCCACCTGATTGCGTTCCGCGGACTGCGGCGGGGCGAGGCATGCGGGCAGAAGTGGACCGACACCAACCTGGACGCCGGTCTCATCACCGTCGCCAAGCAACTCGTCGTGGACGGTTGGGAGGTGTACGAGGACGACCCCAAGACGGACGCCGGCGCGCGGACCATCGCGCTCGACTCCGACACGGTCCAGGCCCTCAAGCGGCACCGCGCCCAGCAGGACAAGGACCGTAAGGAGTGGGAGAACGCCTGGGTGGAGACCGGACGCGTCTTCACCAAGGAGAACGGCGAGTTGCTCCACCCCGCCAACGTCACACGGCGGTTCATCGAGCTGTACGAGGAGATCGGTCTCCCGCCGGTCCGGCTCCACGACCTTCGCCACGGTGCCGCGACCCTCGCCCACGCGGCCGGGGCCGACCTGAAGGACATCCAGGAGATGCTCGGCCACTCCTCGATCACCATCACGGCCGACACGTACACGAGCCTGCTCCCCGAGGCGGACCTGGCGATCGCCGAGGCCGCAGCCCGGCTCGTCCCGCGCGCCCGTGCCACCTCCGAGAACACCGCCCCCGAGGCGGAGGCCGAGCCCAACGACGCGGAGCATCCCGGCCCGGAGGCCGTGCCGGATGATGCTGATCCGTTGGGAGGAATTTCGGAGATCAACTCTCCATCCGCTCACGCACCGCTCACGCAAACGGCCCCGGACGAGGAGTCCGAGGCCGAGTAGGAGCCCTCCCTGGGGGATAAACCCCAGGTCAGAGCGGTAAAGCGTTGTGCCCCCGGCAGGATTCGAACCTGCGACACCCGCTTTAGGAGAGCGGTGCTCTATCCCCTGAGCTACGAAGGCGGGGAACTGTCCGTGAACGTGTCCGAAACGATGCCGCGCTTGGAATCGCTTCCTGACCTGTTTTGGACAGGTTGGCGATCGGCCCGTGAGGGCCTGCTCGCCGCCGCCAGTGTAGCGGGTGGCGTGCTCGGCGTTCGGGGGATGCGGCTCGCTGGGGATCTTGTGCTGGGTGCTGGGGGACCGGGGCACGGTGACCTGCTGGGTGCCGGTAGGAGTGGATCGCGTTGAGTGCTCGGGTGACGGAGTCGTTCACCCAGGCCTGGCCGAGGTGGACCAGAAGGTCACCCCGGGCGCCGTATGCAGGCACTCGCGGCGGGAGTGTCGCAGGGGGTGGGCTGACTTGCTGTCCTGGCGGAAGCCCTTCAGCCGACGGGTCGCCAAGGGATCGGGAAGCGCAGACGCCGCGCGGGCTCGCCGGTCCGAGTCAGGAGATTCGGGGGATTCAGGAGGGCCGGCGCTTCCGCGGCGAGGTCGGGTGGTGCGGTGGTGCGGTGGTTGCATCGCGTGGTGGTGCCGTGGTGCGAGGGTCGGCCGACGGCGACCGGTCAGGCGGCCGTGGGGCCCAGCGTGCCGACGAAGCGGCCGGTGTACAGGTCCTGGCCCTTGTACTCGGAGACCATTTCGGCCGTGGCCATGAACGGGCCCTCGGGTGAGGGAAGTTGGCCGACGCCGCCCTTGGCGCCCAGTGGGAGAAGGATCATCGGGAAGCCCAGCGGCTGGTAGGTCTCCGTCGGCTCCTCGCCCTTGATCTGGGCGATGATGTTCTTGGCGACGACCTCGGCGTGCTGCATCGCGTAACCCGCCACCCACCGGAAGGCAGGCGCTCCAGGTCCACCATCACTTTGCTCGGCCTCAGGGAGCGGTCATAGGGGCGGGCAACGCAGGAACCCCACCCCGCAGTGTGCGGAATGGGGTTCCGTTCGAGCGCCGGGCAGGCCTTGCACCTGCATCTCCCCACAGGAAGTGGGGCGTCTTTCCTTGGACCACCAACGCATGGGCGGGTACCAGGAGTTCTGGTGACCGGCTCATGATCAAGTATAGGTCATGTCGACCGATGATCACACCACCGGTCGGAGCGGGCCGATGCGGTTCGCGGGACAGGGGGAAGGGCCGCGGTTCTGTCCCGTCACCCTCGCGTCACACGCACCCGGTAGCCACCGGAGGGGTTGGTCCCCGCGACGGTGACGACTATGCCGCCCTTGGGATCCTTGAAGGTCTGCCCAGGGGTGAACGGCGCGTCGGACAGTTCGGCCTGGACGTTGGGGCTGCGGGTGCAGCCGCCGCTGTCGCGCCGGGAGTCGTAGACCGTGACGGGTCCGTTGCCGGTGTCGACGTTCGCGTCGACCTTGTAGATGAGGATGCCGGGCCGGCACACCACCGCGTCGTTGCCTTCGGGGGTGCGCAGTTCCAGGGCGTACCCGGCGCTGGAGCTGATCGGTACGAAGACCAGCTTGCGGCCCCCGGCGCGGCCCAACGGCGTCAGCGTGTAGTCGGCGGTGCCACGTCTGGTCACGCAGCTGACCTGGGAGTCGTCCAGCCAGCCCAGCTTCCACTTGTGCCAGGCGAGCAGGTCGTTGCTCGCGCCCCAGTCCTCGCTCATGATGTCCCAGTGCCCGACCGCGGTCCCGCCCTCCTGGGTGTAGAGGTCGGGCAGGCCGAAGATGTGGCTGTTCTCGTGGGGCAGGACCCGGTAGCCGGTCAGGGCGTACGAGCCGGAGCCGTCGTCCTGGCGGCCGTATATGAAAGACGCGTTCGCGACCGGCACGCCGTCGGCATCCGGCGCCTCGGTGTTGGCGGCGAAGGTCACCGACAGGACGGTGTCCAGTGCGGAGGGGCCCGCGTTCGGCGTGACCAGCACGTTCAGCAGGTCGTAGTGGTGGAAGTCCACCTTGGGTCCGGCGGCGGCCGCGATGTCCTGGACGAGTGCGCGGTAGCCGGGGTCGAAGGGGGCGCCGCGTTCTATCCCGTAGGCCTTGAACGGCTTGGGCATGCGCAGCCAGTGGCGTATCGGCGCCTCCGGGCGGTAGTCGAGGCGCCCGTACGAACTGGTGCCGAACCATCTCTGGGTCTGCGGGAAGAACTCCGCGAACCGGTCGAGCGCGCGGCCCTGACCGGGCGCGTCGGCGAAGTCGATCATGAGGTTCAGTGCGCGGACGGTGCCGGTGGAGCGGGCGTAGCCGGAGACGGTCGGGATGCCCTCCGACATCTGGACGCCGGCGCGGCCGTGGATCAGGCAGGGGCGGAGCGCGAAGGAGCGGGTCGGGGCTATGGGGCCCGCCGTCGTGGAATCCGTCAACAGGTGCCCATTGGTGGCGGAGGTGCTGACCGCCAGCGTCAGAACGGTGACCGAGGCGAGTGCGGCGACACGGCGCGGGCGTATCCGGCGGCTGGACGGCTGCATGCGGTGCCCTTCGCTCCACGGCAGCCGCCGGTGTCCGGCTGCACCCCTGCGATCACCCTGTGGCGCGGCGTGCGGGGACGCTCGTCGAGCGGACCGAACGAGGGATTCTCCGGTGCGGAAGGGGTGATGACCAGGAAAGCTCGAGCAAGAGGGCCGGCACGGGGCCGGTCGTGTGAGCGGTGGGCGCACCGTGCTGCCTGAGCGCGGACACCTGGGGTCAGCCGTGTCCGGGACGTTCCGCCCGGGGCTCAGCGGCACCAGGGCAGGTCAGCCCCTGCCTCCTTCGGCTGCAGCCCCTCGGCGACGATCGTCATGATCTCGCCGAGGGAATTCTGCTGCTCGGGGGTGAGCCGGTCGAAGAGGGCCTGGCGTACCGCCGCCACATGGCCGGGCGCGGTGTGCGCCAACACCTCGTAGCCCTCGTCCGTGAGGACGGCGAGCTGCCCGCGCTTGTCGGAGGGGCAGTCCTCGCGCCGCACCCAGCCGCTTTTCTCCAGGCGGGCGACGGCGTGCGAGAGCCGCGAACGGGTGATCTTCGCTTGCATGGCCAGCTCGGTCATCCGCAGCCGACGGTGCGGCGCCTCGGCGAGCTGGACGAGCAGGCCGTAGTACACGTGCGGCATGCCCGCGTCCCGTTGCAACTGGCGGTCGAGATGGTCCTCGAGAAGGGTGACGGCGTGCATGTACGCGCGCCAGGTGCGCTGTTCCTCGTCGGTGAGCCAGCGTTTGTCGTCAGCGGATGCCGTCCTCATGGGTACCACTGTACGAGAGCGCTTATTGAACATTAAACAAGTGGGCGTTACGCTGTGCGGGTAGAACTTGAGACTTCAAATAGCGAGGATCTCGCGTAGGCCCGAGAAAGGAGCCGCCGTCATGTCCGTCGTCGCCGGGGGGCGCGCTGTGCCCGAGCGCATGCCCGCCCTCTATCTGAGTCACGGCGCACCCCCGCTGGCCGACGACCCGGTCTGGCCCGGACAGCTCGCCGCATGGTCCGCCGGTCTGCCGCGACCCGAGGCGATCCTCATGGTCTCCGCCCACTGGGAGGAGGCCCCGCTCGCCCTCGGCGCGGTGCGGACGGTCCCGCTGGTCCACGACTTCTGGGGCTTCCCCGAGCACTACTACCGGGTGACCTACGCGGCCCCCGGAGCTCCCGAACTGGCCGAGCAGGTAGGCAAGTTGCTGCGCGCCCCCGGAATCCCCGTACAGGACTTCCCGGACCGCGGCCTGGACCACGGCGCGTACGTCCCGCTCGTCGAGATGTTCCCCGAGGCTGACATCCCGGTCCTGCAGATCTCCCTGCCGACCCTCGACCCGGTCAAGCTGATGGAGGTCGGCCGCAAGCTGGCGCCGCTGCGCGACCAGGGTGTCCTGATCATCGGTTCCGGCTTCTTCACCCACAACCTCGCGGCTCTTCGTCACGTGGGCGGGGGAGTGCCCGGCTGGTCGGCGGAGTTCGACGACTGGGGCCACCGCGCCCTCGAAGCCGGCGACGTCGACGCCCTTCTCGACTTCACCCACAAGTCCCCGGCGGGCCGTCTCGCCCATCCGCGCACGGAGCACTTCGCCCCGCTCTTCGTGACGATGGGCGCGGCGGACGCGACGGGCGAACTGGACGCGCAGCGGTCGGTGATCGACGGGTTCTGGATGGGGCTCGCCAAGAGGTCGGTGCAGTTCGGGTAGCGGACCGGGCTCTGATGTCCTGAGGGGGCAACGGAGCCTGGTCCCGGGCGGAGTTCCTTTCTCCTACGAGGTGCGAGATGCGAGGTCGCATCCGGGCGGAAGGGCGCTGGATGCGGCGTACGCCGGATCGCCCGTGAGTGCTCGACCGCAGCAACCTTCAGCCGGTGCGAGCCGTCTTCACGGTGGGAGAGCAGCCAAGGGTGTCGCTCCTACGGTCCGAAGGCTTCGGTGTCGAATGTGACGGGCGTCTCGCGTACTGAGTGGCTGTGGACGCCCGTGAGGGCTGCGAGGTCACCTTCGCCTCCTGGTCTGACCTGCGCCTCATCACGTTCCGTCGGTGTCCGGCCCCCCTTCGTGGCGGCGCAGGGTACTGCATGATCACAAAAATTGAGGGGCAGGTTGGGAATTCTGTCCGGATTCCAGTCGTTGTTTCCATCAGATGCCGGGCACCCGAAAGAGTGGCCGAAGCGTCACAGGACCATCGCCAGCCCTCCCCTCATCTCGGCTCCGGCCGAGCGGGGGACCCCCAACCGCAAGGGAGCACGCATGGCAACCCGTGCCGTCGCCCGTCGCAAGTCCGCCGAAGGCGAGACCAGCGACGCGGCACACAGTGTTCGCGCCCATGGCGGCGAGATCGCCGATCGCGACCTGGTCGGCATGTACCTCGACGAGATCGCGCGTACGCCGCTGCTCGACGCCGCAAGGGAGGTCGAGCTGTCCCAGATCATCGAGGCCGGTGTGTTCGCGCGACAGATCCTCGAAGGTGAGGAGAAGGCCAAGGCCGATGCCACCCGAGAGGAGCTGGAGGCCCTGGTCGCCGAAGGGGAGCGGGCGAAGGACGTCTTCATCCGCTCGAACCTCCGGCTCGTCGTCGCTGTGGCGCGCCGCTATCCACGCAGCGGTCTTCCGCTGCTCGACCTGATCCAGGAGGGTAACGCCGGCCTGGTGCGCGCGGTCGAGAAGTTCGACTACCGCAAGGGCTTCAAGTTCTCGACATACGCGACGTGGTGGATCCGCCAGGCCATCACACGGTCCATCGCCGACCAGTCGCGAACCATCCGGCTGCCCGTCCACCTGGTCGAGGAGCTGGGCCGGATCCGCCGTGTGCAGCGGGAGTTCAACCGTGAGCACGGGCGGGAGCCGGAACCGGCCGAGATCGCGGCCGAACTCGGCGCGACCGAGGAGCGCATCATCGATGTGCTCGACTGGGCCCGTGACCCGGTCTCGCTGAACATGTCGGTGGACGACGAGGGCGAGACGCAGTTCGGTGATCTGCTCGAGGACACCTCGGCTGTGTCGCCCGAGCAGTCGGTACTGACGCTGCTGCGCAGCGAGGAGCTGGACGACCTCATCGGCCGGCTCGACCAGCGCACAGCCTCGATCATCAAGATGCGGTACGGCATCGAGGACGGCCGGGAGCGCACGCTGACAGAGGTCGGCAAGGAGCACGGCCTGACGCGTGAGCGGATCCGCCAGATTGAGAAGCACGCGCTGCTGGAGCTGAAGAAGCTGGCGCGGGACACGGGGTTCGACGCCGCGGCGTAAGGACCGGCGTCCGCGGGCCGACGGCCGCACCGTCGGCCCGGTGGCGCTCCCGTCTCTGACGATGTGGCGCTGATGCGCCGCTTCAACCTCGCGGACCGGGGAACAAGACCAGCGAGTCCCTCGTCGGCAGGCGCCGGGCCATACGGCTCGCGCCCCCCAGACCCGAGTCCCGACGCACTCCCCCCGGCGCCGGGGCTCTTCCCAGAGCCGGGCTTCGGCGCTATTCCCCCGGGCGCCGGGCCCGGCTCCTCTCATGCCCGACGCGAGACGGCGCACGCCTGGAGCGTGTGCGGACCGGGTTTCCGGGACGGAGACAGAGCTGAGGGGCCGCCCCGCACCTGAACCCCGGGGCGGCCCGGACGGCAGATTGTGCCACAGCGAAGTAACACGCTGTCCCCGATCGGTGTCACTCCGCGAGCAGGACCACGTACCCACTCCACCCGATGGCCGGTAATCGCGGGACGGGCGGCGCAAGGTGGCGACCCCTGCGGAGGTCGCCGACGAGGCGGCGGGACCACTTGGCAGAGCGCCTGAGCCGGTCCCCTCACGTCCTCCGCGACTCCGCCGCCCGACTCATCCGCTCCCCCACCTCCCTTACACGCGCGATGAGTTCGGACGGTCGATGCACCGTGAACTCGCAGTCGACCAGCGCGAGGCGTACGGCCAGCCAGTCCACGGAGTCGTTCGACGTGCCGCGCAGCCGACAGCTCTGCTCGTCGAGCGGCTCGGGCGCGCCGAACCAGCGGGGCAGGCGCGCCGCGACGAGGTCGGCCGGTGCGGCGAAGGTCGCCTCGAACTCGTACGTCTCCTGCCGCCGGTGCATCGACTGCCGCAGATATTCCGCCGCGTTCCCCGCCGGCAGCTCCCGCGGCGCGAACCGGGCCCCCGTCGCGAACGGCTCACCGACCCGGTCGACCCGGAACGTGCGCCAGTCGTCGCGATCGAGGTCGTATGCCACCAGGTACCAGCGGCGCCCGGTCGAAACCAGCCGGTACGGTTCAGTGAGGCGCCGCGACGGCGTTCCGTCCCCGGAGAGGTAGGCGAAGCGCAGCCGCTCGTGGCCCGCGATCGCCGAGGCCATCACGGTGAGCGTCTCGGGCGCGATGCTCGCCCCGTCACCACTGGCCAGAGGCGTGGTGGCGGCCTGGAGGGTGGCGACGCGGTGGCGCAGCCGGCTCGGCAACACCTGCTCCAGCTTGGCCAGGGCCCGTACGGACGCCTCGTCCACGCCTTCCACCGCGTGCCCGGCGCCGGCGCGCAGTCCCACTGCGATCGCCACGGCCTCCTCGTCGTCGAGCACCAGCGGCGGCATGGCCTTCCCGGCTGCCAGCCGGTATCCGCCGTCGGCCCCCTTGGTGGCCTGAACCGGATAGCCCAGCTCGCGCAGCCGGTCGATGTCCCGCCGGACGGTGCGCCGGGAGACCCGCAGCCGCTCGGCGAGTTCGCCGCCAGGCCACTCGCGTGGGGTCTGGAGGAGGGAGAGGAGCTGAAGGAGCCGCGCCGGAGTGTCGGTCGTCATATGTGCCAGCATGCCTCAGTATTAGGACACAATCTGTCCTAATGCCTGCATAGCTTTGCTGCATGACCTGCACCGAGAGCACACTCAGTACCACCGCGGGCGCGGGCGACCGGCGTCGCTGGTTCGCGCTCGCGATCGTGATGACCGCGGCCTTCATGGACCTCGTCGACGTCACGATCGTCAACATCGCGATCCCGTCGATCCAGCGGGACGCGGGCGCGTCGTTCAGTCAGATCCAGTGGATCACCGCTGGTTACGCGCTCGCCTTCGCAGCCGGGCTCATCACCGGTGGCCGCCTCGGTGACATCCACGGCCGCAAACGCCTCTTCCTCGCCGGTGTGGCCGGGTTCACGCTCGCCTCGGCGCTGTGCGGCTTCGCCGTGAACCCGGAGATGCTCGTCGCCTCGCGGATCCTGCAGGGCGCGATGGCAGCGCTGATGGTGCCGCAGGTGCTGGCGATCGTGCACGCCACCTTCCCGGCGCACGAGCGGGGCAAGGTCTTCGGGCTCTTCGGCGCGATCGTCGGACTGGGGGCGGTCTCGGGGCCGCTGCTCGGCGCACTGCTCACCGAGTGGAACCTGTTCGGGCTGGAATGGCGGCCCATCTTCCTGATCAACCTGCCGGTCGGCATCGTGGCGCTCGTCCTGGGCCGGCGGTTCATCACGGAGTCGAAGGCCCCGCGGGCCCTGCGGCTGGACCTCGTCGGTGTAGCCCTGGTCACCCTCGGCCTGCTGATGCTGCTCTACCCGCTCACTCGAGGCCGTGAGCTGGGCTGGCCGCTGTGGGGCCACCTGTCGATGGTGGGCGCGCTGGTCGTCTTCGCGGTGCTGGTGGCGTACGAGAAGCGGAAGGCGGCACGCGACGGATCCCCGCTCATCGAGCTGTCCCTCTTCCGGGTCAAGAGCTTCGCGGCGGGTATCGCCGTGCAGACGGTGTTCGGGGTCGGCCTCGGCATCTTCTTCCTGGTCTGGACGCTGTACATGCAGGTCGGGCTGGGCTGGAGCGCACTGCGAGCCGGCCTGACGGGGGTGCCGTTCTCGATCGCGGTCTCGGTGGCGGCCGGGATGTCCGTGCAGAAGCTCGTCCCGCGCTTCGGTCGTAAGGTGCTGCAGGCGGGTGCGCTGGTGATGGCGGCCGGCGTCCTTCTCTACATCGTCGAGTCCGACCGGTACGGCCTGGCCATCGCCCCCTGGCAGATGGCGCTGCCGCTGGTGGTCATGGGGTTGGGCATGGGCCTGATCGTGGCCCCGCTGACGGACGCGGTCCTGTCCGGGGTGCCGCGGGAGCACTCCGGTTCGGCATCGGGCCTGATCAACACGGTGCAGCAGATGGGCAACGCACTGGGCCTCGGGTTGGTGTCGGTGGTCTTCTTCGGTGAGATCGGCGACCGGCTGACCCTGCAGCAGGTGGGCCCGGCGTTCGTGCACGCCTTCCAGCACGCCCTCGGCTGGGTCGCGGCCGTGCTGGTGGTGATCTTCCTGCTGATGTTCGCCCTGCCGAAGCGGCCGGCGCAGCACCTGGAGGGCACAGACGGCCCGGAGGCGGCCACCGGCGTGGAGGCGGCCGAGGAGCGGGTGCTCGTCTCCTGAACGGTGCCGGTATCCGGGGCGGTTGTCGAAGGCGCCCGGCGGGACTCGCGCGAAACGCGATTCGCCGGGCGCTGTTGTGTGATGCGGCGGCCGGACTTAACCGCGCCCGGCTCCTTCCACACCCTCGCTTCGCGCGAGCGGGGGCGGTGCCCCACTCTTCCGTGGGCCGCGGGAGCGCGACGGGGCCGAGCGGCGCCGGAAGTGCTCAGCCGCCTCGGCCGAGCGTCGCGGCGCGTCGTTCCATCGCCTGCCGTGCCGCCTCCTCGGTGGCGTACACCTCGCACATGTGCCGTCCGTCCGGCGTCGCCGTGTGCTCGACCTCCCACAGGGACAGCTCCCGGCCGTCCCGTAACAGGAACGCGTGCTCGTAGAGCGAGAAGCACAGCCCCGCCCGCCCCGCGCGCGAGGGCCGCCCGAAGGCCTGGGTGATCTCATGCGCGAAGGCCGAGCGCAGCAGTAACGTCGCCAGGTCCGGGCCCGGCCGGTCCACGTTCTCCGCCCGGCGCAGCAGCCGGCGCGCGTGGTCCGCGGAATCGTCCGGCAGGTACGCGTGGCGGGGCTCGGGGGCCGGCGACAACTGCACGAGGACGGGCAGTTCGACATCGGGTGCGTCCTGCGGCAGCGGAAGCCGGGCCGTGGCGGCGCGCAGCTCCTCCTCGTCCACGTACATCTCGTGCTCCAGAAGACCGCCCGGTCCCGTGTTGTGGGCGAGTTCCCACAAGGTGACCGCCGAGCCGTCCGCGAGCAGCCAGGTATGCCGGTACGTCTCCCGGTACAGCCCGGCGCTGTGGTGCGCGGAGTGCAGTGAACTGTCGTACGCCAGCGCGCAGTCGAGCTGCCCGATGGTCTCGTCGGGCAGCTCGAAGGAGTTCAGGGTGCGGCCGAGGAGTCGGGCGAGGTGCTCCTCAGGAGACTCGGCCGACTCAGGTGGCTCGTACGCTGCCGTCTCGTACGGAACGCTCAAGGTCCCTCCCGGCGTTGCTGCATGTCACCTTGTGGGTGCATACCGTAGCCCCTCGGTCGGACATCATGTCCGAGAACCGAGAAAACGTACGGGGAAAACGGGCGGGCCGCGCGACGAGTTCCCGTGCGGCCCGTCAACTCTCCATACCGCCCAGTTCAGACGGCGCTCCCGGCGGTCCACGCGCTCCACGGCACGTTCCAGCCATTGAGGCCGTTGTCCGGCGCGACCGTCCTGTCGGGGGAGTTCTTGACGATCACGACGTCCCCCATGAGCGAGTTGTCGTAGAACCACTTGGCGGCAGTGGCGCCCTGTCCGCCCTGCACGTCTGTCATCCCCACACACCCGTGGCTGGTGCCCTGGCGTCCGAAGGGCGGGTTGCTCTGGTTGTACCAGTAGTTGCCGTGGATGAAGGTGCCGGAGGTCGTCAGGCGCATCGCGTGTGGCACGTCAGGGATGTCGTACTCGCCGCCCAAGCCGACGGACTGGCTGTTCATGCGCGTCTGCTCGAACTTCTCCGAGATCACCATCTGCCCGTTGTACGTGGTGTTCTGGGGGCTGCCCGTCGACACCGGAATCGTCTTGACGGTCTGCCCGTCCCGCACGACCGTCATCGTCTGCGTGTGCGCGTCCACTGTGGAGACCTGCGAGCGGCCGATGGTGAAGGTCACGGTCTTCTTCTGCACGCCGTAGACGCCGTTCGCGCCCCGCACCCTGTCCAGGTCGATCTTCATCGTGACCTTGGAGCCGGCCTTCCAGTACTCCTCGGGCCGGAAGTCCAGCCGCTGCGCATCGAACCAGTGCCCCACGACCTGCTGCCCGCTGCTCGAGGTCACCGTGATGTGCGACTGCACGGTTTTCCGGTCGGTGATCGCCTTGTCGAAGGTGAACGACACCGGCATGCCGACGCCGACCGTCGTCCCGTCGTCGGGCGTGTACGTCCCGATGAAGCTGTTGGCCGATGTGAGCGTCGTGAAGATGGAGTTGGCGGCCGCCACGCGGTCGTCCATGTCCTTGGCAGTGGCGTTGATCTCGTACTTCGTCCCCCGCTCCAGCCTCTCCTTCGGCTTCCAGGACGTACCGTCCGTGGAGATCTCTCCCGGAACGGCCGTGCCCGTCCCGACCACCGTCATCTTCACGTCGGTCAGCTTCCCGTCACTGACCTTCACCCCGGTCCCGTTGATCGACACACCCGTCGAACCGTCCTTCGCGGAGATGGTGATCTCCGCGGAGGAGGTCTTGGCCGAGTGCTTGCCGTCCTTGTCGTTGTCGGCGTTGGCACTTCCGCCGCAGCCGGTGAGGGTGAGGGCGCCGATCACCAGGGCGGCACTGGCCCCCAGTACGCGCCGCGCTCGCAGGTCCGGCGTTGTCACGGGCTTCTCCAGGTCGTTGTCGTGGTGTGCGTGATCTGTTCGGGTACGTGGACGAAGAGCGAACGCCGCGCCAAAGCGTTCCAACCCACCGCGGTGGGCGGTATCGCGTGACAGAACCGGGACAATCGCCCGGCCCTGGTGCCTACCGTCCTCCGTACAACTCCTCGTACGACGGCCAGGTGCCGCCCGGCCCGGCCACCGGCTCGGCGGCGCGCAGGGCGCTGACGATCGCGCGCGTCACCAGGTCCGCGCCCGCCGCGAGGACCTCGTTGAGGGCGAGGGGACGTGCCGGGGCCAGCTCGCGCGCGCCGGTCGCCAGCGCGAACACCGTGTCCCCGTCGTTGAGCAGATGAACCGGCCGCACTGCACGCGCGATTCCGTCGTGCGCGGTTCCCGCGAGCTTCTGCGCCTGTGCCTTGGTGAGATCGGCATCGGTCGCCACGACCGCGAGGGTCGTGTTCAGCGTGGGCTGCCGGTTCTCCGCGCCGACCTCGGCAAGCCGCCGCCGCGCGGCCTCGTGCACTTCGCGCGCCGGGTGTTCGACCTGGCCCTGGATCAACTCCCCGTACAGGGCGCCCGTCGCCGGCTCCACCGCCGAACCCGCTGCGTTGGCCACGACCAAGGCGCCGACCGTGATTCCCGAGGCGAGCACCGTGCTCGCCGTGCCTACCCCGCCCCTGATCGGCCCGACCACCGCGCCCGTGCCCGCGCCCACGCAGCCCTCCGCGACGGACGCACCCGGCCCACTCCCGGCGGCGGCCTCGACCGCTGCCCGGCCGACGGCCGCGTCCGGCCGGGCCTTGAAGTCGCCACCACGGCCCAGGTCGAAGACGCAGGCGGCGGGTACCACCGGCACCACGTGCGCCGGGTCGGGGCCGACCCGCACTCCGCGTCCGCGCTCCTCCAGCCAGGCCATCACACCCGATGCCGCGTCGAGCCCGTACGCACTGCCGCCCGTCAGGACGACCGCCTCGACCTTCTGCACGAGGTTGCGCGGATCGAGTGCGTCGGTCTCCTTGGTTCCGGGGCCCCCACCGCGCACATCCACGGCCGCGACCGCACCGCCCTCGGGGGCGAGTACGACCGTGGTGCCGGTGAGCCAACCCTCCCCGATCCGTGTGGCGTGCCCTACCCGCAGGCCCGCGACATCCGTCAGAGCGTCAACTGTCATCTGGTCTCCTTCGAGGAAACCCCGTCCTTCAGGGCGGGGTGGGGGTGCCTCCCGCTTGCGGGGGAGAATCGAACCCCTGCGGAGCAGGGCAGGGGACGCCGGCTCGCCGTCAGGGCGGACCGGCGCACTTTCCGTAACTGCCACACGACCCACAAGGCGACGGGCTAGCGTGTGAGTGGTGGGGGTCACCTCTGTGAAGCGGGCGTTCAAGTACCGCTTCTATCCGACCGATGCGCAGGCAGCCGAGCTGTCGCGGACGTTCGGGTGTGTGCGGAAGGTCTACAACCTCGCGCTCGCGGCTCGCACGGAGGCGTGGACGCTGCAGCAGGCCCTGCGCCATCTTCAGACGGCGTTCACCCACTTCTTCGCCAAGCGTGCCAAGTACCCGCGCTTCAAGTCGCGGAAGAAGTCCCGCAAGTGTGCCGAGTACACCACCAGCGCGTTCCGTTTCCGTGAGGGGGAGCTGACACTGGCGAAGATGGCGCAGCCGTTGGACATCGTGTGGTCGCGTCCTCTGCCGGAGGGTGCCACTGCGTCCACGGTGACGGTGTCGCAGTACGCGGCCGGACGCTGGTTCGTGTCTCTCCTGTGTGAGGACCCGACCGTCAAACCGTTCACGGGCAGCGATAACGCTGTCGGTGTGGACGCGGGGCTCGACCACCTGTTGACCCTGTCCACCGGGGAGAAGGTCCACAACCCCCGCCATGAGCGGCGTGACCGCGCACGCCTGGCCAGGGCCCAGCGGGAGTTGTCCCGTAAGGCTAGGGGCGAGGGCGCCAACCGGGCCAAGGCCCGCCAGAAGGTCGCCCGCATCCATGCTCGCATCGCCGACCGCAGGCGCGACTACCTGCACAAGCTCACCACTCGGCTCGTTCGTGAGAACCAAACGATCGTGATCGAGGATCTCACCGTTCGGAACCTGTTGAAGAACGGCCGTCTTGCCCGCGCTATCTCGGATGCGGCGTGGAGCGAGTTCCGTAGCATGCTGGAGTACAAGGCCCGCTGGTACGGCCGCGAGGTGATCGTGATCGACCGCTGGTTCCCGTCCTCCAAGTTGTGCTCGAACTGCGGAAGCCTGCAGAACAAGATGCCGCTGAGTGTCCGCACCTGGACGTGTGGCGACTGCTGCATCACCCACGACCGCGACGAGAATGCCGCGAAGAACCTTCTGGCCGCCGGGCTGGCGGTGTCGGCCTGTGGAGCCGGTGTAAGACCTCAACGGAGCACTCCGGGCGGGCAGTCGGCGATGAAGCAGGAACCCCTACAGCGCGAGCCGTAGGAATCCCCCTCCATCAGGAGGGGGAGCATGCCAAGAGCTCATGATTACTTGCCACTCGGCAAACTTGACCTCACACGCGGCCTTTGGCGCCGTCGTGTCACTCCCGCAGGCACCGTGGCCTCAAGTGCCGTGGTCACCGCCGCCGTCGAGGCGAAGATCAGACAACCCCACAGGAACGCCCACCTGCTGGAGTGCGGACACCTGTGAGAGCGCCGGGCTGTCAGCGGAAGTGGCGGACTTCGAGCGGGCCGGGAGGGGGCGCGTCGGCTCCCTCGCGCACCTTGCGCCCCACTCGCACCACGTACCCCACGAGGCCGACGGCAAGCGGGGTCCGGGCCGCTGGACCGTCGCGGCCCGGACCGCACCCAGAGACGTACCCTGGGGGCATGAGCACTGCCCCCGAACCGCGCGATCCCAAGAACGTGTTGATCTTCGACGACCCGTTGGACCAGCAGTCCACGGACGACACGGACCGCGGGTGGGGCGAGCAGCCACGCACCGACAACGACAGCGCGGCCGACCTGAAGCGCTTCCTCGACGAGAAGCCGCCCCACCACATCTGAACCCAGCGGCGCAAGGAACCAGGAACCGGGTGCCCGGCCGCTGTCCGGACGTGCTCAGCACAACGTCACCGCCAGCCGTGAGGTCGCGCCTGCACCGGCCAGGCGCGCGGCCGTGGCACGCGGTACGGAAAGCAGGAGCAGCGCGCCGCTCTCCGTGAGGTCGACGTCCGGCACCCGTGTCACGCGGGCCCCGGCAGCTACCACCTTCGAGGCGCCGCCGTCGGCCGCGATCACGTCGACCCGGTCGCCGGGCCGCAGCATCCGCACCGTCGCGCCGTCGGCGATCCGCACCGGCGCCGTCACCGTCTCGACCGGGCGTCGCGCCCGTTCGGGTCCGGCCGTCGTGGGGCGTGCTTCGGCGTCAGGATGTCCCCGCGCCCCCTCGGGGCCGCGCGGGCCCGCCGCCACGAGTGCGGTGGCGGTGACCGCCAGGCCCACGGCCAGAACCCGCCTCCGGTTCCTCATGAGACGCCGCAGCCGGCCGCCGCGTACGCGTACGGGGGCGAAGTGCGGCACGGTGCAGGTCGGCGGCGTGTCCGCACGCACCCCGATGTCCGTGTCCGGCGGCCGCACCGCGATGTCCGAGCCCCGGTCCGGCGGGCGTACGGAAGCATCCGAGCGCAGCGGGCTTGCGGAAAGGGGGAGCTGAGCCATGCTGACCACCACCTGCATCGCGAGATCGACGAGATCGAGACGCCATCCACGATGAGGCCTTCGGAGGAAGCTCGTCGGCGGCCGTGGACTACCGGCCGGTTGTGGACAACTCGCTCCCCCGAACGGGAGGTTCCAGGCTCTTGGGGCGACCCTACGGCAGCTCGAAGCCCGGATCCATGCCACCCAGCGCCGTCGTGCACAGGCAGTCCCGCGACTCGTTCGCCGGAAGTCCCGCGACCGCGTCGAACAGCACACCGCGCAGCCGGTCCACGTTCGCCGCGAACACCTGGAGCACCTCGTCGTGCGAGACGCCCTCGCCAGTCTCGGCGCCCGCGTCCAGGTCCGTGACCAGGGTCAACGACGTGTAGCACAGCTCCAGTTCACGAGCGAGCGCGGCCTCGGGGTGGCCGGTCATGCCTACCACGGACCAGCCCTGTGCCTGGTGCCACAACGATTCGGCGCGGGTGGAGAACCGGGGGCCCTCGACCACGACCAGCGTGCCGCCGTCCACCGGCTCCCAGTCCCGCCCGCGCGCCGCCTCCAGCGCGGTCTTGCGGCCGACGGGGCAGTACGGGTCGGCGAGCGAGACGTGCACCACGTGCGGCACGGTCCCGTCGGGCAGCGGCAGCCCGTCGAAGTACGTCTGCGTGCGGCTCTTCGTACGATCCACCAGCTGGTCCGGTACGAGCAGCGTCCCGGGGCCGTACTCGGCGCGCAGCCCGCCCACCGCGCACGGCCCGAGCACCTGCCGCGCCCCGACCGAACGCAGCGCCCACAGGTTGGCGCGGTAGTTGATGCGGTGCGGCGGCAGATGGTGGCCGCGGCCGTGACGGGGGAGGAAGGCGACCCGCCGACCGGCGATCTCGCCGAGGAAGAGGGAGTCGCTGGGTGCGCCGTAGGGGGTGTCGACCTGGACCTCGGTCACGTCGTCCAGGAAGGAATAGAAGCCCGAGCCGCCGATGACACCGATCTCTGCGTTCTCCATGGCGAGCACAGTAGCTGGCCCGGGAAACACCGAAGACCCCGCCGTCGTCACGACGGTGGGGTCTTCCGGCCGGACCTTATGCGGCGGAGCTGGAGGAGGTGGTGCTGCCCGACGACGACCCGGAGCCGGACGAAGACCCGGAGTCGGACGACGAGGAACTCGACGGCTTCGAGGCCGTGGAGGAACTCGACGGCTTCGACGACGCGGGGCTGCTGCTCGAGGACGAGCCGCGGCTGTCGTTGCGGTAGAAGCCGGAGCCCTTGAAGACGATGCCGACGGCGGAGAACACCTTCTTCAGGCGCCCACCGCAGTTGGGGCACTCGGTCAGGGCGTCGTCGGTGAACTTCTGCACCGCCTCGAGGCCCTCGCCGCACTCGGTGCACTGGTACTGGTAGGTCGGCACTTGTCTTCCTCCTGGCACTCTCACTCAATGAGTGCTAACGACGTTCCATAGTGGCGTATTCCTCGGGATCAGTCCACTGATGCCGGTACGCGGTGACCGACGCCACGTGCGGCGGTGCGGTCGCGGGGCTCCGTCGCCAGCCACGACCGCAGTGACACCAGGGTCGCCAGCGCAAGCACCGTACCGGCCATCGGGACCAGGAAACCGGCGCCGTCCCACAGGTGGTCCTCGAGCTGCCCGGCCACCGTGACCGCGGCCGCCTGGCCGAGCGCGACCGCACCGGTCAGCCAGGTGAAGGCCTCGGTGCGGGCTCCGGCCGGGACCAGGCCCTCGACCAGCGTGTAGCCGGTGATCAGGGCGGGCGCGACGCACATGCCCACCAGGAGGCCGAGGCCCGCCAGGACGACCACGGAGTGCGCGGTCCACAGGCCGGATGCGGTGAGTGCAAGGGCCGCGTAGCCGATGACGAGGCGCCGCTGCGGGGCGGCCTTCCAGGCGATGGCGCCGCACACGACACCGGAGAGCATGTTGCCGACGGCGAAGACGCCGTACAGGACGCCGTTCAGGCCGGGCTTGCCGATCGACTCGCTGAACGCGGCGAGCGAGACCTGCATGCCGCCGAAGACGGAACCGATGCCCAGGAAGATCACGGCCAGAACGCGCACCCCGGGGACGCGCAGGGCGGAAGCGTGCTCCACGCGCGCGTGCGCCGCGGCGGCGACGGGCGGCTGCGTGCTCTTCTGTGCCGCGAACAGCAGACCGCCGGCCAGCGTCAGCGCCGCCTCGGTGAGCAGGCCCGCGGCCGGGGCCACGGTGGTGCACAGGGCCGTCGCCAGCAGGGGGCCGAGCACGAAGGTCAGCTCGTCGGTGACGGACTCGAAGGCGGCCGCCGTTGTCATCAGCGGGGAGTCCTGGAGCTTCACGCCCCAGCGGGCGCGCACCATGGGGCCGATCTGCGGCACCGAGGCGCCGGTCGGGACGGCCGCCGCGAACAGTGCCCACAGGGGGGCGTGGGCCAGTGCGAGCGCCGTCAGGGACACACCGGAGACAGAGTGCGCAAGGACGCCGGGGAGCAGTACCGCGCGCTGGCCGTAGCGGTCGGCGAGCCGGCCGCCGTACGGCGCGAACAGCGCCATGGAGACGCCGGTGACCGCCGCGACGGCACCCGCGGCCCCGTACGAGTCGGTCGTGTGCTGCACGAGCAGCACGATGGAGATGGTGAGCATCGCGAACGGCTGGCGCGCCGCGAAGCCGGGGAGC
Source organism: Streptomyces sp. NPDC001020 (assembly GCF_053599115.1). Taxonomy (NCBI): domain Bacteria; kingdom Bacillati; phylum Actinomycetota; class Actinomycetes; order Kitasatosporales; family Streptomycetaceae; genus Streptomyces; species Streptomyces sp. NPDC001020. The sequence goes on along the minus strand of NZ_JBSFLQ010000002.1, from coordinate 196,920 downwards.
AGAAACGTCCAGGAGCCACGGGTGCGCAGCAACTGTCCGTAGCCCGGACGGGACGACTTCGAGGTGACCGTGGACGCCACGGCCCGTGCCTTTCTGCCGCCTGGTAGCGCCCCCGTACGGGGGCGCCGAGAGCTGTCCTCTTGCGCGGACTGCGGTAGATGCCGACGCCCGCAGAGAGGGGCGCCCCGGCCGCCATACGGTCGCGCCAGCTCTGCGTCAGGCAGAGTTGGTTCGATCAGGGTGCGCCTTGATTGTACAGAACATGGGTTCGAGCAACCTGTGAAAACAGGTGGCGCTGGGGCTTCCACCTGGGATTACCAGTGGGTGTGAACCGTACGAAACCCACCCTTGATCGACGCTCGCGCCGGCGTCACGCCCGCCCCGGAGCGCGCCCGCGAGGCCGCGCCGAACGCTGCGGAATCCCGTCAGCGGCCGGGCGCCGCCTTCTCGGGCGTCCCCAGCCAGTCGGCCAGCTTGCCACCCTGGCCGACGGCCCGAAGCCGTCTCTCCGCCGCGTCGCGGACCTGGTCCGTGGCGACCACGAGGAGTTCGTCGCCGTGCTGCAGCACCGTCGTCGGCAGCGGCACGGAGGACTTCCCGTCCCTCACGACGAGGGTGACGGCGGACCCGGCCGGCAGCCGCAGCTCGTTGATCTCGACGCCGTGCATCCGTGACCCCTTGGGGATCGCCACGGACAGCAGATGTCCGCGCAGCCTCTCCAGGGGTGCCGACTCGATGCCGAGGTCGGCGGCCTCGGGGCCCTCGCCCAGGCGCAGGCTGCGGGCGAGCCACGGCAGCGTCGGCCCCTGGACCAGGGTGTAGACGACGACCAGTACGAAGACGATGTTGAAGATGCGGTGGGTGGCGTCGACGCCGTTGACCATGGGAATCGTCGCCAGGATGACGGGCACCGCGCCGCGTAGCCCGGCCCACGACAACAGTGCCTGCTCCTGCCACGGCACCCGGAAGGGCGCCAGGCTCGCGACCACGCTCAGTGGCCGCGCCACCATGGTCAGCACCAGGCCGATCACCAGGGCGGGCAGGATGTCGCCGCCCAGCTCGTGCGGGGTGACCAGCAGTCCGAGCAGGACGAACATCCCGATCTGGGCGATCCAGCCGAGACCCTCGGCGAAACCGCGCGTGGCGGGCCAGTGCGGCAGCTTCGCGTTGCCGAGCACCATGGACGCGAGGTAGACGGCGAGGAAGCCGCTGCCGTGTGCCAGTGCGCCGGCCGCGTAGGCGGTGACCGCGATGGCCATGACGGCGATGGGGTAGAGGCCGGAGGCGGGCAGCGCCACGTGCCGCAGGCCCCAGGAGCCGAGCCAGCCCACCGCGAGGCCGATGGCGGCACCGATGGCCAGCTCCAGCGCTATCTCGCCCAGGAGTACGTACCAGTGTTCGAGCGGACCCGCGGTGGAGAAGGCGACGACGAGGATGACCACCGGGGCGTCGTTGAAGCCGGACTCGGCCTCCAGAACGCCCTTCACGCGCGCGGGGAGGGGTACTTTCCGCAGTACCGAGAAGACGGCCGCCGCGTCCGTCGAGGACACCACCGCTCCGATGATGAGCGCCTGCCGCCACCCGAGACCGGTCAGGTAGTGTGCGGCGGCGGCGGTGATGCCGACGCTCACCGTGACGCCCACGAGGGCCAGTGAGGAGGCCGCCGGCAGGGCCGGTCTGATCTCCTTCCACTTCGTGCCCAGGCCGCCCTCGGCCAGGATGACGACCAGGGCCGCGTACCCCATGACCTGGGTCAGCGCCGCGCTGCTGAAGTAGACGTGGCCGAACCCGTCCTGGCCCAGGGCCATGCCGATGCCCAGGTAGAGGAGCAGGCTGGGGAGCCCGCTGCGCGACGAGATCCGGACGGCTGCCACCGCGACGAGCAGTACGAGTGCGCAGATGAGCAGGAGTTGGTTGAGGTGGTGGACAGTCAGTGGCCGTTCCCTTCTCGCTGATCCGCGCGCCGCGATGCGAACGCTTCGATCCGAGCACGTGAAGCCGGTTGCTACCACGGACTTCAACGCAACTACTTCATTACTTTACCTAACTCTTGACGCTTTCTTGACGCTCCGCGGCGACGGCACTCGAACTCCGGTCCGGGCGGGTTCCCGACTCCGCGTCAAGGCAAGGCGGATCCTGCGCCTATGGTTGCTCCAGCGCTCAGTACGAAGCACAGCCCGCCCTGCCGCTCGCGTAAGGACAGCAAGGACAGCGATGCCCCCCAACACCACCGCCTCTTCCGGCCAGAAGCCCGGCAAGTCCGGCAGGAAGAAGGGGCGCAGAGCCCGTCTGCTCGTGATCGTCCTGGTTCTGGCTCTCGTGGGAGGCGTCGGCTACGGCGGGTACTGGTCCGTCAGTACCGTGCGCGCCTCCTTCCCGCAGACCAGCGGCTCGGTCACCCTCGACGGCCTCTCGGGCCCCGTCGACGTCAAGCGCGACGGCTACGGGGTGCCGCAGATCTACGCCTCGTCGGACGCGGACCTGTTCATGGCGCAGGGTTACGTCCAGGCGCAGGACCGGTTCTACGAGATGGACGTGCGCCGCCACATGACGTCCGGACGCCTGTCCGAGATGTTCGGCAAGAGCCAGGTGAAGACCGACGAGTTCCTGCGCACCCTGGGCTGGGACCGGGTGGCCCGCAAGGAGTACGACACCAAGCTGTCGGCCTCCACCAAGGCGTACCTCCAGGCGTATGCCAAGGGCGTCAACGCCTACCTGAAGGGCAAGGACAACAAGGACATCTCCCTGGAGTACGCGGCCCTGGGCTTCTCCCACGACTACACGCCCGAGGCCTGGACCCCCGTCGACTCGGTCGCCTGGCTCAAGGCGATGGCCTGGGACCTGCGCGGCAACATGCAGGACGAGATCGACCGTTCCTTGATGACCAGCCGCCTCGGCCCGAAGCAGATCGCCGACCTGTACCCGCAGTACCCGTACGCACGCAACAAGGCGATCGTCCAGGAGGGCCAGTACAACGCCCTGACCCAGACGTTCGCACGGGGCTCGACGGCGGGCACGCAGTCGACCGCGACGAACGGAACCTCGACGTCGACCGCGACCACGATGTCGGCCGGCTCGGCTCTGCAGAGCCAGCTGACGGGCCTCTACAAGGTCCTGGACAACGTGCCGACGGCCGTCGGCGTGAACGGCCACGGCATCGGCTCCAACTCCTGGGTCGTCGCCGGCAAGCACACCATCACCAACAAGCCGCTGCTGGCCAACGACCCGCACCTGTCGGCCTCGTTGCCGTCGGTCTGGTACCAGATGGGCCTGCACTGCACGGCGGTCTCCAGCAAGTGCCAGTACGACGTCACGGGTTACACCTTCGCGGGTATGCCCGGCGTGATCATCGGCCACAACCAGAACATCGCCTGGGGCATGACCAACTCCGGTGTCGACGTCACCGACCTCTACCTGGAGAAGCTGTCCGGCGACGGCTACCTGTACGACGGCAAGGTGAAGCCGTTCACCACCCGCACCGAAACGATCAAGATCGCCGGCGGCGGGTCCAAGAAGATCGTCGTGCGTGAGACGAACAACGGCCCCCTGCTGTCCGACCGCGACGACGAGCTCGTCAAGGTCGGCAAGAAGGCCGGCGTCGCCACCGCCGCGCCCGACCGCGGCGACGGCTACGGCATAGCGCTGCGCTGGACCGCCCTGGACCCCGGCAAGTCCATGGACGCCGTCTTCGCGATAGACAAGGCCTCGAACTGGACGGAGTTCCGCCAGGGAGCCCGGTCCTTCGACGTTCCCTCGCAGAACCTGATCTACGCCGACACCGAGGGCCACATCGGCTACCAGCTGCCCGGAAGGATCCCGGCGCGCAAGAAGGGCGACGGCGGTTCGCTCCCGGTGCCGGGCTGGGACTCGAAGTACAGCTGGAATGATCAGTACATCCCGCAGGACGCGCTGCCCTACGAGTTCGACCCGAAGCGCGGCTACATCGTCACCGCCAACCAGGCCGTGATCGACAAGGACAAGTACCCCTACACGCTCACCACGGACTGGGGCTACGGCACGCGCAGCCAGCGGATCGCCGACCTGATCGAGTCGAAGATCAAGGGCGGCGGCAAGATCTCGACCGACGACATGCGGCAGATGCAGCTCGACAACAGCAGCGAGATCGCCAGGCTCCTGGTGCCCAAGCTGCTCAAGATCGACGTCTCCGACAAGTACGTCCGTGAGGCGCAGAAGCTGCTGGAGGGCTGGGACTACACCCAGAACTCCGACTCGGCGGCGGCCGCGTACTTCAACGCCGTCTGGCGCAACATCCTCAAGCTCGCCTTCGGCAACAAGCTGCCCAAGGAGCTGCGGGTCAAGGGGCAGTGCCTGTGGGTGGAGCCGGTCACCAGCACCGGGCCCGCGGACGAGAACCAGAAGGTGCGCGAGTGCGGTCAGCGCGACGCGGACCAGGCGCAGCCGGACGGTGGCGACCGCTGGTTCGAGGTGGTGCGCAACATCATCGACGATCAGAAGAACGACTGGTGGCAGTCGCCCAAGACGCGCACCGAGCCGGCCACGGAGACGCGCGACGAACTGTTCGCGCGCGCCTTGAAGGACGCCCGCTGGGAGCTGACCGCCAAGCTCGGCAAGGACATCGACACCTGGAGCTGGGGCCGGCTGCACCGCCTGTTCCTGAAGAACCAGACCCTGGGCACCGGCGGTCCCGGCATAGTGCGGTACATGCTCAACCGCGGTCCCTGGAAGATCGACGGCGGTGAGGCGACGGTGAACGCCACCGGCTGGAACGCGGCGGGCGGCTACAGCGCGATCTGGGTGCCGTCGATGCGGATGGTGGTCAACCTGGACGACCTCGACAAGTCCAAGTGGATAAACCTCTCCGGTGCCTCGGGCCACGCCTACAGCGACCACTACACCGATCAGACGGACAAGTGGGCCAAGGGCGAACTGCTGTCGTGGCACTTCTCGAAGGGCGCGGTCGACAAGAACACGACCGACACCCTGGTGCTCAAGCCCTGACCTGACGGTCCCGGCAGGAAACGGCCCTCCACGCGCGCGTGGAGGGCCGTTTCGCGTACGGGCACGGATCGGGGCAGCCGGGAGCCCGACGGCGGGGCTCAGCGAAAGCGGCGTACGCCCGACGGCGTCACCACCGCGTGCACCGGCCGGTCGTGCGCCTCCTCGGGAACCCGCTCGACGACCTCCGTGTCGTACAGCAGCACCACCAGCGCGGGGTCGGTGCCCGCACGCTCCAGGCGGTCCAGTACCCGGTCGTACGAGCCGCCGCCGCGCCCCAGCCGCATGCCGCGCGCGTCGACGGCCAGGCCGGGTAGCAGCACGGCGTCGGCCTCCTCGACGGCCTCCGGGCCCAGCCGCTCCCCGGCGGGCTCCAGGAGGGCCATCCGCCCGCCGTGCCGGACGCGTACGAGGGAGTCCGGCCCGGCGTACACCGCCCAGTCGAGGTCGTTGTCGGGCAGGAGCGCCGGGAGCAGAACCCGCACACCCCGCGCGCGCAGCGCGTCCAGGAGCGCGAGAGTGCCCGGTTCGCTTCCCACGGAGACGTACGCGGCGACCGTGCGTGCGTGCCCGAGTTCGGTCAGCTCCAGCGCGTGCCCGGCGAGCGCCGCCGCCGCTTCGCGCACGTCATCCGCGGTCAACCCGCTTCTCACCGCGAGGAAGTCGCGCCGCAACCTTCTTTTGTCAGCCTCTGTCTCGTGTCCCATGGGAACCACAGGTCACTACCCCACCTTTCGTAAATGCGCTCATATGAGAGCCAATTGTCTGGAAGTACAGATTCCGTGCATAGCCAGCGGATATGGTTGCGAGCATGACTGAGTCGCACCCCAGGATCACCAAGGCTGTCATTCCCGCGGCGGGCCTTGGCACCCGGTTCCTGCCGGCCACCAAAGCCACTCCCAAGGAGATGCTGCCGGTCGTGGACAAGCCCGCGATCCAGTACGTGGTCGAGGAGGCCGTGGCCGCTGGTCTCGATGACGTCCTGATGATCACCGGCCGCAACAAGCGCCCTCTCGAGGACCACTTCGACCGCAACTATGAACTCGAGTCGGCCCTGGAGAAGAAGCAGGACGCCGAACGGCTCGCGAGGGTCCAGGAGTCCAGCGATCTCGCCACCATCCACTACGTCCGCCAGGGCAATCCCAAGGGCCTCGGTCATGCCGTGCTGTGCGCCGCCCCGCACGTCGGCCACGAGCCCTTCGCCGTCCTCCTCGGCGACGACCTGATCGACCCGCGCGACCCCCTGCTGGCGCGCATGGTCGAGGTCCAGGAGCAGCACGGCGGCAGCGTCGTCGCGCTCATGGAGGTCGCTCCGGAGCAGATCCACCTCTACGGATGCGCCGCCGTGGAGTCCACCGAGGACGGCGACGTCGTCAAGGTGACCGGCCTGATCGAGAAGCCGGACCCGGCGGACGCCCCGTCGAACTACGCGGTCATCGGCCGCTACGTCCTCGACCCGAACATCTTCGGCATCCTCCGCAACACCGAGCCGGGCCGCGGCGGCGAGATCCAACTCACCGACGCCCTCCAGCAACTCGCCGAGGACGAGAAGGTCGGGGGCCCGGTGCACGGCGTCGTCTTCGAGGGCCGCCGCTATGACACCGGCGATCGTGGCGACTACCTGCGTGCCATTGTCAGGCTCGCGTGCGAACGTGAAGACCTGGGCCCGGACTTCCGGACCTGGCTTCGCAGTTTTGTAGCCGAGGAGATGTAGCGATCTTGAGCGCCGCCGTGACCCGGACCAGCGGGCAGGAACACCTCTGGTCGGTGGATGAACACCTGAAGGACATCCTCGCCACCGTCCGCCCCCTGGAACCCATCGAGCTGAACCTGCTCGACGCCCAGGGCTGCGTTCTGGTCGACGAGGTCACGGTGCCGGTCTCGTTGCCGCCGTTCGACAACAGCTCGATGGACGGATACGCGGTGCGGGTCGCCGACGTCGAGGGCGCGAGCGAGGAGTTCCCGGCCTCCCTCACGGTGATCGGGGATGTCGCGGCGGGCTCGGCCGACCTGCTTGACGTCGGGCCCGGTCAGGCCGCGCGCATCATGACCGGCGCCCCGCTGCCGCCCGGCGCCGAGGCCGTCGTGCCCGTGGAGTGGACCGACGGCGGGCTGGGCGGCGGCCCGGTCTCCGGGATGCGCGCCGGCAGCCTGTCACCCGAGGGCGCCACCGGGCAGGTGCGGGTCCACCGTCCGGTCGAGGCCCGCGCGCATGTGCGCGCGAAGGGCAGCGACGTGAAGGCCGGTGACCTCGCCCTCGCGGCGGGCACCGTCCTCGGTCCGTCGCAGATCGCGCTGCTCGCGGCGATCGGCTGCGGCACGGTACGTGTGCGCCCGCGCCCACGCGTGGTCGTCATGTCCACCGGGAGCGAACTCGTCCAGCCCGACGAGGAATTGGCGAGCGGCCAGATCTACGACTCCAACAGCTTCGCCCTCACCGCCGCCGCCCGGGACGCCGGTGCCATCGCCTACCGGGTCGGCGCGGTCGCCGACGACGCCGAGACGCTGCGCTCCGCCATCGAGGACCAGCTCGTCCGTGCCGACCTCATGGTCACCACCGGAGGAGTGAGCGTGGGGGCGTACGACGTGGTGAAGGAGGCGCTCTCCGCTGTCGGCGACGACAACCGCGCCGGCGACGACGACGGCGACGGTGACGGCGGCGGCGACGGTGATGAAGCGGGCCGCGGCGTCGAGTTCCGCAAGCTCGCCATGCAGCCCGGCAAACCCCAGGGCTTCGGATTGATCGGCCCCGACCACACGCCGCTGCTCGCACTGCCGGGCAACCCGGTGTCGTCGTACGTCTCCTTCGAGCTGTTTGTCCGCCCCGTGATCCGCACCCTGATGGGCCTGGAGGACGTCCACCGGCCCAGAACCAGCGCCGTCCTGCACGCGGACAAGGCGCTGACCTCGCCCGCGGGCCGTCGGCAGTTCCTGCGCGGGAAGTACGGCGACGGCGCGGTGACCCCGGTCGGCGGCGCCGGATCTCACCTGATCGCGGCCCTCGCACAGGCCGACGCGCTGATCGTCGTGCCCGAGGCCGACACGGCGGTCGAGCCGGGCACCGAGGTCGAGGTGGTCCTGCTCGGCTGAGCGGTCCGGTCGCAGCACCAGATCCGGACGAGAGGCTCCAGGGCTTCGCCTGCACGCGTCGACTTGGCGGTACCGTGTCGCGCACAGCAGGCCCGCATGCCGTACCGCGTCGGGCCCGGACCGGGAGCGCCGCAGCACATGAGTACGCACGACCGACTGACCCACATCGACGACGCGGGAGCCGCCCGCATGGTCGACGTCTCCGGGAAGGACGTGACCGCGCGCACCGCGCGCGCCAGCGGCCGTGTCCTGGTCTCGCCGCGCGTGGTGGAGCTGCTGCGCGGCGAGGGCGTCCCCAAGGGCGACGCGCTCGCCACGGCGCGGATCGCGGGGATCATGGGCGCCAAGCGCACACCCGACCTGATCCCGCTGTGCCATCCGCTGGCGGTGTCGGGCGTGAAGCTGGATCTGTCGGTGGCGGACGACGCCGTCGAGATCACGGCCACCGTGAAGACCACCGACCGCACGGGCGTCGAGATGGAGGCCCTCACCGCGGTCAGCGTCGCGGCTCTGACCGTGATCGACATGGTCAAGGCGGTCGACAAGGGGGCGGTGATCACGGACGTGCGCGTGGAGGAGAAGACGGGCGGCACCTCGGGCGACTGGAGCCGGGCGTGACGGCCCCGGTCGAGCCGCCGACGGGGAACGCTCTCTCGGCGGCGTACTCCGCCCTGGTGGTGACCGCGTCGAACCGCGCGGCGGCGGGCGTGTACGAGGACAAGGGAGGGCCTCTGATCGCGGAGGCGCTCATCCGGTCCGGCTTCGCGGTCGACGGACCGTGGGTGGTTCCGGACGGGGAACCGGTGGAGAACGCGCTGCGGGTCGGCTCTCGCGCGGGCTACGACGTGATCGTGACCACCGGCGGCACCGGTGTCTCGCCCACCGACCGCACCCCCGAGGCCACCCGTGCGGTGATCGACTACGAGGTGCCGGGCATTCCCGAGGCCATCAGAGCGTTCGGAAGGGAGAAGGTGCCCACGGCGTCGCTGTCCCGGGGTCTCGCCGGCGTCGCCGAAGGGACCTTGATCGTCAACCTGCCGGGATCCACCGGCGGCGTGAAGGACGGACTGGCCGTCCTGGAACCCCTGCTGATGCACGCCGTCGACCAGATCCGCGGCGGCGACCACCGCAGGGCCGACGCGGGCGGCTCCGTGACCGGCGAGGACCCCGGACCGAGTGGGGGTGCGAGCTGAACAGCCCATCCTGGCCCGTCGAACTGGCGGACGGCGATGTCGTCCTCCGGCCGATAAAGCTGCGCGACCAGCGGGTCTGGCGCGAGGTCAACCGCCGCAACCGGAACTGGCTGCGGCCGTGGGAGGCGACCATTCCGCCACCCACGCCCGGCGGCCCGATCACGCACCGGCCGACCTACCGCCAGATGGTCCGGCATCTGCGCGGCGAGGCCAACGCGGGCCGGATGCTGCCCTTCGTCATCGAGTACCAGGGTCGGCTCGCCGGACAGTTGACGGTGGCCGGGATCACCTGGGGATCGATGTGCTCGGGCCACATCGGCTACTGGGTGGACGAGGCGGTCGCCGGCCGCGGGGTGACGCCGACGGCCGTGGCCCTCGCCGTCGACCACTGCTTCCGGACCGTCGGGTTGCACCGCATCGAAGTCTGCATTCGCCCCGAGAACGGGCCGAGCCGCCGGGTGGTGGAGAAGCTCGGATTCCGCGAGGAAGGGCTCCGGCCGCGTTATCTGCACATCGACGGGGCGTGGCGGGACCACCTCGTCTTCGCGCTCACCGTGGAAGAGCTGCCCGAGGGATTGCTGGCGCGCTGGCACCGTGCGCGCTACGGACAGACCGGCACGCCGGGCCCGGGTTCGCGGGCGCGGAGAGCGGGCACGGATCCGGGGAAGCCGGTCAACCCACTGAAATAAAAAATATGTTCGAAATCGATCGGTTACTGATTGTCTCGGTCCTCTGAATTAGCGGTTCCGGTGGCCTGCTGATCGCATCGGTCCCAAAAAAAGCTCGAAATATCAGCCAGATCGTGCGACACACCGGCCCAATTGGCGGATGGCCTCACGCAATCCCCTCTACCGTGTGAGACGTGAGCAGCAGCGGCCTCATCTACGCAGTCATTGTCGGGGCCTGGGCCGCCTACTTGGTGCCGATGTGGCTCCGTAGGCAGGACGAGTTGAACGAGTCTCGTCCGACAGAACGCTTCAGTACCGCCATCCGGCTGCTGTCCGGACGGGCGGGCATGGAGCGTCGATACGCCAAGGACCTGCGGGCGCGCTCCGCCGAAGAGGGGGAGCACAGTGCCCTCCCGGACGGCGTCACCAGCTCGGTGGACGTCCGGGACTTCGCCATGCCTCCGACCGAGCCGCAGGCACGGCCGGGCGCGGAGCCGGAGGGCCCCCGAAGAGGGTCGGCGGGCAAGGTGGCGCCCAGGCCTGCGGCGCAGGCACCCTCCGGTGCGGAGCCGGCGGCCGAGCGGCCGCCTGTGGACAAGCGTGTGCCCCGGGCGCGGAAGGCACCCTCGGCGGAGGCTGCGGCGCGCGCCCGACGCTCGAAGGTGCTCGCGCGCCGGCAGCGTACGACTGTGGCGCTCTTCGTCGCGTTCACGCTCGGCGCGATCGTCGCCGCGGTCGGAGGCCTCGCCTTCCTGTGGGCGCCCGGCGCGCCCGCCGTGCTGCTGAGCGCGTACATCGTGTATCTGCGGGTGCAGGAGCGGAAGCGGTACACGTACACGATGGACCGGCGGCGGGCCGAGGCGGCGGCGCAGCGGCTCAGGGAGCGGCAGCCCAGGCGCCGGCCCCCGGTCGACCCCCACTTGGACGAACCTGAGGACGGGCCCGAGCCGGAAAGCGACCCCGGGATGTCCGCGCTCGCCGCCGACCGCCGGGCGCTCGTCGAGCAGACCGACCACGCGGAGTGGGTGGACCAGCAGCGCGAGCGGCAGCGCCGGCCGGGCCACGGGGAGACCTGGGACCCGGTCCCGGTGCCGCTGCCGACGTATGTGACCGCGCCGGTCGCCCCGCGGGCGACGCCGAGCGTGGACCTCGGGGCGCCGGACGCGTGGAGTTCCGCCCGGTCGAGCGCGGCGGAGGCGACAGCGCCGGTACCTGGGGCGTCGGTGTCCGGGGCCGAGCCGGAGCCGGGGCAGCCCGGAGCCGGGGCGGCGGAGCCCGGGGACGGCGGCCGGAGCGACGCCCGACGGGCGGCGTCCGCGCGGCGGTCCCGGGAGCGGGGGCGTACGCCACTGTTCGACCAGTACGAGGACGGGGAACGGCCGCGGGCCGCCAACGAGTAGGTGTCCCGGCGGCCTGCCGCACCCCGTGGTGCTGACCTGGGCGGAACGGATTTCCGGACTCGCCGATCGGGATGCTAGAGTTTCACTCGTTGCAAGGGCCTGTGGCGCAGTCCGGTAGCGCACCTCGTTCGCATCGAGGGGGCCAGGGGTTCAAATCCCCTCAGGTCCACCGCAACAACTCCTTGAGTCTCAGGGAGTTGAAAAGATCCCGTTCGGTCGGAAGACCGGGCGGGATCTTCGTCGTTTCCGGGGTCTGTTCGAGGGGTGGCGTTGCCGATGTCGGTCCCGTCACGCTTGGAGACGGCCGTGGATGCCTTCGTGGTGTGGCGGATGGGGTCGTAGGCGGCAATCATCAGCCGTCGGGCAGGAATCGATGTCCTGCTGGAACTCAGTGGCCTTGACGTCGCCGACGCCGTCGGCGGGGATGGTGATGCCAAACTCGCCGCAGACCCGGGGCAGTTCGTCCGCTGGTGGTGGGTCAGCCGTTCATTTCGGGGGAGTTGGGTCGGGCGGCAGGCGGGGCCGTCAGTCTGTCGGCCCGTCCTCGTTCGCCGGTGCGTCGGCGGAGGGCGTCTCAGGGCGTACGAAGGTTCCCTTGATCGGGACGGTGATGACCAGACCTTGATCGCGTAGATCGCGGACGGCTCGGCGGATGGTGTTGACGGCTACGCCGTACTGCTCCGCGAGGTCGCGCTCGGCGGGAAGGCGTGCACCCACAGGCAGCCGCCCGGTCTGAATCTGCTCGGCGATGTGGTGCACGACCTGGAGATACACGTAGACGTGACTTGCCGGGTCGGGTCGCCAATCACGCTCATCAGCCATGGATGCACGCTAAAGCGCCGAGTAGCGCGGCACCACATATGGATGCAACCACATGCTTCCTATTGCTACCTAACGCACCCTGATGCAGAGTGGGCAGACAACATGAAGACCCCGGCGGCCTGGCAGGGCCCCGGGGCACGGCCAACGCTTACCAGGAGCGTCGACATGTACGACCTTATCCGCCGCACCGCTCATGGGCTGAGGCTTCTCTTCGGCCCCGGCACCGGAACCCACCGCGCGGGCGCCCCTCGCCTCCACCGCCATCACCCCGCGTACCTCAACCGGCGTGTGATCGGTGCGGAGAAGGCGGTGGCCTGATGGATGCCCGCACCACGCTTCGGCTGCTGCCCTGGCTCCCGCCCGACGGCAAACCCTGCTTCCTCGCTAACGCCGCCGAGGGCGGATACCTCTCGCGGATGGCCGACGAGACCGAGGCCCTGCAACTCACCGAGGGCCTGGAGGTGCTCGTCGAGGCACGACGGGTGCTGGGTGATCCTCTGTCCCCGAACGTCGAGGTGCGGTACGCCGCGATCCGGCTGTCCGAATGCCTCGCCGACGTACTGCGCTTCGCGGAGTCCCGCGGCCGACGCCTGCCCACGCAGGACAGTGAAGACGCCACCGGCCGTGAGTCCGGCGACGGAACTGGTGACAACCCGGGCGCTCGGTCGTGATCCCCCGTGCCGGGTACTGGACCCAGCAAGGGGACCTGGCAGCGAACGGCTCACCCGGGCCGTCGAGGCGGGCTGTCGTCGAAGACACGGTGCGTCAAAGGAGCACGAAGGAGTACATCCGGCCATGAGTGCACACGCCGCAGAGTCCACGCCGGTCATCCCGCCCATGCCCGAGCGGAACCCGAAGGCGCTGCGCGCTGCCATCGCGAAGCACGCTCCCCAACTTCTTCCCGACTTCGACGAGCACTGGAAGCGGACGATCGCCGATACCTACGACATCGGGCCGCTGCCGGCGTTCATGGCCCGTTGGTGGGGTGAGTACGCGATCGCACGTGATCCCGAGCTTGACGCCCACATGGCTGACCTCCACCACCGCGCGGCAGAGTCCACCGACATCGCCGAGGCCAAGGCCCTCCTCGAGGAAGCTTCGAGGATCCGCCACAGGGCGCGGGACACGGAGCCTGGCCAGTGACCGACGAGTTCATGGGACCGCCTTGGCAGATGGACTGGCGGTTCGACGCTCTGGCCGACCGCGATGGACTGCCTGAGCCGGCCCAGAAGATTGTCGACGAGGCCCGCGCCGAACTGGTCACCGCCAAGGACCCGTAGAGATCTTCTGGCAGTGATCTCAGATCGTGAGGAAGACGTTGATGATCACGCCGACCACGACCGCCGCAAGGACGACCCAGGGCCACATGGGGCGTTCTTTGGCCGGCTTCCATCCGCTGGGTTCTGGCATGGCTGCTCCTCGCTGCTGAACGGTGTCGGGCCGGGGGCCCTCGGACCATCCTGGGCCGGGCGACCGCGCATTTCAGTGAGGCTGGCTTCCGATCTCCGGGTGCAGTTCTCTACACCCCGTCGTCGCGCCTGTCCTTGAGCAGTCGCCGACGGCCACGCCCTGTGGGCCGAGCGGAAGCACACCGCGCCCTCAAGCCCGCAGATAGGCCAGCACCGCGAGAACCCGGCGGTGGCCGCTCTCCGGTGTGGGCATGCCGAGCTTGGCGAAGATGTTCCCGATGTGCTTGTTCACCGAGCTTTCCACGATGAACAGCGTCTCGGCGATGGTGCTGTTGTTGTGCCCCTGCGCCATCAGGGCGAGCACCTCGCGCTCCCGGCGTGTCAGCGAGGCCAGCGGATCGTCGCCGACCGCAGGGATCATCAGCTGGGAGATGACCTCGGGATCCATCACGGTCCCGCCCTCGGCGACTCGCTGCAGAGCCTCCAGAAACTCGTCGGTGCGTCCCACCCGGTCCTTGAGGAGATAGCCGACCCCGGATGCGCTCTGTGCCAGCAGTTCCGAGGCGTAGGCCCGCTCGACGTACTGAGAGAGCACCAGGACCGGGAGGTCCGGCAGGCTCTTGCGAACCTCGACCACTGCCCTGAGGCCGCCGTCCCGGAAGTCGGGCGGGAGGCGTACGTCCACGACGGCCACATCGGGGCGGTGCCCGAGCAGCGCACCGGGCAGATCGTCCGCGTTGTCGACGGTCGCGCACACGTCGTGCCCCTCGCCGGTCAGCAGCAGCTCCAGTCCGTCGCGCAGCAGAACGTTGTCCTCGGCAATCAGGATCCGCATGGAATCTCCACTTTCAGTACGGTCGGTCCGCCGTGCGGACTGACCAGTTCCGTGGTGCCGTCGAATGCGGCAACCCGGCGCTTGAGGCCGAGAATTCCGCCGCCGGCGTCCGCCGACGCGCCTCCGCGGCCGTCGTCCTCGATTCTGATGGAGATCGCTTTTTCGGTGATGCGCAGCCATACCAGCGCGGCCTGCGCGCCGCTGTGCTTGGCGACATTGGCCAGCGCCTCGGACACGACGAAGTAGGCCGCCGTCTCCACCGCGGCGGGAGCCCGGTCCGTCGTCCCGTCCGCGTCGATTCTCACCGGCACCTCGGACAGGGCCGCCAGGGTCCGTACGGCGTCGACCAGACCGCGGTCGGCGAGGACGGGCGGATAGATTCCGCGCACCAGATTCCGCAGCGACTTCAGGGCCTGCTCGGTCAGTTGCTGCGTTGCTTCCACCATCTCCGGAACCTGCTCCGGCCGTTGGGCGAGAGCACGCTTGATCATGCCCAGGCGCAGCGACACGGCGACGATTCCGGCCTGGGCCCCGTCGTGCAGATCGCGCTCGATGCGCCGCAGTTCGGCGGCGTGCGCGTCCAGCGCCTCGGCTCGACTGGCCGCCAACTCGCGTACTCGTTGATCCAGTCGCACCTGCGGCCGGGCGGTCAGCAGCCACCGGGAGGCCTCGCCGTGTGCCCGGGCCAGCAGCCAGGTCACGCGCATCGCGATCACGGAGCCTACGAGGCCCACGAACAGTGCGGCGACCGCCTTGCCCCAGGAGTCGACGGTGAGGGCGAGGATCGCATCGCGTTCGCCGGGGGCAAGCTTCCACCACAGCGGCGTGGTAAGCCAGTTGGCCACTCTTCCGCACACGCTCAGCGTCAGCAGGCACAGCGCGCTGCCCGGAATGGCATGCGCCGGGAGCCACACCAGATCCTTGCGTACCGCGGGGTCACGCAGCGAAGGCCGAGAACGTGGTGGCGCGTGCGGGGCCTGGTCGCGGTAAGTGGTCTGCAGGGGCCGCTCGGTCAGCCGGCCGACTTGCCCGCGGTGGAAGTTCGCGTACCGACGCAGCAGCCGCAGCGTGCTCGGGAGCAGCAGGAATCCGGTGCCCACAAGGCAGAGCACGAAGACGATGACGACCAGGTACAGCAGCGCCACACCGAGCAACCCGGTGCCCAGGCTCACGAAGATGTAGGTGATGGCTGATGGGAAGCGGATCACCGTCCGGCGGACCCAGAGCTCGGGATGCGCGCGCCCTGATGCGCGGAGACCGGGTGCTCGCACCGTTCTTCGACGCTCCCGAGTCGACATCGGGGGCAGCCTACCAGCGGGAGTGATCTCGCAGAGGGGCAGTTAAGTGCACCTGAGAGTCTCCAGTGCACGTCATGGTCCGTGGCCGGACTGCCCACCTACCGTCCTTCGGGAGCAAGCCGCAGCACTACCACGGGGAGAGGACCTGACGTGAGCAGAAGGGGACGGGCGGGGCGGGTCGAGGACGTCGGGGACACGGAGGGGAGCGCGGTTCCCGGGTACCGCGCCGACGTCGGTTCGCCGCTGGTCGCTCACGAGGTCGTACGACTTGACGGAGTACGAAAGACCTACGGCAAGGGCGCCGGTGCGGTGCACGTGCTGCGCGATCTGTCACTGGCCTTCGCGCGCGGCTCGTTCACGGCCGTGATGGGTCCTTCCGGGGCCGGTAAGAGCACCTTCCTGCACTGCGCGGCGGGCCTCGACCGCCCGGACACCGGCACGGTCGTCCTCGGCGGTACGGATCTGTCGACGCTGGACGAAGTGGAATTGACGATCCTGCGCCGTGAGCGCGTCGGCTTCGTCTTCCAGGCGTACAACCTGATGTCCGCGCTGACCGTGGCGGACAACATCACCCTGCCGCTGATGCTCTCCGGTCGACAGCCCGACGCCCAGTGGCTGAACCAGGTGGTCGGCCAAGTGGGGCTCACCGACCGGCTGCACCATCGACCGGACCAGCTCTCCGGCGGTCAGCAGCAGCGGGTCGCCATCGCCCGCGCGCTGGCCGCCCGCCCGGAGGTCGTCTTCGCCGACGAGCCCACCGGAGCGCTGGACACACGCACCGCCCGGCAGGTGGTGCAGTTGCTTCGGGACGTCGTGGACGACATGGGGCAGACCGTGATCATGGTCACCCACGACCCGGTCGCCGCCTCCTTCGCCCACCGCGTGGCGTTCCTCGCCGACGGACGCTATCTGGAGGAGATGACACGTCCTACGCCGGAGCGCGTCGCGGAGCGCATGACACGGCTGGGGGAGTGGTAGCCAGTGGTCCGGCTTGTTCTGCAGACCCTTGCCCAGCGCAAGTCAGGGTTCGTGGGTGCCTTCGTGGCGTTGTTCGGGGCGTCCGTGCTGATAACAGCGTTCGGGATCATCCTCCAGTCGGGCATCGGTAACGGCGTTCCGGTGCAGCGGTACGCGGACGCGGCCGTTGTCGTCGGCGGGAAGAAGTCGTTCTCGGTCCACGAGGGCAAGCACACCAAGACGAAACCTCTCCAGGACGAGGTCGGTGTGCCGACCGACCTGGTGGCCGAAGCGGCCCGGGCCGAGGGCGCGGCCGAGGCCGTGGGCGTGCTGCGGTTCCCCGCGCAGGTCGTCGACGAGGGCGGCGGCCTGGTCAAAGGTGCGGACGGCCACCGCTCCGTCGGCGTCAACTGGGCCAGTGCCTCCCTCGGCCCGTTCGAACGGCAGGGGCGGGCACCGGAGCACGCCGGCGAGGTGGTGCTGGAGAAGTCACTGGCCGAGCATGCGGGAGTGAAGACCGGCGACCGGGTCCGGATCGCCTCCACCGGGCCTGCCGGCACCTACCGGGTCGTCGGCGTGGTGACGTACAAGGGAGGCGGCGGGGCGCTGCGTACCCCGCCGGTGTGCTTCGCGGAGGATGAGGCGCGTGCCTTGTACGGGCGCGACGACCTGGTCAGCGCGATTGGGGTGGTCGCTGCCAAGGGCACGGACGCGGGACGGCTCGCGGACCGGGTCGGGGACGCGCTGGACGGTGCGCGCGTCGAGTTCTACACCGGTGACGGGCGCAGCAGCGTGGAGAACCCGGATGTGGCCTCGGCCCGCGGCAGTCTGAAGGAACTGGCGGGCTCGCTCGGCGCCACGGTCATCCTCATCACCATGATGGTGGTCGGCAGCACACTGGCCCTGAACATGCATCAAAGGCGCCGTGAACTGGCTCTGTTGAGGGTATCGGGTGCCACTCCGAAGCAGATCCACAAGATGATCGCCGGCGAGGTCCTGGTGATCGCGCTGCTCGCGTCGGCGCTCGGCTGCGTGCCCGGTGCGCTGGCGGCCGGTGTGATGCGCAAGGCGCTGTCCGTCATCGGGGTGTTGCCGGAGGATTTCTCCTTCTCGTACGGTCCGCTGCCGATGATCGCCGCCGTGTTCATCGCAGTCGTGGCGGCCCAGGTCGCGGGATTCGCGGTCGCCCGCCGGGTGGTCGCCATCCGTCCGGTGGAGGCGCTGAGCGTGTCCCGAGCCGAGGAGCCGAAGCTCGGCCGAGTCCGGATCTTCTTCGGCGTACTGCTGCTGGTGCTGGGCCTTGTGGCCTCGTTGCTGCCCCTCTTCTTCGGCAGCATCTTCGCGGTGGCCGCCGCGGGCAGCGGTGGCCTGGTCATGGTCATCGCGGTGCTGGTCCTTGCGCCCCCGGTGGTCGGCCTCATGGCCCGGATGCTGGCCCGGCCCTTCCAGCGGCGGTTCGGAAACCTCGGCTATCTGGCCGTGGCCAACACCCGGGCCAATTCCCGGCGGCTCGCAGCGGGGATCGGTCCGCTCATCCTCGCGATCGGCTTCGCCTCGCTCCAGTTGTTCATCCCCACCACCACCTCACACGCGGCCGAGAAGCAGGCGACGCAGGGCACCGTCGCCGACTTCACCATCAGCGGAGGGGCCGGGGGACTGCCGGTCGGGGTCTCGGACGACGTACGCCGTCTCTCCGGCGTTTCGGCGGCCGCGGGCACTGTGCGTGTGGACCTGTTCGCCTCCCGCAAGTTGCTGGGCTCGCCGGAGGTCTTCGACTACCAGGCCCAGGGGCTGACCCCCGGCAAGACCGGACAGCTCCTCGACCTGGATGTCCGCAAGGGCAGCCTGGACGACCTGTCGGCGGACACCGTGGCCCTCAGCGAGTCGGCCGCCTTCACGCTGGGCGCGGATGTGGGGCGCACGGTCAGGCTGCATCTGCCCGACGGTGCCACTGTGCGGCCGAAGGTCGTCGCCGTGTACGCGCGCGGGCTGGGATTCGGCGACGTGACGCTCTCCTACCAGACGGTGCTGCGGCACAGCTCGAAGCGGCTGTACGACTCGGTGCTCGTGCGTGTCGCGGACGGGGCGGACAAGGACGAGGTCGCCGACGAACTCACCGCACTGGGTCAGCGTTACCCCGGCATCAAGGTCATGAACAAGGGAGGCCTGTCGTCGGCCCAGCGTGAGATGGCCGTCGCCAACCTGGTCGGCAGCGCGTTGCCGCTCCTGCTGGTCTTCGGCTACATCGCCGTAGCCGTCGCCAACACGCTTGTGATGACGACGCTGTCCCGGGGCAGGGAGTTCGCCATGCTCAGGCTCGTGGGTGCGACCCGGGAACAGGTGACATGGATGATGCGGATCGAAACCGGTGTGCTCATTCTCATCGCCGTCGTGGTCGGCACGGTCATTCCGCTGTTGCCACTGACGACGGTGAGTTTCGGCCTGACCCGGTCGCTCGTGCCATACATTCCGCCGCTCATGTATCTGGGTGTCGTCGCGGCCACTTCCACGCTTGCCGCGGGTGCGGTCCTGGTGCCGACGAAACTCGCCCTGCGCTCCCGTCCCGTCGAGGCCATCGGGCTGCGTGAGTAGCACGTCACATGAGCCGCACCCGGCCGTCCGCTACGGCCGCAGCGGCTTGGCGTAGCAAAGGCTGTTGTCGTAGGAGCGGTAGTAGCCGAACTTCTCGCACGGCTCGTATCCGCTGGAGGCGTACAGGGCGACCGCCTCGGGCTGCTTGGTGCCCGTCTCCAGGACCATGCGGATGCGGCCCGCCGCGCGGGCGTCCTCCTCCAGGGCCGCCAGGATGCGTCGGGCCAGCCCCCGGCCGCGCATGTCGGCGACGACGAACATGCGCTTGAGCTCGGCGTCGCCGTCCTCGTTCCCCTCGGCGTTCTTGTCCTGACTGCGCCAGCCACCCGTGGCGACGGGGGTGCCGTCCACGTCGTACGCGATCAGGTACAGGCCGTTCGGCGGCCGGAAGTCGGCCGGGTCCAGCTGCGTGGCGTCGCCGCCGTCGCCGTAGCGGACGTCGTACTCGGCCTGGACCTCGTCGTTGAGCTTGACGGCGTCCGGATGGTCGAAGGGAACGGGGCGGATGAGCATTTCGTAACCGTATATCCGTGCAGTGAGTGACAGGCGGGACAGCAGGAGGTCCCTTGCGGGGCCTCGTCCAGTGTGCGGGTAGGGTGCCCGGGTGTTGACTGTGACCTCCGCCAATGTGAACGGGCTGCGTGCCGCCGCCAAGAAGGGCTTCGTCGAGTGGCTCGCGGGTACCGGGGCAGACGTGCTGTGTCTGCAGGAGGTGCGCGCCGAGCCGCAGCAACTGCCCGAGCACGTGCGCACGCCCGAGGGCTGGCACGTCGTGCACGCGCCCGCCGCCGCCAAGGGCCGCGCGGGCGTCTCCCTCTACTCCCGTCGTGAGCCGGACCGGGTCCAGGTCGGCTTCGGGTCCTCGGAGTTCGACGCGAGTGGGCGGTACGTCGAGGTCGACCTGCCGGGTGTGACGGTCGCCTCTCTCTACCTCCCCTCGGGCGAGGTCGGCACCGAGCGGCAGGACGAGAAGATCCGCTTCATGGGCGAGTTCCTCGCCTACCTCAAGGAACTGCGGGAGCGGGCCGCCGCCGACGGGCGCGAGGTGCTCGTCTGCGGCGACTGGAACATCGCTCACCAGCAGGCCGACCTGAAGAACTGGCGCGGCAACACCAAGAACTCCGGCTTCCTGCCCGAGGAGCGGGAGTGGCTGACCCGGGTCTTCGACCCGGCGGACGGCGGATACGTGGATGTGGTGCGAGCGCTGCATCCGGAGGTCGAGGGGCCGTACAGCTGGTGGTCGTACCGGGGGCGGGCCTTCGACAACGACACGGGATGGCGGATCGACTACCACGGGGCCACGCCCGGCCTCGCCGCCAAGGCCGTCAAGGGGGTCGTGGAGCGCGCGGCCACCCATGCCGAGCGATGGTCCGACCATGCCCCTGTGACGGTCGTGTACGACCTGTAAGGCCTGCTCTCCCCGGCCCCGGGGGCGGTCACGCCTGCTTGGGCAGCCGCCGGTCCAGAGCCAGGGACAGTTCCGCCTCCACCACGCTCTTCGCCAGGGGCCGCAGACGTTGGGTGTCCTGCGGCGAGCGGTCGTGGGCGGCCATCAGGTCGGTGAAGACGTCCGCGAGAGCCTCCGCGTGGTCGCGGACCCGGCGGGCGGCGGTCAGGACGTCCGCGAGCGGGATGCCCTCGCGCACCAGGGCCGCCGAGACCTCCAGCAGCCGGCGGCTGATGTGGACTATCTCGCTGCCGTCCATGCCGAGGTAGCCGAGGTCGAGAGCCGCGGCCAGGTTCTCCGGGGTCGCCTCGGCGCCGAACACGTCGGCCAGGGCCTCGGGGGTGAGCCGGACGGGGATCTCCTCGGTGGGGGCGTCGAGGCCGAGCAGGTCACCGACGTCGCGCCCGTGGTCGAAGGCCTCGGCCAGTTCCGCGATCCCGCTCAGGGTGTGACCGCGTTCCAGGAGCGCCGAGATGGTGCGCAGCCGGGCCAGGTGCGATTCGTCGTACCAGGCGATCCGGCCCTCGCGCCGCGGCGGCTGGATCAGCTTGCGCTCGCGGTAGAAGCGCAGGGTGCGCACCGTGATACCGGCCTCTTTGGCCAGCTCCTCCATGCGGTACTCGCGCCGCTCCCCGTGATCTGCCACGCCCGCACCCTACGTCGTACCCACGGTAACTTCCTCGCCCTTCCCCCTACCCATCGGTACGCCGCTGCCCTACTCTCCCATTGCGCCAGTATTCACTGGCAGAGTCATGGCGGACCGGGAGGCTTCGGGATGGCCGAGCACGAGCATGTACGGGTGGCGGTGATCGGGTCCGGGTTCGGCGGGCTCGGGGCCGCCGTAAGGCTGCGCCGGGAGGGGATCACCGACTTCGTGGTCCTGGAACGGGCGGACGGCGTCGGCGGCACCTGGCGCGACAACACCTATCCGGGCTGCGCCTGCGACGTCCCGTCCCACCTCTACTCGTTCTCTTTCGCGCCCAACCCCGACTGGCCGCGCACCTTCTCCGGGCAGGAGCACATCCGCGCGTACCTGGAGCACGTGGCGGACGTCTACCGGCTGCGGCCCCACCTCCGCTTCGGCTGTGAGGTGAAGCGGATGGCCTGGAACACGCAGAAGTTGCGCTGGGACATCGAGACCAGCGGTGGCAGCCTCTCCGCGGACGTCGTCGTCTCCGCCACCGGCCCGCTGTCCGACCCGAAGACCCCGGACATCCCGGGCATCGACTCGTTCCCCGGCAAGGTCTTCCACTCCGCCCGCTGGGACCACGACTACGACCTGCGCGGCAAGCGGGTCGCCATGGTCGGCACGGGCGCGTCCGCGATCCAGATCGTGCCGTCCATCCAGCCCGAGGTCGCGAGGCTCGTCCTCTTCCAGCGCACCCCGCCGTGGGTGATGCCCCGCGTCGACCGCGCCATCAGCGGCCCCGAACGCGCGCTGCACCGCGCGATGCCGCTCACCACACAACTGCGGCGCGGACTGCTGTGGGGCATCCGGGAGTTGCAGGTCCAGGCGTTCACCAAACGCCCGGGCGAGCTGGGCTTCGTCGAGAAGCTGGCCAAGTACAACATGGCCCGCGCCATCAAGGACCCGGTCCTGCGGGCCAAACTGACCCCCGACTACCGCATCGGCTGCAAGCGGATCCTGCTCTCCAACACGTACTACCCGGCCCTGGCACGGCCCAACGTGGACGTCGTCGCGAGCGGGCTCGCCGAGGTCCGCGGATCGACCGTCGTCGCCGCCGACGGCACCGAGGCCGAGGTCGACGCGATCGTCTTCGGTACGGGCTTCCACGTCACGGACATGCCGATCGCCGAGCGGGTCGTCGGCGCCGACGGCCGCACGCTCGCGGAGTCCTGGAGCGGAGGCATGAAGGCGCTGCGCGGCGCGACCGCCTCCGGGTTCCCCAACTGGATGACGATCATCGGGCCCAACACCGGGCTCGGGAACTCCTCGATGATCCTGATGATCGAGTCCCAGCTGAACTACATGGCCGAGTACCTGAAGCAGTTGGACGTCCTCGGTGACGGGGCCGCGCTCGACGCCCGGCCGCGCGCCGTCGACGCCTGGAACCACAAGGTGCAGGAGCGCATGAAGCGCACGGTGTGGAACACCGGCGGCTGCACCAGCTGGTACCTCGACGCGAACGGCCGCAACACCACCGTCTGGCCCGGTACGACGACGGAGTTCCGGGGCGCGACACGGCGCGTGGACCTGGGGGAGTACGAGGTGCTGAGGGCGCCCCGGGTGAGTGGTGCCGCGGCGGACGAGGAGCGGGTTCCGGCCGCGGAGGCGAGCGCATGAGCCGGCCGGCGCATGTCGTGAGCGGTCCGTACGCGCCCTGTGCTCCCGTCCGGGAGCTGACCGTCGTCTCCGCCGACGGAGCGCGGCTGCACGCCGAGGTGCACGGGCCCGACGGCGCGCCCCCCGTCGTCCTCGCGCACGGCTGGACCTGCTCGACCGCCTTCTGGGCGGCGCAGATACGGGACCTCGCCGTCGACCACCGTGTGATCGCCTACGACCAGCGGGGGCACGGGCGCAGCCCGGCCAGCGCCAGGTGCTCCGCCGACGCGCTCGCCGACGACCTGGAGGCGGTGCTCGCCGCCACGCTCGCGCCGGGCGAACGGGCCGTGATCGGGGGGCACTCCATGGGCGGGATGGCCGTGCTGGCCGCGGCCGGGCGCCCCCGCTTCCGGGCGCACACGGCGGCCGTTCTGCTGTGCAGCACGGGGAGTACGCGCCTGGTCGCCGAGGCGCGCGTGGTGCCGATGCGCGCGGGGCGTGCGCGCACCTGGCTCACGGCGCGCATCCTCGGTTCCCGGCTCCCGCTCGGGCCGGTCACACCTGTGGCCAAGAGTGTCCTCAAGTGGGCGACCATGGGCGTCGGTTCGGCGCCGGAGATGGTCGAGGCCTGCGCGCGGGTGGTGCACGCCTGTCCGCGCGATGTGCGCCACGCCTGGTCGTACGTGCTCGAAACGCTGGATCTCGACCACGGAACAGGTGAGTTGACGATGCCGACGGAGGTCGTCGTCGGCACGGCGGACCGGCTGACTCCACCCGTGCACGCACGGGCACTGGCCGCCGCCCTGCCGAACTGCGTGGGCAGCACGGAGTTGTTCGGGCTCGGCCATATGACACCGGTGGAGGCGCCGGATCTGGTGACCGGGAGGATCCGGCACCTTGTCACCGCGTACGGGACGAACGCCAGGATGGAGGAGGGCGCATGAGCAGGGTGAGCCTGGAGGGGCAGGTCGCGGTCGTCACGGGCGCCGCGCGCGGCGTCGGCGAGCTGCTGGCCCGCAAGCTGTCGGCGCGCGGCGCGAAGGTCGCGCTCGTCGGCCTCGAGGCGGACGCGCTGAAGCAGGTCTCCGAGCATCTGTACGGTGACAGCGACCACTGGTACGCGGACGTCACCGACCACGAGGCGATGGCGCGGGTCGCCCAGGAGGTGAAGGAACGGTTCGGCAAGGTCGACATCGTGGTCGCCAACGCCGGAGTGGCCACTGGCGGGCCGTTCATGGACTCCGACCCCGAGGCGTGGCGGCGGGTGATCGAGGTCAATCTGATCGGCTCGGCGGTGACGGCCCGCGCCTTCCTGCCGGTGCTGGCCGAGAGCCGCGGCTATCTGCTCCAGATCGCCTCGCTCGCGGCCATCACGCCCGCGCCGCTGATGACGGCGTACTGCGCGTCCAAGTCGGGCGTGGAGGCGTACGCGCACTCTCTGCGAGCCGAGGTGGCGCACAAGGGTGTGCGGGTCGGCGTCGGATATCTGTCCTGGACCGACACGGACATGGTGCGGGGCGCCGACCAGGACGACGTGATGCGGGAGTTGCGGCAGCGGCTGCCCTGGCCGTCCAACAAGACCTATCCGCTCGGGCCGGCGGTGGACCGGATAGTGGCGGGGATCGAGCGGCGGGCGAGCCATGTGTACGCGCAGTGGTGGCTGCGCGGGATGCAGGGCCTGCGCGGGTATCTGCCGGGAATCATCGCGACGGTGGGACAGCGGGAGATGCGCAGGTTCGAACCACGGCTCCGCGGGGTGCGGACGGGGCTGGTCGGAGCCGGCGGAGAGGCCGATGAACAGCGGCTGCGTACGCTGCGTGACTGATCGAAATGCGCAGTGTGTCCGGGCGTGTCACTCTGGTCGAGCCCGATCCCCTCACCCACTTCGGGAGTGAACCCACATGGGCATGAAGGACCAGCACCAGGACAAGTCCGAACAGATGAAGCAGCAGGCCAAGCGGAAGGCCGAGCAGTCGAAGCAGCAGACTTCGCAGCGCGGTCAGCAGACGCAGCAGCGTGGCCAGCAGCAAGGCCAGCAGCGCGGCCGTCAGATCCAGGACGACGCGCAGAGGCTGCGGGACGAGGACCGCTTCAACGAGGACTACGACCGCTAGCCGCTGCACTCGGCCTTGGCCGTGACGTGGGGTGCCCTCGATCCTTGAGGGTGCCCCACTTCTCTGTGTCGTGTGCCGTTCGGCAGCTTGTGTGTCTCCGCCCGGAGCCTCGCCCGAGCAGCTCGCCCAGGCGGGGACCGGGTTCGTCAACCGGTCGTCCTCGGGGGGAGCTTCGGGCGGGCCCTGTCCGGAACGGCGGTGTAGTCCGGGGGTGTCGCCGTCGGGTGGGTACGCAGCAGGTCCAGTGCCAGCTCGACCGCGTCGTCCAGTTGCTTGTGACGTCCCTCCGCCCAGTCCAGCGGGGTGCGTTGGATCTCCAGGTCCGGCGCCACGCCGTGGTTCTCGACCCCCCAGCCGTACGGCTCGAACCATGCCGCGTTCATCGGAACCGTGATCACCGTGCCGTCGCCCAGGCGGTGACGGCCCGTCATGCCGACCACCCCGCCCCAGGTGCGCTGACCCACCACCGGGCCCAGCCCCAGCAGCTTGATGGCGGCGATGATCATGTCGCCGTCCGAGGAGGTCGCCTCGTCGGCCAGCGCCACGATCGGCCCCCGCGGGGCGTTGGACGTGTACGACACCGGCTGGGCGTGGCGCGTCAGGTCCCAACCCAGGATGGTGCGCGTGAGCTTCTCGATGACCAGTTCGCTGATGTGGCCGCCCGCGTTGCCGCGTACGTCCACGATCAGGGCCGGACGCGAGACCTCCATCCGCAGGTCCCGGTTGAACTGCGCCCAGCCGGAGCCGCCCATGTCCGGGATGTGCAGATAGCCGCAGCGGCCGCCGCTCGTCTCCCGTACGACCCTCCGGCGTTTGGCGACCCAGTCCTGGTAGCGCAGGGGGCGTTCGTCGATCAGGGGGATCACGGCCACCCGCCGTGGCGGCCCTTCCCCTTCGGCCGGTGTGAACGTCAGCTCCACGGTCGTACCACCCGCGCCCGCCAGCAGCGGATACGGTCCCGTCACCGGGTCCACCGGCCGCCCGTCCACATGGGTCAGGGCGGCCCCCTCCCGGATGCCCGCGCCCGCCAGCGGTGAGCGCGCCTTGGAGTCCGAGGACTCGCCCGGCAGGATCCGCCTGATCACCCAGCAGTCGTCGCGCCGTACCAGGTTCGCGCCCAGCAGGCCCTGGCAGCGCTGGTAGTGCGGCGGGCCCTCGTTGCGCCGCGCCGGCGTCACATACGCGTGTGATGTGCCCAGCTCGCCCAGCACCTCGCGCAGCAGGTCGGCGAAGTCGTCCGGCGACGCGACCCGTTCGACCAGCGGGCGGTACTGCGCCAGGATCGCGTCCCAGTCGATGCCGCCCATGCCGGGCTCCCAGAAGTACGCCCTGATGAGCCGGCCGGCCTCCGCGTAGGACTGCCGCCACTCCGCCGCCGGCTCCACCGCGTGCATGATCCGGCGCACATCGATCCACACCGTCGTGTCGCTGTCGCCGATCTCGGTGGACGGGACCGCCCGCAGGACCCCCTCGTCGACGACCACCAGCCGCGTCCCGTCCCCGCTCACCGCGAACCAGTCCAGATGGCCGACCAGTTCGGTCTTCTTCGCCTTGCTGATGGTGAAGTGTTCCAGGGTCGGCCGCCCGGTGACGTCGTCCGGGTTCGCGAAGGTCTCGCCCAGTGCGCCCGAGATCGGCCAGCGCAGCCACACCAGGCCTCCGCCCGCGACCGGACACAGCGCCGAGTACTTGGACGCGGCGACCGGGAACGGTGTCACCCGGCTCTCCAGTCCCTCCAGCTCGACGGTGACCGTGCCATCGCCGCCCTCCCCTTCCTCCAGCGGGTCGAGGCCCCCGGCGGCGGGCCGACCGTCCGGGTTCAGCGCGAAGGGGGACGGGGTCGCCGAGGACAGCGGGACGAGGTACGGGCGGCAGCCCAGCGGGAAGGACAGGTCCCCGGTGTGCACGTCGTAGACCGGGTCGAAGCCGCGCCAGGACAGGAACGCAAGGTAGCGCCCGTCGCGGGTGAACACCGGGTTCTCGTCCTCGAAGCGCCCGTTGGTCACGTCGACGATCAGCCGGTCGTTGATCCGCGCCATCTTGATCTTCCGCAGTGTCCGGCCGATCCCCGGGTGCGACCAGGTCAGCCATGCCCCGTCCGGGGAGAACGCCAGGTCCCGCACCGGCCCGTTGTCCGACCGGATCAGTTCGGTGACCTCCCCGCCCAGTTCCTGGGCCCCCGCGGCGCTCGCCTCCTCGGACACGGTGAGCAGCAGCAGCCGTCCGTCGTGCGAGGCGATCGCGAGCCGCTCGCCCTGGCGGTCCGACGCCATCTCCAGCACCCGGCCCAGCTCCCCGGAGGCCAGCCTGCGCGGCTCCCGGTCACCGGACGCCCGCGGCAGATACGCGATCTCGACCGCGTCCTCGCCTTCGGCGTCCGTGATGTAGGCGACCCCGCCTCCGCTGCCGAGCATCTCCGGCAGCCGGATCCGCACGCCGGGGGTGTCGGTGATCGTACGGGCGGGACCGTCGCGGTGCGTGAGCCAGTACAGGCTGCCGCGGACGACGACCGCGCTGGCCCGCCCGGTCTCGCCGACCGAGATACCGTCCAGGTGCTGTGCGGCCGGGACCTGGTACTTGCGACGCCCCGCGCGCGGCCCGCCCAGCCGTACGTCCAGGCGGCGCGGAACCGAGTCGGGGGAGAGGTCCTCGACG
Source organism: Streptomyces sp. NPDC001020 (assembly GCF_053599115.1). Classification (NCBI taxonomy): domain Bacteria; kingdom Bacillati; phylum Actinomycetota; class Actinomycetes; order Kitasatosporales; family Streptomycetaceae; genus Streptomyces; species Streptomyces sp. NPDC001020. The sequence goes on along the minus strand of NZ_JBSFLQ010000002.1, from coordinate 169,179 downwards.
ATCCACAGGTCGCCCGCGCACTGGTACACGACCCGTGTGCCGTCGCTGGCGGCGTGCCGGGCGTAGAAGGCGTCGTGGTCGGTGTGCCGGCGCAGATCGGAGCCGTCGTACGCGCACGAGTACAGGTTGCCGATGCCCTCGTGGTCGGAGAGGAACGCGATCCGCCCGCCGACGAACATCGGCGAGTCGAGGTGGCCGTCGAGATCCGCGAGCAACTGCTGCCCCTGGTGCCAGAGTCGGCCGGTGGCGCCGCCGCGGTAGCGCTTCCAGGAGGCCGGCTCGTGCGGCGGGGTGCCGGTGAGCAGCAGCGTCCGGTGCTCGCCCTCGGTGTCGGCCACGGCGATGTCCGAGACCGGGCCCCAGGGCAGCTTGCCGCCGGGGTCGCCGTCGGTGGGGACCTTGTAGGCCCAGGTGAAGTAGGAGAACGGCTCGCCGTGCGAGGCGACGGCGAGGATGGAGGCCGTTCCGTCCGGATCGGGGGGCGTCCAGCCGCACACCCGTGTGTCGGCGCTGCCCCAGTAGGTGAGCCGCCGGCCGGGGCCGCCGGTCACCGGCATCAGATGGATCTCGGGTACGAGGTTGCGCCAGCTCGTGTACGCGATGTGACGGCCGTCGGGCGAGAAGCGGGGATGGCCGATCTTCGTACGGTCGACGGTGAGCCGCCAGGCACGTCCCGGCCCCTCCAGCGGGGCCATCCACAGGTCGTCCTCGGCGACGAAGCAGAGCCGGTCGCCGTGCAGATGCGGATAGCGCAGATAGCCGGGGCTGTTCTCGTACACGTCGCTCGTGTCGCTCACCCACCCATGCTTTTCCTCCGAACGGGGCACGGCAACTCGGAGCCCGGCGCGTGCCGGAACCGTCCACCGGTTGAGCGTCGGACCCGTGATCCAGGACACGTACGAAACTGTTTCGTTTCGATCAGGCGCGGGGGTATTGTCTGAGTCGTGCGAACCGTGTCGTTCGGAGCCCTGCCGCTCCGGGCGCGGGGCAGGAGAGGCGGAGTGACATGACTGAGGCATCCAAGGGCGCGGCGGTAGCTGCTCCGGCGGAGCCGGTGCGTGCACCGGGGCGCCGCAGTCGGATCACGCCCGAGCGTGAGGCCGAGCTGTACGGGGCCGTGCTCGATCTGCTCCGCGAAGTCGGCTACGACGCCCTGACCATGGACGCCGTGGCCGCCCGCACCCGCTCCAGCAAGGCGACGCTCTACCGCCAGTGGGGCGGCAAGGCCGAGCTGGTGGTCAAGGCCATACGGCACAGCAAGCGGGGCCGCACCAACGAGATCGACACCGGCTCGCTCCAAGGCGATCTGCACGCGCTGGCCGCGCTCGAGGACGACTGCACCAGAGAGCGGAACTCCGCGCTGATGCGGGGCGTGGCCATGGCGATGCACCACAACCCGGATCTGCGCCAGGCCTTTCGCGAGCAGATCGTGGAACCGGAGATGGTGCAGTTCCGGCACATGCTGCAGCGTGCCATCGACCGTGGCGAGATCCGGCCGGACTGCCCGGCGCTGGACTTCCTGCCGCACATGATGGTCGGCGGGTTCATCACGCGTGCGCTGCTCGACGACCAGCCGCCGACGCGAGCCTTCCTCACCTCGTACATCGACGCCGTGGTCCTCCCCGCCCTCGGCGTACCCACCACCTGACCAGTCCCCGGTAAGCCCACTACTTGACGTCACCGCTCACGTCGTCGGGCTGATCAATCCTGCCCTGCTCACACACGACCTGACCGGGAGTACGCCCTCGTGGCCACATTCCTCTATCGACTGGGCCGACTGGCCTTCAGGCGACGGCATTTCGTTGCCCTGATCTGGGTGGCACTGCTGACGCTCGCGGGCGTCGGTGCCGCCAGCGCCCCCACAGCGGGCTCCGCTTCGTTCTCCATGCCGGGCACCGAGGCCCAGAAGGCCTTCGACCTGCTGGAACAGCGCTTCCCCGGCATGGCCGCCGACGGGGCGACCGCACGTGTCGTCTTCAAGGCGCCGAACGGGCAGAAGGTGACCGCCACGGACAACAAGGCGGTCGTCGAGAAGACGGTCAAGGAACTGGGCGGCGGCTCCGAGGTCGCCGCCGTCGTCGACCCGTTCACCGCGCACGCCGTCAGCAAGGACGGCACGACCGCCTACGCGCAGGTGACGTACAAAGTCCCCGGGATGGAGCTGAAGGACTCCTCCAGGGACGCCCTCAAGTCGGCCGCGCAGGACGCCCGGGACGGCGGGCTGACCGTCGAGGTCGGCGGTGACGCGCTGATGGCCGTGCCGGAGACGGGTGCGACGGAGGTCATCGGCATCGCGATCGCCGCGGTCGTCCTCGTCATCACTTTCGGCTCGCTGGTGGCGGCCGGGCTGCCACTGCTCACGGCCCTGATCGGCGTCGGTATCGGCGTCTCCACCATCACCGCGCTGGCGAAGGCGCTGGACCTGGGCTCGACCACCTCGACACTGGCGATGATGATCGGCCTCGCGGTCGGCATCGACTACGCCCTGTTCATCGTCTCCCGCTACCGCGCGGAACTGGCCGAGGGCCGCGAGCGCGAGGAGGCGGCGGGCCGGGCGGTCGGCACGGCGGGCTCCGCGGTGGTCTTCGCGGGCCTGACGGTGGTGATCGCACTGGTCGGCCTCGCGGTCGTGAACATCCCGATGCTGACCAAGATGGGCGTCGCCGCGGCGGGCACGGTCGCCATCGCGGTGCTGATCGCCCTGACGATGATCCCGGCGCTGCTGGGCTACGCCGGCCGCAAGGTCAAGCCGGCCGGTGAGAAGAGCAGGCTGCTGGGCGGGGGCCGGGCCGCGAAGAAGGCGGGCAGGCCGAACATGGGCACGCGCTGGGCGAGCTTCGTGGTGCGCCGCCCGGTCGCCGTCCTCCTGCTCGGCGTCCTCGGTCTCGGTGCGGCGGCGATCCCGGCGGCCTCGCTGACGCTTGGTTTGCCGGACGACGGTTCGCAGCCGACGTCCACGACGCAGCGCCGCGCCTACGACCTGCTCTCGGAGAGCTTCGGCCCCGGCCTCAACGGCCCGCTGATGGTCGTGGTCGACGCGAAGGCGAGCGCGGACCCCAAGGGCGCCGTCGCCACGGTGACGGACGAGATCAAGGATCTCAAGAACGTCGTGACGGTGACCCCGGCGCAGTACAACAAGGCCGGCGACACGGCGATGGTCATGGTCGTCCCCAGCTCCAAGCCGTCCTCGACCACCACCGAGGACGTGGTGCACGGCATCCGTGACGCGCGCGCCGGCGTCAAGGCGGACACCGACGCGGAGCTGCTGGTCACCGGCACGACGGCGATGAACATCGACTTCTCGCAGAAGCTGAACGACGCGCTGGTCCCGTATCTGGCGCTGGTCGTGGGCCTGGCGTTCCTGCTCCTGATCGTGGTCTTCCGCTCGATCCTGGTCCCGTTGAAGGCGGCGCTCGGCTTCCTGCTCTCGGTGATGGCGGCGCTCGGCGCGGTGGTCGCGGTGTTCCAGTGGGGCTGGCTCTCCGGTCTGATGGGCGTCGAGGAGACGGGCCCGATCATGTCGATGATGCCGATCTTCATGGTGGGCGTGGTCTTCGGTCTGGCGATGGACTACGAGGTCTTCCTCGTGACCCGTATGCGCGAGGCGTACGTCCACGGGGAGACCCCCGGCCAGGCGGTCGTGACCGGCTTCCGGCACGGCGCGCGGGTGGTGACGGCCGCGGCCGTCATCATGATCGCGGTGTTCTCCGGCTTCATCGGCTCCAGCGAGTCGATGGTCAAGATGATCGGCTTCGGCCTGGCGATCGCGGTCTTCTTCGACGCGTTCGTGGTGCGGATGGCGATCGTGCCGGCGGTACTGGCGCTGCTGGGCGGGAAGGCCTGGTGGCTGCCGAAGTGGCTGGACCGCGCCCTGCCCAACGTGGACGTGGAGGGCGAGGGACTGACGGCCGCCGAGGAGGGGCACCGGGATCCGGACGCGGACCGGGAGTTGGTACGGGCCTGAGAAGGTGTGACTGAATGCGAAGGGCGCCCCACTCGGGGGCGCCCTTCCGTGGAGTTGGAGCGCATGGTGGCGGCACGCGGGCACTGCTGGCGACGTGGCGTCCTGGTTCAAGAGCAGCCACAGCGACAGCAGCAACGGCAACGACTGCGTCGAGGTAGCGACAGCCCCCACCACCATCCACATCCGCGACTCGAAGACCCCGCGCACCCCCCACCTCACCGTCACCCCCACCACCTGGGCGGACTTCGTCACCCACCTCTCCGTTCAGCCTGCCGCGACCCCCTCCAGGTAGGTCCGCCGCAGGAACCGGAGCAGCGTCTGCGACTCGAACTGCACCACCTCGACCCCCTGCGGCGAGTGGAACTCCATCACCGCCTGGACCCGGCCGCACGGCCAGATGCTCACGTCGTCCTTGCTCGCCGGGGCGCGCAGGCCCTGTTCCAGCAGGTCCCGGGAGACGGACCACTCCTGGGGGCCGGGCAGGCCGATGTGGATGGAGCGGGGGTCGCTCGGGTCGTAGCGCAGGATGACGGGGATCGTGTCCGGAGCGTCCAGGGAGTCCGTGACGACATGGGCTCGTGCGTACTGTTCCACAACGGACATGGCACCGCTCCTCACGCTACGTCACCACGGCGGACCCCTTGAATCCGCCACCTCTCCAATGTCCCATAACGGGACAAAAGGGGCTTCCGGTCGCGTGCGGACGGGTTCGGAGCCATTCTCGCTCTTGCGAACCATTCGCAATAAGCGGGTATTCTCGAACGGTGCATGTGCCCGACGGATTCATCAACGCCCCCATCTCCGCCGCGACCGGCGTAGTCGCCGCGGGCGCCTTGGCTGTCAGCCTCAAGGGCGCCCGACGTGAACTCGACGAGCGCACCGCGCCACTAGCCGGCCTGGTGGCCGCGTTCATCTTCGCCGTACAGATGCTGAACTTCCCGGTAGCCGCCGGCACCAGCGGACATCTGCTCGGCGGGGCGCTCGCCGCCATACTCGTCGGGCCCTACACCGGGGTCCTGTGCGTCTCGGTCGTGCTCCTCATGCAGGGCATCCTCTTCGCCGACGGCGGCCTCACCGCGCTCGGCGTCAACATCACCGACATGGCGATCGTCACGACCGTCGTCGCGTACGCCGTCTTCCGCGGGCTGGTCAAGGTGCTCCCGCGCACGCGCCGTTCCGTCACCGTCGCCTCCTTCCTCGCTGCCCTGCTCTCCGTGCCGGCCGCCGCCGTCGCCTTCACGCTGATCTACGCGATCGGCGGCACCACCGACGTCTCGATCGGCAAGGTCGCCACCGCGATGATCGGCGTCCACGTCCTCATCGGCCTCGGTGAGGCCGCCATCACCGCCCTGACCGTGGGTGCCGTCATCGCCGTACGGCCCGACCTCGTGTACGGCGCCCGGGGCCTGCAGCAGCGCCTCAAGCTGCGTGTCGGCGGAGAGCTGGTCGACGCGCCCGCGGCCGAGCCCGCGCCCGTCGCCGCCCGGTCCCGCCGCGGGCTCTGGATCACCGGTCTCGTCACCTCCCTCGTCCTCGCCGGGTTCGTCAGCTTCTACGCCTCCGCCAGCCCCGACGGACTGGAGAAGGTCGCCGCCGACCAGGGCATCGACAAGAAGACGCGGGAGCACGCGAGCGCCGACTCGCCGCTTGCCGACTACGGGGTAAAGGACATCGGCAACGCACGTCTCTCCGGCGGTCTCGCGGGCGCGATCGGCGTCGGCGTGACCGTTGTCGCGGGCAGCACCGTCTTCTGGGCGGTTCGCCGCCGCCGTACGAGCGAGCCCTCGCAGGTCGAGACCACCCAGGTCGGCTGAAGTGGGTGCCGGGCACGCGCACAGGCTCTACCGGCACGGGCACTCGCCCGTGCACGGACTGCCGCCGCACACCAAGCTCGCGGCCACGTTCGCCTTCGTCGTGGTCGTGGTGTCGACGCCGCGCGAGGCGATGTGGGCGTTCGCTCTGTACGCCGTCCTCCTCGGTGCCGTCGCGTACGCGGCCCGGGTACCCGCCGGGTTCCTGCTCCGGCGGCTGCTGATCGAGATCCCGTTCGTCGCCTTCGCGGTGCTCATGCCGTTCGTGGCGGAGGGCGAGCGGGTCCACGTCCTCGGGCTGTCGCTGAGCGTCAGCGGGCTGTGGGGTGCCTGGAACGTGCTCGCCAAGGGCACCCTCGGCGTCGCCGCCTCGGTCCTGCTCGCCTCGACCACCGAACTGCGCGAACTGCTCCTCGGGTTGCAGCGGCTCAGACTCCCGCCGCTGCTCGTACAGATCGCCTCCTTCATGATCCGCTACGGCGACGTCATCACCGACGAGATGCGGCGGATGCGGATCGCCCGGGAGTCGCGCGGCTTCGAGGCGCGTGGCATCCGCCACTGGGGCGTGCTCGCCAAGTCCGCCGGCGCGCTCTTCATCCGCTCCTACGAACGCGGCGAGCGCGTGCACCTGGCCATGGTCAGCCGGGGCTACGCCGGTGCGATGCCGGTCATCGACGAGGTGACCGCCTCCCGCGCCCAGTGGTCCTGCGCCCTCGCCCTGCCCCTCGCCGCCCTCGTCGTCTGCCTGCTGGGATGGACCCTGTGACACCTTCGCTGGAAGTGGCCCGACTGGCCTTCGCCTACCCCGACGGACACCAGGCCCTCTTCGGTGTCGACTTCCGCATCGCCCGCGGCGAGCGGGTCGCACTGCTCGGGCCGAACGGCGCCGGGAAGACGACGCTCGTGCTGCACCTCAACGGCATTCTGAGCGGCGGTACCGGGACCGTGACCGTCGCCGGGCTCCCCGTCGGGAAGCAGCACATGGCCGAGATCCGCCGCCGTGTCGGCATCGTCTTCCAGGATCCGGACGACCAGCTCTTCATGCCGACCGTCCGCGAGGACGTGGCCTTCGGACCCGCGGCGGCCGGCCTGAAGGGCGCCGCACTGGAGGCCCGTGTCGACCGGGCGCTCCAACTGGTCGGCATGGCGGAGTTCAAGGACCGCCCGCCGCACCACCTCTCCTTCGGCCAGCGACGCCGGGTGGCGGTGGCCACCGTCCTGGCCATGGAGCCGGAGATCCTCGTCCTGGACGAGCCGTCGTCCAACCTCGACCCCGCCTCGCGGCGTGAACTCGCCGACATCCTGCGGTCGTTGGACGTCACTGTCCTCATGGTCACGCACGACCTGCCGTACGCGCTGGAGCTGTGCCCGCGATCTCTGGTCCTCAGCGAGGGCGTGATCGCGGCGGACGGAAAGACGGCCGATCTCCTCGCCGACGACGAGCTCATGCGCGCACACCGTCTGGAACTGCCCTTCGGCTTCGATCCCCGAACCGTGCCGACGGGCACGGGTGGTGTGTGACCTTCGCCGCACGACGGCCGGGGACTCAAGGAATCGAAGGCACTCGATGCGTGTTGCACTCACCATCAAAGGCGTGTGTGGGCGTAGGTGAGTGAAGGGAACACGGGCGTGGACGTGAACGGCGTTGTGGCCGAGGGCTTCGAGCCGGTCAGGGAAGCGTTCGTACGGAACTTCGAGACGCTGGGGGAGCGCGGCGCGGCGGTGGCCGTGTACCGCGACGGGCGCAAGGTCGTGGACCTGTGGGGCGGGACACGGGACGTCGACGGCAGCGCCGCCTGGGAGCAGGGCACCGCGCAGATCGTGCGCTCGGCGACCAAGGGGGTGGCCGCGGCCGTCCTGCTGATGCTGGCCGAGCGCGGGGAACTGGACCTGGACGCGCCGGTCGGCCACTACTGGCCTGAGTTCAAGGCACTCGGCAAGGAGCGCACGCTGGTGCGGCATGTGCTGGCGCACCGCGCCGGCGTACCGGCGCCGGCCCGTCCGCTCACGCCCGCCGAGGCGGCCGACCCGGACCTCGCCGCCACCGTGCTCGCTTCGCAGACCCCCGCCTGGGAACCCGGCACGGACCACGGCTACCACGCGCACACCTATGGCTGGCTGACCGGTGAGCTGGTGCGGCGGGCCACGGGCCGCTCGATCGGCGAGTGGATCGCCACCGAGATAGCCCACCCGCTGGGCCTCGACCTGTGGGTGGGCCTGCCAGGGGCCGAGGCCCAGCGGGTGGGCCGGGTCGGCCCCATCGAGGCACCGGTGCAGGACGGCGCGCTGCGCACCCGCCCCAAGCGCGCGGTCGCCGAGGCGTACGCGGATCCCGACAGCCTGACCCGCCGCGCCTTCGCCGCGATCAGCCCGGCGCCCGACGAGAACGACCCGGCCTACCGCGCGGCGGTCCTTCCAGCGTCGAACGGCATCGCGACGGCCGACGGCCTCGCCCGCTTCTACGCGGCACTGACCTCAGAGGTGGGCGGCGTACGCCTGTTCACGCCGTGGACGCTGGAACAGGCCCGCGCGGAGGCCTCCGCCGGCCCCGACCGGGTGCTCGTCGTCGCCACCCGGTTCGGCCTCGGTTACATGCTGCACGGCGGCGCGTCCCCGCTCCTCGGCCCCGGTTCCTTCGGCCACCCGGGCCGCGGCGGCGCCCTGGGCTTCGCCGACCCCGAGTCGGGCATCGCCTTCGGCTATGTCACCAACGGCTTCCGTACGAGCGTGACGGCGGACCCGCGGGCGCAGGCGCTGGTACGGGCGGTGCGTACGTCACTGACGTAAGTCCTGGCGTACGGGCACAGTGATGCCCGTACGCATCGGCGCGTACGGGCATCACCGGGACGCACTCAGTGCGTCAGCGGACGCGACGTCCTCCCCGACGCCTCATCGATCTCCTCATGCGCCTTCGTGAGCAGCCGCATCGCCAACTCGTTGAGGGCACGCGCCCCCGCGATCTCCTCCCCGACGCGCGGCTGATTCGCGTCGGAGTGGTGGCGGCTGGCGTATCCGCGCGAGCGGACCTCGTTCCCGTCGGGAAGCCGTACGAGCGCCGCCGCCCGGGTCTTGTCCTGATCCTCCTCGAACTCGAGCTCGACATGCCATCCCACCGCGGTGTGCAGAACCATGACCATCACCTCCGGAACCGCTGATTCCAGGGTGCTCCTCCTGGCAGCGGGACGCACGGTCGCGGGCGCTTCGCACGTTGCCCGCGCTCTCCCACGGTCTGCCCTCAGGACGCGGGCTTGTCGTCGGACGGGGACTTGTCGTCGGACGCGGACTTGTCGTCGAAACTGGCGAAGTACGCGGCGGCCATGTCCTCGGCGGCGTGGCCCTGGGCGGCGGCGCGCGAGAGGCGTTCGGCGGTCGCCTCGATCACGTCGAGGCGGACGCCGTGCCGCTCACCGGCCCGCACGATCAGTCGGGCGTCCTTCTCGGCGGTGGTCACCGCGAAACTGGGCGGAGTGAGCTTGTCGTTCAGAACGGCGTCCGCCTTGGCGCGCAGATAGCCCATGTCGAGCCCACCGCCGGCGATGAGGTCGAGGAAGTTCTGCGGGTCGACGCCGAGGCCCCGCGCCAGGGCCAACACCTCACCGGCCGCGGCGGTGACCGCCAGGACCCAGCTGTTGGCCACCAGCTTGAGCCGGGTGGCACCGCCCGCTGCGCCGTCCTCACCCATCCACATGGTGCGGCTGCCGACGGCGTCGAAGACGGGCGTCACCACCTCCCTGCCGTCCGAGGGGCCCGCGGCGAGGACGGTCAGCTGCCCGGCCTCCGCGGGCTGGCGGGTACCCAGCACGGGGGCGTCGAAGAAGACCAGGGCGTGGTCGCGGGCGAAGCCGGCCAGCTCGCCGACGGCCTCGATCCCGGCGGTGGTCGACTGCACCCAGGCGGTGCCGGTGCGCAGGGCGGGGGCGGCCTCCCGCATGACCTCGAGGACGGTCGCGCCGTCGTACAGCATGGTCAGCACGACGTCGGCGTCGCGCACGGCGTCGGCGGGAGTGCCGGCGATGTGCGCGCCGTCGGCGGCGAGCGGTTCGGCCTTGTCGCGGGTGCGGTTCCAGGCGCGGACGGTGTGCCCGGCGCGGGCGAGGTTGCGGGCCATCGCGGCCCCCATGATCCCCGTGCCCAGGACGCTCACGGTGAGCTTGTCGGTCATCTGGTCTCCTTCGAGGAAACCCCGTCCTTCAGGGCGGGGTGGGGGTGCCTCCCGCTTGCGGGAGAGAATCGAACCCCTGCGGAGCAGGGCAGGGGACGCCGGCTCGCCGTCAGGGCGGACCGGCGCACTTTCCGTAACCGCCACACGACCCACAAGGCGACGGGCTAGCGTGTGAGTGGTGGGGGTCACCTCTGTGAAGCGGGCGTTCAAGTACCGCTTCTATCCGACCGATGCGCAGGCAGCCGAGCTGTCGCGGACGTTCGGGTGCGTGCGGAAGGTCTACAACCTCGCGCTCACGGCACCTACCGAGGCGTGGACGCTGCGGCAGGAGCGGGTCACCTACAACGCGCTGCAGCAGGCCCTGCGCCATCTTCAGACGGCGTTCACCCACTTCTTCGCCAAGCGTGCCAAGTACCCGCGCTTCAAGTCGCGGAAGAAGTCCCGCAAGTGTGCCGAGTACACCACCAGTGCGTTCCGTTTCCGTGAGGGGGAGCTGACACTGGCGAAGATGGCGCAGCCGTTGGACATCGTGTGGTCGCGTCCTCTGCCGGAGGGTGCCGCTCCGTCCACGGTGACGGTGTCGCAGTACGCGGCCGGACGCTGGTTCGTGTCTCTCCTGTGTGAGGACCCGACCGTCAAACCGTTCACGGGCAGCGATAACGCTGTCGGTGTGGACGCGGGGCTCGACCACCTGTTGACCCTGTCCACCGGGGAGAAGGTCCACAACCCCCGGCACGAGCGGCGTGACCGCGCACGCCTGGCCAGGGCCCAGCGGGAACTGTCCCGCAAGGCCAAGGGTGACGGTGCCAACCGGGCCAAGGCCCGCCAGAAGGTCGCTCGCATCCATGCTCGCATCGCCGACCGCAGGCGCGACAATCTGCACAAGCTCACCACTCGGCTCGTTCACCGCCGTGGTGACGGCGGGAGTCATACGGACCGCTCGCGCACGTCCACCAGTGTGCCGCCCGCGTGGGCGATCAGTGTCTTCGGGTCCATCGGGAACACGGTGTGCGGAGTGCCCGCCGCGGCCCACACGGTGTCGTGGTCGAGCAGCGAACGGTCGGCGAGCACCCGCGTCTTCGTACGGTGCCCGAAGGGCGGCACACCGCCGATCGCGTACCCGGTGGTCTCCCGCACGAGGTCGGCCTTCGCCCGGGTCACCTTCTCGGCACCCAGTTCCTCCCGTACGCGCTCCACGTCCACCCGGGACGCCCCGTCCATCAGAACGAGGACCGGAACTCCCCCAAGCTCTCGACTTGGCTCGAGCAGGGGAGACCCCCACACCGCGAAGATCAACGACTTGCAGATCTGGCTCAGTTCGCACCCGATCGCCGCGGCGGCCTCGGCGGCGGTACGCGTCGCGTCCGGGAAGCGGCGGATCCGGGTGTGCAGTTCGCCGAGCCCCAGCTCCTCCAGGGCTTCGGCGAAACGGGGGTGGGCTCCGGAGTCTGCTGCGGGGGGCGTCGTCATCGGAAACTCCTTGACAGGCGAGGAAGGCGAGAACGCCACGCTAGCGCTGTGACCGGAAAGGTTCACCGGCTCGCGACGCCCGGCACGGCACTCCCCCAAGCTCTTCGAGCAGGGGGGACCCCCACGCCGCGTTGTCGCATCACCCGAGTACATCCAGTACGCGGGTGATGCTCCGCCTTGCGATGCTCCCCCACTGCCTGAAGGGCGTGGGAGGTACCCCCAGCACCGGGCGCCGCGAGCTTCCCGGCAAACCTTTCCGGTCACAGCACTAGCGACGCGGGTACGCCGCATGCGAACCGATTCCAGATGGCGGGCGCGCGCCCGCGTCAGCTCCCGGCCCGCAGCAGCGCCGCCACGATCGGCCCCGCAGTGTCACCGCCGTGGCCGCCCGACTGGACCACGCCCGCGCCGGCCAGGTCGCCCTTCCAGGCCGTGAACCACCCGTTGGGCTTCTCCTGACCGTCGACCTCAGCCGAGCCGGTCTTCGCACCGAAGTCCGGACCCAGGCCCGCCATCGCCTTGGCGGCCGTACCCGCCGCGGCCGTGTACTGGAGGACCTCCTTCAACTGGGACTGGGCCGACGCCGACATCGTGCGGCTCGCCTTCGCCAGGGAGCGGTTGTCCACCGACGGGGAGACCAGATACGGCTGGCGGAAGACACCGGTCTTCGCCGTCGAGACCACCGAGGCCATGTTCAGCGGGTTCATCCGGACCCCGCCCTGGCCGATCAGGGACGCCGCCATCTGGGCCGCGCTCTGCACCGGGACCGCGCCGTCGAAGGTCGGGACGCCGGTCGCCCAGTTGTTCATGCCCAGGCCGTAGACCTGCTGGGCGACCTTGGTGAGGTCGTCGTCGTGGAGCTTCTTCGCCTGGCTGATGAAGGCCGTGTTGCAGGATGCCGCGAAGCTCGCCTTGAACGTGCCCTTCTTGATCTCGAACTTCTTGTCGTTCTGGAACTTCCAGCCGCCGTACGTGGAGTACTTGGGGCACGGGTGCGTCTTGTCCGCCGACGCCAGATGCTTCTCGAACAGCAACGTCGACGACACGATCTTCATCGTCGACCCGGGGGCGAGGGATCCCTGGAACGCCACGTTGAAGCCGTGGCCCGAGTTCGCCACCGCCAGGATCTCGCCCGTCGACGGGCGCATGATGACCACGGACGCCTTGTCCTTCTTGGCCACCTGCTGCTCCGCCTTCGCCTGGAGACTCGGGCTCAGCGTCGTCTTCAGCGTGCCCGGCGTGCCCGCGCTCAGCGTGACCAGTGTCTTGTCGGGGGTCTTCTGCGTGCCCTTCGCCGGCGCCTTGCGTACGACCCGCAGCTCCACGCCCGCCTTGCCGCCGGCCGTCTTGCCGTACTTCTCGCGCAGGCCGTCCAGCACCGTGCCCAGGGACGGGTACGCGGCCGTGGTGAGTTCGCCGCCGGCCCGGTCCAGGGCCTTGATCGGGGGCGCGCCCGCCTCACCCGTCACCAGCCGGTCGCCGTCGGTCAGATCGGGATGCACCACCGACGGCTGCCAACCCACCAGCGGCACACCATCCTTGACCCGGCGCACCACCGTCAGCTTCGACTCGTACGTCAGCGGCTTGCTCTTGCCCTGGTACGACACCGTCGCCTTGACGGAGAACGGGACCGACGCCCCGGACGGCGTCCCACGGGTCAGGGTGACGCCCGTGATGTGGGCGTCCTTGCCGTAACCCGTCAGGGCCCGGGTCGCGGCCGCCGAATCGTCCGTCGCGGCCGCCGCCTTCGCGACATCGCCCCGCTGCCAGGCCGTCAGGAACGCCGTGGCCGTCGTCCGGACCTCGGAGGCCGACGGCGGGCCCGTCTTCACGGGCTTGTGGTCGGCTGTGGCCGTCGTACGGTCCTCGGCGGCCGCGCCGCCCATCAAGCTGTAGCCGGCGACCGCCCCACCCACGCCGACGGCGGCTATCAGCCCTCCGATCACCAGCGGCCGGCTCGTCCTCTGCTCGGTGACGCGCCTTCTCTTGCCCACAGCTTTCGAACCTCCACAGTCCCCAGGCCCCCCGGCGCCTCACACTCCTCAACGAGAACAACCACCCTAGAGTCCCGGGGTGACACGAGTGACGTCAGCCGCCGGTTCGTAGCACAGCTGCGACGATAGGACCGGCCGCGTCGCCGCCGTGCCCGCCCTCCTGGGTCATGGCCGCCGCCGCGATGTCGCCCCGGTAGCCGGTGAACCAACTGTTGGACTTCGTCTGGCCGTCGACCTCCGCGGACCCGGTCTTCGCGCCGATGTCCCCGCCGAGCCCTGCCATCGCCGGCCTGGCGGTGCCCTGGGTCGCCGTCAGCCGCATCATCGCTTTGAGCTGCGCGACCGTGCCCGGCGCCAGGCCCCTGGCGGTGGCCAGTTGACGGTTGTCGAGTTTCGGCGAGACCAGGTAGGGCTGCCGGAAGGTGCCCGTGATCGCGGTCGCCGTGACCGACGCCATGTTCAGCGGGTTCATCTGGACCTGGCCCTGACCGATGGCGTTGGCCGCCCGGTCCGGGCCGCCGGAGGCGGGGACGCTGCCGTCGAAGGAGACGATGCCCGTCTTCCAGTCGTCCCGTCCGAGACCGAACCGTTCCTGGGCCTCGGCCGTCAACGACCCGTCCGTGAGCGTCTTTTCGTCGATCAGTTGCACGAACGCCGTGTTGCACGAGCGCATGAAGCTGTTCGCGAGGGTGGCGTTCTCATCGGGGGGCATGTTCTTGAGGTTGTGGAAGGTCTGGCTCTGCCATACCGCCGTGTCCTTGCAGGGCGCCGGGCCGTTCATCGTGGTGACGCCGTTGTCGATGAGCATCGCCGACGTGATGATCTTCATCGTGGAGCCGGGTGCCAGCCGCCCCTCGAAGGCCGCGTTGAACTCGTCCTTGCGGTGGTTGGCGACCGCGAGCACCTCACCGGTGCTCGGCTTCACGGCCACCACCGACGACTCCGCATAGTTGGCCACTGCCCGCTCGGCCGCCGCCTGCGCACCGGCGCTGAGCGTCGTGTGCAGCGTTCCCGGGCTGCCCTTGGCGAGGGTCATCAGCGTCTTGCCGGAAGCGTTCCCGTCGGCGTGCACGACGGACAGTTCGACGCCCGGCCTGCCGCCGGCCGCGTCGCCGTACTTCGCGCGCAGCGAGTCCAGGATCGGGCCGAGGGAGGGGTACTTCTTGCCTGTCAGCACCACGCCGTTGCGGTCCACCGCCTCGATGGGCGGGACCTTGGCCTCACCGGTGACGAGCGTGTCCCCCCTCTCCAGGCCGGGATGGACGATGGACGGCTGCCAGTCGACCAGCGCGCGGCCCGTGCTCACCCCGCGCACGACGGTCAGCGCGCTGTCGTACGTGAGGGGCTTGGACTTCCCTCCGTACGACACCGTCGCCTTCACCGAGAACGGCACCGAGTTCCCGCTCCGCGCACACTGCGTGATGTGCACCGCGCCGATGTGCGCGTCGGCGCCGTACGCGGTCAGCAGCCGCTCCGCGTCCTCGGAGTTGTTCGTGTGCGAGCCCGCGGTGGCCGCGTCACCCTTCGCCCAGGCGGCGAGGAACTTCGTACTCGCCTCCTTGACCTCGTCCGCGGACGGCGGCCCGGTCCTCACGGGGGCGGGCCCCTCGACGCTGCTCTTGGGACTGTCGTTGAGCGCGTTCAGGAAGTTGTACACTCCGTACCCCGCACCACCCACCATCACCGCGAACACCCCACCGACTACGGCGGCCTTGGCCCCTGTGCGCACGACGTCCCCTCCCCGTAGAGGCCTCGCACTGTAGGGGCCCGAGGGGAACTGGTGAAGGCTGTGATCGTTTGTTGTCCGAAGAGTGATCTAAGGTCCTGTCCGTGAATGGGGCCCATCTCGGGGCTGAGGTGTCCGCACGGCAAGGAAAGCGGCCGATGCCCAGTGGCGCCCGGGTCAGCCCGACTTCGGCGGCTTCTGGGTGTCGAAGGCGAAGAGAGTGTTCTTGGCCGCGGCCACGATCACCGCACGCCCCGCAACGGTCACGCGTGGGCTTGCGCCCTGCTCGCCCGTCAAACCATCGGCCTGCGGGTCCGTTGTCCACAGGGGTTTGCCGTCGTACGGCGACAGCGCGACCACCCGGCCGGTGGCCGAGCTGAAGTACAGCGCGCCGGCTCCCGCGACGGGACCCGAGGCGCCCTCCACGGCAGTCTGCCGTGACCACTTCTTCCGGCCGGTCGCGGGGTCGAGCGCTGTGACGAGACCGGTCTGCCCGCTCACGTAGACGGTGCCGTCCGCCATGCCGGGCGTCCCCGCGTATGTCTTGGCCAGTCGGGAGTACGTGACCTTCCGCGAGGCGGGGTCGACCCGCGCCACCCCGTCGTAGCCGGCCAGTGCCACTCCTTCCATGTGTGCCTGAAGGAGTACGAGCTTGCCGTTGGTGACGCCCATCGGCACGGCGGGGCCGTTGACCGCGATGGGCCCGCCCAGCGTCCCCGAGGCACGGTCGACCGTGTACAGGGTGGGGTGGCGCACCTCTGAGGCATCCACCTCCGCATCCGTCGCGCACATCGCGAGGAGTTGTGGGCCCACCGGGACGGGAGCGCACTGGGTACCTGTGGGGAACGACGTCGTCCAGGTGACCTCACCGCTGTGCGCGTCCCGGGCCTCGAAGCGGGCGTTGGACGCGTCGACCGTCACGACGGTGGAGCCGACCACAACGGCGTCCTGGGTCCGACCCGTGACGGCCGTCGACCGGGCGCCGGACGGCACGGACCACAGCTCGCGGCCGTTGTCGGCGTCGATGGCCACCACCTCGCTGGATGGGTCCTGCGGGGCGTCCTCGGCGGCGAAGCGGTAACCGAGCACTGTGTCGTCGGTGGCGCCCACCAGGTGCATGCCCTGGACAGGGACGCCCGGGCTCTTCACCGTCCACACCCGCGAGCCGTCCACGGCCCTGATACGGGTCGCGACAACACCGCCGCCCCCGCAGAACAGCGCGTCGCCGCGCGCGACGCAACGCAACTCGTCGGGGATGTCCTCGCGACCGCCCTGAACGGTCTTGCGCCACGGTTCGAAACCGTCCGGAAGTGTGGCACCCGGCGCCGCAACGCGGTGGCCCTTGTCGCCGCCGCTGTTCCCCCCGGAGCTGCCCGCTTTCAGGGCGGCGACTCCTCCGCCGATCGCCACCACCGCGACCGCGGCCGCGAACACAGGACGCCATCGGCGACGCAGACGGCGGCCGGTGGGGGTGCCAGTGCTCCCTGTACCGGGACCGGCCGGGGCGGTGGTCGGGGCAGTCGGCGCCGGGGTGGCCCGCATCGCGAAGTGATGCTGGGTATTCACGTCACGGGTGCAGCCCGCACCGGCCCCGTTCGCGTCGGTCCCACCGAGGTCGGCCGGCAGGTCCCGCAGCAGCACGAGGAGTTCGTCCGCAGAGGGGCGCCGCTCGGGCTCCTTGTCCAGGCACGACTTGACGACCGCGCGCAAAGCCACCGGCACGGCGCCCAGCGACGGCTCCTCATGCACCACCTGATAAGCCGTCATGTACGGGCTGTCCGCGTCGAAGGGCCCGCGGCCCGTCGCCGAGTACACCAGCAGCGTCGCCAGCGAGAAGACGTCGGACCGCGGCCCCACACCACGCGGCGCCTGCAACTGCTCCGGGGACATGAAGGGCGGCGTACCGATGACCCGCCCTGTCATCGTCAGCGTCTGGTTGTCCACGGCGCGCGAAATGCCGAAGTCGATGACGCGCGGTCCCTCGGGCGAGAGCACGACGTTCGAGGGCTTCAGGTCACGGTGGACGACCCCCACCCGGTGGATGTCGCGCAGCGCCTCCGCCAGTCCGATGGCGAGCCGCCTCAGCTCCGCTCCGTTCAGCGGGCCCTTCGTGGCGATGTGCTGGGCGAGCGTGTACCCCTCGATATAGGTCGTCGCCATCCATGGCTGCTCGGCCTCGGGGTCAGCGTCGACCACGGCGGCGGTGAACGCGCCGCTCACCCGCCTCGCCGCCGCCACCTCCTGCCGGAAACGGATGCGGAACTCGTCGTCCCCCGCGAACTGCTGGTGGATCAGTTTGATCGCGACAGGTCGCCCCGAACTCGTACGGGCCAGAAAGACCGTGCCCATGCCACCCGAGCCGAGCCGCGCCTCGAGCGGATAGCCGCCGATCTCGGCTGGATCACCTCCACGCAGCGACACTTCTCCCGACCTCCCTTCCCCCGTGCACCTCTGCCGCCACGGGCGTGCCTACCTGTAGTTCACACAAACTAGCCGCAGGTCGGGAAGGCAGAGCAAAACGGGTGACGAACAGGGGGCCCAGGCTGCCCCCGTGGTGTGCCTGCCCGGCTAGACCCAGGTATCCAGCCACATCCGCGCCCGCCACGACTCGATCGGGATCGCCCGGCCCGTGTAGATCGGCCAGAAGTAGATGAAGTTCCAGGCGATCAGCAGGACCAGGACGCCCGCGCCCGCCGCTCCCACGACCCGGCGGCGTTCGTTCGAGCCGGGCGGGCCGAGGATGCCGCCGATCATCATCGCCACCGCCAGGCACAGGAACGGGACGAAGACGACCGCGTAGAAGTAGAAGATCGTGCGCTCCTGGTACATGAACCAGGGCAGATAGCCGGCCGCGACGCCACAGGCGATCGCCCCCGCCCGCCAGTCGCGGCGGAACGCCCAGCGCCACAGCACGTAAAGGATCGCCAAGCAGGCCGCCCACCACAGCAGCGGCGTGCCGAGCGCCAGCACCTCACGGGCGCACTTGCCGCCCGCGTCCGCGGGGCAGCCGGCCTGGCCGGGGGACGGGGACTCGTAGAAGTACGAGACGGGGCGGCCCGCCACGAGCCAGCTCCACGGGTTCGACTGGTACGTGTGCGGGGACGACAGGCCCACGTGGAACTGGTAGACCTCGTGCTCGTAGTGCCACAGGCTGCGCAGCCAGTCGGGCAGGAAGGACCAGAAGCCGCCCTTGCCGTCGGTGGCCGCCCAGTTGCGGTAGTAGCCGCCGGAGCCGTTGGCGGGAGAGAGGATCCAGCCGGTCCAGGAGGCGAGGTAGACGACCAGTGCGACCGGGACCGTCGCGAGGAACGCAAGCCCCGTGTCCCGCTTGAGGACCGTCAGGTAGGGGTGGTGGGCGCCCGCGACCCGGCGCGCGCCCACGTCCCACAGGACCGTCATCACACAGAAGGCGGCCAGGACGTAGAGGCCGTTCCACTTGGTGCCGATGGCGAGGCCGAGCATCAGGCCCGCCAGCCAGCGCCAGGGCCGCCATCCGAGGCGCGTCGCCTCCGCGGTGTGCGCGTCGGGGCGTACCCGGCCGTCCGCGTCCACCGGGAGCGCCGCCGCCAGCCTGGCGCGTGCCCGGTCCCGGTCGACGAGCAGACAGCCGAAGGCCGCGAGCACGAAGAACTCCAGCACGCCGTCGAGCAGTGAGGTGCGGCTCATCACGAACTGCAGCCCGTCCACCGCCAGCAGCGCACCGGCCAGACAGCCCAGGAACGTCGAGCGGAACAGCCGGCGGCCGATACGGCACAGCAGCAGCACCGACAGCGTGCCCAGCAGCGCCGTCATGAAGCGCCAGCCGAACGGGTTGAACCCGAAGATCAGCTCACCCAGCCCGATGACGTACTTGCCGACCGGCGGGTGCACCACGTACGCGGCGTCCGTCGGGATCGCCACATGGCCGTGGTGCTGGAGGATCAGGTCGTTGGCTTCCTTCGCCCAGTTCGACTCGTACCCGTTGTGGACGAGTGCCCAGGCGTCCTTGGCGTAGTACGTCTCGTCGAATATCACCGCTTTGGGGCTGCCCAGGTTCCAGAACCGCATCAGCCCGGCCATCAGCGTCACGAGCAGCGGTCCGCCCCACGCCGACCAGCGCGTGAGGCGGTCGGCGACCTCCCGGCGCAGCCCGATCGCCGCCCAAAGGCGTGGGCTGGGTTCGCTGAACGGTGGCACCAGCCGGTCGCGGACGTCGATCGCCGGGCGCGCCGTATAGCCGAAATGGCGCAGCCGCTGCTGCCACGACGGCCGCTGGTCTTCGGTGGCCTGGCCCTGCCGGGTGTCCGTGGAGGACGCGGTACTGGTCACCGCGCCATCGTAGGGAACCCGACTGAGTGAGTCCCGCGGACGGCGCCTGCGAGGATGGAAACGTGACAGTGACACCCGCCACCACGACCGCAACCCCGACCGGGGCCATGCCTGGAATCCTGGTTCTCGCCGGCACCCCCATCGGGGACATCGAGGACGCGCCGCCGAGGCTCGCGCAGGAGCTGGCCACCGCCGACGTGATCGCCGCCGAGGACACACGCAGGCTGCGCCGGCTCACCCAGGCGCTGGGCGTGCAGCCCACCGGGCGTGTCGTGTCGTACTTCGAGGGCAACGAGTCCGCCCGGACGCCGGAGCTGGTCGAAGCCCTGATGGGCGGGGCGCGCGTGCTGCTCGTGACCGACGCGGGGATGCCCTCCGTGTCCGATCCCGGGTACCGGCTGGTCGCCGCCGCCGTGGAGGAGAACATCCGGGTCACCGCCGTGCCCGGTCCGTCCGCCGTGCTCACCGCGGTCGCCCTGTCCGGGCTGCCCGTCGACCGGTTCTGCTTCGAGGGGTTCCTGCCGCGCAAGGCGGGCGAGCGGCTGTCCCGGCTGCGTGAGGTGGCCGAGGACCGGCGCACGCTCGTCTACTTCGAGGCCCCGCACCGGCTTCAGGCCACCCTCGCCGCCATGGCCGAGGCGTTCGGCGTCGAGCGCAGGGCCGCCGTCTGCCGTGAACTGACCAAGACGTACGAGGAGGTCAGGCGCGGTCCGCTGGGCGAGCTGGTGCTGTGGGCCGCCGAGGGCGTACGGGGCGAGATCACCGTCGTCGTGGAGGGCGCCGGTGAGAAGGCCGCCGAGGAACTGGACGCTGCCGAACTGGTGCGCCGGGTGCGGGTGAGGGAAGAGGCGGGCGAGCGCCGTAAGGAAGCGATCGCGGCGGTCGCCGCGGAGGCCGGGATTCCCAAACGCGACGTGTTCGACGCGGTCGTGGCGGCGAAGAACGCGGCCCGTTGACGCTCATGCACTAGCAAAGGAGTGACGCGAAAAGCAAAGCTCAGGGCGCACTCTGGAAGCCTTCTGACAAGAGCTGACCAAAATGACTCCAACAGTCGACAGGTCTGATGCGTTCGCGACCGCGGAAGCGTCCACTGGTTGAAGGGACGTTTCCGTCCCTGGGAACCCCGCTTCGCCGGGGTTCTTGTCCAGCGGAACCAAGGAGCTGGCATGACCGAGATCGCAGGGCAGACCGACCGAGGTACGGCGACCGCTGTCGTCCAGGAGTCCTATTCCTTCGCCTGCATGCGATGCGGGCACGGCTGGGAGCAGTCGTACGACATCGAGCACCATCTCGACGGGGACGGCAACGAGTTCGTGATGTACGTGGCGGCCGGACGCGTCGTCCCGTCGCCGCTGAGCCGCCCCACCTGCCTGAACTGCGACAGTCATGTGGTGCGCATCATGCGCCCCGGCCAGGTGTCCTCCGCCCAGAGCCGTCTGCGGGGGGAGCACCAGGAGCACCACTGGCATCTGTCGCACCTGCTCCACCCCTTCCACCACCGCAAAGCGGGGTGAAGGGCGGCCGGCCGTTCGAACGGAGATGCGTGGGATCGGCCTTTCGTAGGATCGGGGCATGTCTTCCCAAGCGTCCGACAAAAACGCGCCGCCGCCGCTTCCCGAGCCCCTCGGCGTGCCCGTCGCCGACTCGCACACCCACCTCGACATGCAGTCCTCCACCGTCGAGGAGGCCCTCACCAAGGCAGCGTCGGTCGGCGTGACGACGGTCGTACAGGTCGGCTGTGACGTGCGCGGCTCGGGCTGGGCCGCCGAGACCGCCGCCGCGTACGAGGCCGTGCACGCGGCGGTGGCACTGCACCCGAACGAGGCGCCGCGCATCGTGCACGGAGATCCTGGGGGAGGCTGGTCGCGGCAGGGCGCGCGCGAGCCGGGCGGCGACGCGGCGCTCGAGACGGCACTGGCCGAGATCGACCGCCTCGCCGCCCTGCCCCACGTCAAGGGCGTCGGCGAGACCGGTCTCGACTACTTCCGCACCGGGCCCGAGGGCAAGGCCGCACAGGAGCGGTCCTTCCGCGCACACATCGAGATCGCCAAGCGGCACGGCAAGACCCTGGTCATCCACGACCGTGACGCCCACGCCGACGTGCTGCGCGTCCTCAAGGAGGAGGGCGCGCCGGAGCGGACCGTCTTCCACTGCTACTCGGGCGACGCGGCGATGGCCGAGGTGTGCGCACGCGCCGGGTACTTCATGTCGTT
Organism: Streptomyces sp. NPDC001020; assembly: GCF_053599115.1. Taxonomy (NCBI): domain Bacteria; kingdom Bacillati; phylum Actinomycetota; class Actinomycetes; order Kitasatosporales; family Streptomycetaceae; genus Streptomyces; species Streptomyces sp. NPDC001020. The sequence continues at coordinate 147,531 of NZ_JBSFLQ010000002.1, read as the reverse complement.
CGCCGGCAACGTGACGTTCAAGAACGCCCAGCCGCTGCGCGACGCGCTCGCGGTGGCCCCCCTCGAACTGGTCCTCGTGGAGACCGACGCACCGTTCCTGACGCCGGCGCCTTACCGCGGACGGCCCAACGCGCCGTACCTCGTTCCGGTCACGGTTCGCGCCATGGCCGCGGTGAGGGGGATCGGGGAGGACGCCTTGGCGGCGGCCATCGAGGAGAACACGGCACGCGCCTTCGACTACTAATTTCGGCTCCTCATACTGACCGATAAGCACTCGCGGACGCTCCCTGCACCTCGCTCGCGAGACCGCGGACCGTGTCGCCACACCGAGTCACCGCGTTGCTTTGGAGAGTGACGGCCAGCCGTTAGGTTCTGGTCTCCCCGTTTCGGACCCCTCTCTGGAGCGTGTCGTCGTGAACGATCGGCATAACTTGCTGTATGGGACCTACGGCCCGATTCCGCCGTACGAGGACCGCGAGCCGTATGGCCAGGCGTCCTCGGACACCTACCGGCCGGCCTACGAGACGCGGGTGCGCGCGGCGCGTGCCGCGGAGGCCGGAGCACCACCGCCGTCCCGGCCCGCGAACGCCACCCCGCGCACCACAGGACGCGCCCAGGCCCGGCACGCCGCGCGGCGCGGGAGGGGCGGGGGCGTGTGCCCCGACCCAGTGCGACGTCTGCTTCCACAGGCGCTGGTCGTCGCCTTCCTCGCCGGTGGCACCACCGCGTTCGTCGCCCAGGACAAGGCGGTCGAGCTGACCGTGGACGGCAGGCCGCGCATACTGCACACCTTCGCCGACGATGTGGGCGAGCTGCTCGCCGAGGAGGGCGTGAAGGTGGGGAGGCACGATGTCGTCGCCCCTGGGCGACGGGCGCGGCTCGCCAGCGGCGACGAGGTGGCCGTGCGCTACGGGCGCCCCCTGCGCCTCACCATCGACGGCCGCCCGCGTCAGGTGTGGACCACGGCCACCACGGTGGACGGCGCGCTTCAGCAGCTCGGGATGCGCGCGCAGGGCGCGTACGTCTCGACCTCGCGCTCCCTGCCGATCGGCCGGGAGGGCCTGGCCCTGGACGTGCGCAGCGAGCGCACGGTGACGGTCGTGGCGGACGGGCAGGTACGTACGATCCAGACGAACGCGTCGACCGTCCGCGAGGCCGTCGAGCAGGCCGGGGTCGTCCTGCGCGGACAGGACACGACGTCCGTGGCGGCGGAGAGCTTCCCGCGCGACGGGCAGACGGTGACCGTGCTGCGGGTGTCCGGCTGGAAGGAGATCCGCGAGGAGGCCATCCCCTTCGAGGTGCGACGCAGGGACGATCCGACGCTGCTCAAGGGCACGGAGGTGGTGGCACGCGCCGGGCAACCGGGCACGCGCCGGGTGACGTACGTCCTGCGCTCCGTCAACGGGATCCGGGAAAGACCGACGCACACCGACTCCGAGGTCGTGCTGGAGCCCATGCCCCAGATGGTGCGGGTGGGCACCAAAGCGCGCGCGGCCACCGTGGCGGGCGCGGAGGACCTGAACTGGCGCAAACTCGCGGCCTGCGAGTCCGGTGGCCGGCCGGACGCGGTGGACCGGTCCGGCACCTACGGCGGCCTCTATCAGTTCGACCGCCGCACCTGGCGCAGCATCGGCGGCACGGGCCGCCCTCAGGACGCCTCGGTCCAGGAGCAGACGTACCGGGCGAAGAAGCTGTACGTCCGCCACGGGACCAGCCCCTGGCCGCACTGCGGGCGGCGGCTGCGCGGCTGAGCGGGGACGTGCGGCTCGCGCCCCTTCGCGGCCCCGTACCCTTGGTCCGTGAGCAGCCCCACCCCTGACGCCCTCCTGGGCCCCGCCGACATCCGTGAGCTGGCGGCAGCCCTCGGCGTACGCCCCACCAAGCAGCGCGGCCAGAACTTCGTCATCGACGCCAACACCGTGCGGCGCATCGTGCGTACCGCCGATGTGCGGCCCGACGACACCGTGGTGGAGGTGGGTCCCGGGCTCGGCTCGCTGACGCTGGCGCTGCTGGAGGTCGCCGACCGGGTCACGGCCGTCGAGATCGACGACGTCCTCGCGGCGGCACTGCCCACGACCATCGCCGCCCGCATGCCCGAGCGGGCCGACCGGTTCGCGCTGGTGCACTCCGACGCCCTGCACGTCGCGGAGCTGCCGGGACCCGCTCCCACCGCGCTGGTGGCGAACCTGCCGTACAACGTCGCCGTGCCCGTCCTGCTCCATATGCTCGACACCTTCCCGAGTATCGAACGCACCCTCGTCATGGTGCAGTCGGAGGTCGCCGACCGCCTCGCGGCCACCCCCGGGTCCAAGGTCTACGGCGTGCCGTCCGTCAAGGCGAACTGGTACGCCCAGGTCAAGCGGGCCGGAGCCATCGGCCGCAATGTCTTCTGGCCGGCGCCGAACGTGGACAGCGGGCTGGTGTCGCTGGTCCGCCGGACCGAGCCGGTCAGGACCACGGCCACCAAGCGCGAGGTCTTCGCCGTCATCGACGCGGCCTTCGCCCAGCGACGCAAGACCCTGCGGGCCGCGCTCGCCGGCTGGGCCGGATCGGCGGCGGCGGCCGAGGCGGCGCTCGTCGCCGCCGGTGTCTCGCCGCAGGCGCGCGGTGAATCGCTGACTGTGGAGGAGTTCGCGCGTATCGCGGAAGCCGCGGCACGGCAGAGGACGGCCTCCGCATCCACGACAGAGGAGCCCGGAAACCAGTGAGCGTCACCGTCCGCGTCCCGGCCAAGGTCAATGTCCAGCTCGCGGTGGGCGCCGCCCGTCCCGACGGCTTCCATGACCTCGCCAACGTCTTCCTCGCCGTGGGCCTGTACGACGAGGTCACCGTCACCGAGGCCGACGAACTGCGCGTGACCTGCTCGGGCCCGGACGCCGGCCAGGTCCCCCTGGACCGTACGAACCTGGCCGCCCGTGCCGCCCTCGCGCTCGCCGAACGTCACGGCCGCAGCCCCGCCGTGCACCTTCACATCACCAAGGACATCCCGGTCGCCGGTGGCATGGCGGGCGGCAGTGCGGACGGCGCGGGCGCACTGGTGGCCTGCGACGCGCTGTGGGGCACGAACGCCTCTCGTGAGGAACTCCTCGACATCTGCGCCGAGTTGGGCAGCGATGTCCCGTTCAGCCTGGTGGGCGGGGCGGCTCTGGGTACCGGGCGGGGCGAGAAGCTCACGGCGCTGGAGGTCGGCGGAACCTTCCACTGGGTGTTCGCCACGGCCGGGCGGGGGCTGTCGACCCCCGCGGTGTTCCGGGAGTTCGACCGGCTGACCGAAGGCGTACGGGTACCCGAGCCCGTTGTCTCGCAGGACGTGCTCGACGCGCTGGCGAAGGGCGATGCCGTGGCGCTCGCGGCGGCGGTCTCCAACGACCTCCAGCCGGCCGCGCTGTCGCTGTTCCCGGAACTGGCGCGGACCCTGGCCGAGGGGCGTGCGGCCGGGGCACTGACGGGACTGGTGTCCGGGTCGGGGCCCACGACGGCGTTCCTGGCGCAGGACGCCGAGGCGGCGGAGCGGATCGCGCAGGCACTGGTGGCATCGGGGACGTGCCGATCGGCGCGGGTGGCGGTGTCCCCGGCGCCGGGGGCGACGGTGCTCTGACCGACGGGGCTCAAGGCCTCTCGTCAGAGTTCGTCGATGGCGGTCAGGTCGATGTCGATGTCGTACGGCATGTCCACCTTGAGGTGGTCGTGGTACACCCCGGCGGAGACGTACGCCTTCGTGTGCGGGTCGAGTACGTAGGTGTGCACGGTGGGCCGGGCGTTCCCGCCCAGCCTCTCGACGAGCCAGAAGTGCGGGATGCCGGCCTGGGCGTACTTGCGGGGCTTCGTGTCGTGGTCACGGGCCTCGGAATCGGGTGAGACCACCTCGATCGCCAGCAGCACGTCCGGCGCGGAGTAGTACGTCTGATCGGGCCCCGTGACCGCTTCGGCATGGACGACCGAAATATCGGGCTCGGGACCGTTGCGCGGGTCCAGGACAACGGACATCTCCCGCTTGACCCGCAGTGATCGAGGAAGCGTGCGACGCAGGCCCAGAACCAGCAGGTCGATCACATCGGCGTGGAAGTTCCGCTGCGGACTCACGAAGACCAGACTCCCGTCGATCAACTCTGTGTGCGGGGGGAGATCCGGCAGCGTGAACAGGTCGTCCACGGTGTAGCCGTCCAACGGCGGCATCGGCCAGTGAGACTGCTCGGTGGGCTCGGCGGTCATGGTTTCTCCCATGGACGGGATCCTGGAGCCTGCCTTCCCACCGTAGCCGTCGATCGACGATCACGTCACCACAAAGAGTGACGCCCCCCACACGCCCCGCCCGCTCCCCCGGAGGGCCTACGCTTGAAGGCTGATCGATCCCCCGGGGCAGGAGTGAAATGGCCGTCAACCTGGTCAATGTCGAGAACGTGAGCAAGGTGTACGGCACGCGTGCCCTGCTCGACGGCGTCTCGCTCGGTGTGTCCGAAGGGGACCGCATCGGGGTCGTCGGGCGCAACGGCGACGGCAAGACCACCCTGATCCGGATGCTCGCCAAGCTGGAGGAGGCCGACTCCGGCCGCGTCACCCACTCCGGCGGGCTGCGCCTCGGCGTGCTCACCCAGCACGACTCCCTCGACCCGGCCGCCACCGTCCGGCACGAGGTCATCCGGGACATGGCCGACCACGAGTGGGCGGGCAACGCCAAGATCCGTGACGTGCTCACCGGGCTGTTCGGCGGGCTGGACCTGCCCGGTTTCCCGAAGGGGCTCGACACCGTCATCGGTCCCCTCTCCGGCGGTGAGCGCCGCCGTGTCGCGCTCGCCAAGCTGCTCATCGCCGAGCAGGACATGGTCGTGCTCGACGAGCCCACCAACCACCTCGACGTCGAGGGCATCGCCTGGCTCGCGCAGCATCTGCGCGAGCGCCGCTCCGCGCTCGTGTGCGTCACCCACGACCGGTGGTTCCTCGACCAGGTGTGCACCCGGATGTGGGACGTGCAGCGCGGCACGGTCCACGAGTACGAGGGTGGTTACTCCGACTACGTCTTCGCCCGCGCGGAGCGCGAGCGCATCGCCGCCTCCGAGGAGACCAAGCGGCAGAACCTGGTCAGGAAGGAGCTGGCCTGGCTGCGGCGCGGCGCGCCCGCGCGTACCTCCAAGCCCCGCTTCCGCGTCGAGGCCGCCAACGAACTGATCAAGGACGTGCCGCCGCCCCGGGACAGCAGCGAGCTGATGCGGTTCGCCTCCTCGCGGCTCGGCAAGACCGTCTTCGACCTCGAGAACGTCACCGTCCAGGCCGGGCCCAAGGTGCTCCTGAAGCACGTCACCTGGCATCTCGGCCCCGGTGACCGGATCGGCCTCGTCGGCGTGAACGGCGCCGGCAAGACCTCCCTGCTGCGGGCCATGGCCGACGCCGCACGCAGCGAGGGGGAACAGCAGCCCGTCGGCGGCCGGATCGTCACCGGCAAGACCGTCAAGCTCGCCTATCTGTCGCAGGAGGTCGCCGAACTCGACCCCACCTGGCGCGTCCTCGAGGCCGTGCAGCGGGTGCGTGAACGCGTCGACCTCGGCAAGGGCCGCGAGATGACCGCCGGGCAGCTCTGCGAGACCTTCGGTTTCACCAAGGAGAAGCAGTGGACGCCGGTGGGGGACCTGTCCGGTGGTGAGCGTCGTCGGCTGCAGCTCCTGCGCCTGCTCATGGACGAGCCCAACGTCCTCTTCCTCGACGAGCCCACCAACGACCTCGACATCGAGACCCTCACGCAACTGGAGGACGTCCTCGACGGCTGGCCCGGCTCGATGATCGTGATCTCCCACGACCGGTTCTTCGTCGAGCGGACCACGGACCGGGTGTACGCCCTGCTCGGCGACGCCACGCTGCGGATGCTGCCGCGCGGCATCGATGAGTATCTGGAACGGCGCCACCGGATGGAGGAGGCCGCCGCCGCGGCAGCCGCCCCCGTACCCGTGGCGGACAAGTCGACCGTCTCCGCCGCCGACGCCCGTGCCGCCAAGAAGGAACTCCAGCGGATCGAGCGACAGTTGGACAAGGTCTCCGCGCGAGAGGCCAAACTCCACGAGCAAATCGCCGAGAACGCCACGGACTTCGAAAAGGTGGCCAAGCTGGACGGCGAGCTGCGTGAACTCATCGGCGAGCGCGAGGAATTGGAGCTGCGCTGGCTGGAACTCGCCGACGACGCCTAGATATTCGAGGCGTCCCACACGCGGCCCCGGCGTGAATGGCGCGTGAAGGGGCGTGAAGGGGTGTGAAGGCGAGTAACAACGGCATCACGGGCCGGTTCTCCCTTGGGAACAGGGGCAGGACCGGCCCCTTGTTCGAGGTGGGCACAGTGATAGAAAGGGCCGTCTGAGAAGAACTTGAGCACCACCGGCGTGGCGGAAACAAGAGCACCACGGGCGTGGCGACACATCAGTTGAAGAGGGGGAACGCGCTGATGACTCAGCCGCCGAACCAGCCACCGCAGGGTGGTTTCGGAGCACCGCAGAATCCGCCGCAAAGTGGTTTCGGTGCTCCTCAGGACCCGCGGCAGGCCACACCCCCGCCGCCCGCCCAGCCCCCCGCCCCACCGCAGCCGGTGCCCGGTCAGCCCCAGCAGCAGCCGGGCCCGTACGCGCAGCCGGGCCCGTACGGCCAGCAGCCCGGACCGTACGCCGCGCCCCAACCCGGCCCGTACGGCCAGCAGCCCGGACCCTACGCCGCGCCCCAGCCCGGTTACGGCTATCCGCAGCAGCCGCCCCAGTTCCCCGGCGCACCCACCCCGCCTCCCGGCGGCGGCTCCAAGAACCCCTTCAAGAAGAAGCCCGTGCTGGCGGCTGTCGCCGCCGCGGCCGCGCTGCTCGTCATAGGCGGCACGGTGTACGCCCTCAGTGGAGACGGCGGTGGGGACAAGAAGCCCATCGCCGACAAGAGCCACGACACCAAGCCCTCCGCCACGGCCTCCGCCCCCGTCAACCCGGGCGACGGCAGCGGCGACGGCGGTGACGATCACGAGGACCTCAACGCGGGCCGCCAGGAAGGCGAAAGCAAGGTCCTCTGGTACAAGGAGGCACCCGAAGTGCCCAGCAGGGGCGCCGACGCCCCCGGTATGTGGATCACCGACAAGGCGGCGGTGAAGGCCGCCTTCAAGCAGGTCGTCGCCTACAACGTCGACGGCGGCAACCCCACCTGGGACCCGATCACCTTCCCGCAGAAGATCTGTGCCGTCTCGCAGCAGAAGACCGCCGACAACAAGGTCTTCATCGCCTACATGAGCGGCGTCAGCGACAACGCCAAGTGCAACCAGCTCCAGCAGATCGACCTCAACACCGGTAAGAAGGGCTGGAGCACGCAGGTCGCCGAGGGTTCCCTGTTCGACTTCACGCTCAACCTCGGCCTCACCATCACCGGCAAGACCCTGGTGGTCGCGCGCTCGCAGTCCGGTACCGCCTACGACGTCGACACCGGCAAGAAGCTGTGGGACAAGCGAAAGTACGGCACGTCCTGCTTCCCGAGCGCGTTCGCGGGCGGTACCCAGCTCATATCCGTCGCCTCCTGCGGGGCGAGCACCCCCAACGAGCACGACGAGCTTCAGCTACTCGACCCCGCGACCGGCAAGGCCAAGTGGACGAAGCCGATCCACAAGGGCTGGACGGTCAAGCGCGCCTACTCCGTCGACCCCATCGTCCTCTACGTCACCAACGAGAAAAAGAAGTCGTGGAACGTCGTCACGTACGGGAACGACGGCTCGCTGCGCTCCCAACTCCACGTGAACGAGGCCTTCGCGCCTGAGTGCGGCTGGTCCATCTTCGACCGCAACCTCCAGGACTGCATCGGTGTCGTGGTGGACGCGAGCACCCTCTACCTGCCGACGGAGGCGAAGACAGGCCCCAACGAGGTCGTCGCGATCAGCCTGAACACCGGCAAGGAGAGGTGGCGGGTGAAGTCCCCCGGGGACAAGTCGATGCTCCCGTTGAAGCTGGAGGGCAGCAACCTGATCGGGTACGTCGAGCCGTCGTACGACTCCGGTGGCCAGGTCGTCTCCGTCGCGACGACCGGCAGCAGCCACAGCACGACCAGGCTGCTGCGGAACCCGTCGAGCGCCTCCTCGGTCGAGAACAGCTTCTTCTCCAAGACGATCGACTACGTGGACGGGCGCTTCTACATCTCCACGACCCGGCTGACGGGCGGCACGGAGGCGAAGGAGAAGCTGATGATGGCCTACGGCAAGTGATCCGGCTCCTGACCCTCCCGTCCCCGCCCGCCACCCCTCCGTCCTCCGAGGTACCCACGTCATGAGTCAGCCGCCTCCACCCCCGAACCAGCCGCCGTCGGGTGGCTTCGGCGCCCCCCAGGACCAGCCGCCCAAGGGCTTCGGAGCTCCGCAGGACCCGCCGTCGGGTGGTTTCGGAGCTCCGCAGAGTCCGCCGTCGGGCGGTTTCGGCGCCCCCCAGACGCCACCCCCGCCGCCGCAGACGCCGCCTCAGGCACCCCCGCCGCCCGCACAGGGCCCGGGGTACGGCTACCCGCAGCCGCAGACCCTGCCGCAGCAACCGTACGGGCAGCCCCAGACGCCGCCCGGCTATCCACAGCAGCCCGGTTACGGCTACCCGCAGGCGCAGACCGTCCCGATGCAGCCGCAGGCCACCCAGAGCGGCGGCCGCAAGGGACCTGGCGCCCAGGTGTGGATCATCGTGGCGGCTGTCGCGGCCATCGCGCTGATCGTCGGTGCCGGAGTCTGGTACAGCTCCTCCGACGGCGACAAGGGCAAGAACTCCGCGTCCGAAACGAGCGGTGGCAGCGGTGGCAGCGGCGGCGAGAACGGCAAGGGCGGCACCGGCGGCACCGGCGGGTCCGGCGGCGCGGCCAAGGAGAAGGTGCCGGCCAACACCAGCGCCAAGGTCCTCTTCCAGCTCTCCGCGCCCAACATCAAGGACAGCCGGATCGACAGCGTCGTGGGCTCCTGGGTCAGCGGCTCCGTCTACGCCAAGGCCGACATCAACAAGATCGTCGGTTACGAAGCGGACACCGGCTCGACCAAGTGGACGCTGCCGCTGAACGGTCAGACCTGCGCGGGCTCGGTCGAGGTCACCTCCTCCGGCGTCGCCGCGGTGGTGTCCGAGGCGGGCAAGCGGTCGGGCCCGCACGACCGCAAGCCGTGCAGTGACATCACCGCTTTCGAGGTCGGTACCGGCAAGAAGCTGTGGACCAAGTCGGTCACCAGCAATGACAGCCCGATCCCCTTCCGGGAGGTCACGATCAGCGGCAGCACGGTCGCGGTCGGCGGCGGCTCCTACGGCGGCGCCGCCCTCGACCTCACCACCGGCAAGGTCCTGTGGCAGCCCAAGATCGGCTCCTGCCAGGACGTCGGCTACGCGGGTGGCGAGCAGCTCGTCGCGGTGCGCAAGTGCGGCGACTACGGCAACGAGTCGTACGAGGTACAGCTCCTCGACCCGAAAACGGGCAAGGACAAGTGGAGCTACAAGATCCCCCCGGGCATCGACAACGCCAAGGTGATCTCCACCAAGCCGGTCGTCTTCGGTGTGGACTCGGGAGAGATCACCGCCTCCGGCGTCACGGACGTCTTCTCACTGGACGACAACGGCAAGCTGCGCGCGAAGATCACGCTGGCGGACGGCAAGTACGAGCACGACTGCGCCGTCAACAAGGTCCACGAATGCCACGGGATCACGGTCGGCAACGACAAGCTGTACGTCCCGACCAAGGAGGATTACAGCTCGGCAAGCCGGAGCAACGAGATCATCTCGTTCTCGCTGGGCACCGGGCAGACCACCGGTGACCGGATCGACGCGGGCGACGGGTACAAGATCTCCCCGATCCGCATGGACGGCCCGAACGTCCTGGCGTACAAGGACGGCCCGTACGACAAGGGGTCCCAGGTCGTCTCGATCGACGGCAAGACGCTGAAGCAGACCAAGCTGCTGGAGACCCCGGCCTCCGAGCCGGTGCAGAGGGCGATCAGCTCCATGGTCCCGGACAGCGCGGAACTGCTCTACGCCGACGGGCGGCTGTTCTTCGGTCAGCAGTTGGTCAGCAAGCCGTACTCGGCGACCGACAAGTCGTACACGGCGCTCGCCTTCGGCGCGAAGTAGCGCGTAGCGCGCACGGCGACGGCCTCGCTCCTGTTGGGGGCGAGGCCTTTCGCGTTGCCTCGTCGGGCGCGACGGGCGGGTTTCGGCAATCCGAGCCACTTCTCACCGTTGGGGCAGCGCGACGCCGAACGAGCGTGTAGCTTCCGGGAGGATGAAGGGCGGGAGGTGCGCCGGGGCGACTGTCCGTGCGGACCAGTGGGCATCCATGGGGGACTGGGGGGTTGCTCGATGGGAGTGCGGCTCATGGTGGTCGACGACCACCGACTGCTCGCCGAGGCGCTGGCCTCGGCGCTGAAGCTGCGAGGGCACCGGGTGCTCGCCGCGGCGGCACCCGCCGCGGGCGCGGCGGAACTGGTGATCGCCAGGGCGCCCGAGGTGTGCCTGCTGGGGACGGCGGCACCCGCCGAGCCCGGGGCCTTGGATCCGGTGGTGCGGATCAAGCGGGAGCGTCCGCAGGTCGCGGTGCTGGTCCTGGGACCGGTGCCGAACCCGCGCGGGATCGCGGCCGCGTTCGCCGCCGGCTCCTCGGGCTACGTACGCCACGACGAGCGCATCGAGGGCGTCGAGCGGGCGATCATGAAGGCGCGGGCGGGTGAGGCGGCCGTGGCGCCGCAACTGTTGCAGGGCGCGTTCGGCGAACTGCTGAACCCGGCCGCGCAACCGGACGACGAGGGCCAGCGGTTGCTGGAGGCGCTCACCCCGCGCGAGGTGGAGGTCCTGTTGCGGGTCGCGGACGGCGAGGACACGCGGCTGATCGCGGCCGGCATGGGCATCGCCCCGTCGACGGCCCGCACCCACGTCCAGCGGGTCCTGATGAAGCTGGGCGTGGGCTCCCGCCTGGAGGCGGCGGCGCTCGCGGCCCGCACGGGCCTGCTGGACCGGGCGGGCCCGCTGACCCACGCGACACCACCGGCGGGTGGCCGGGTGCCCGAGGGTTCGTGGAAGGGCGCGGCGCCGGAACAGCACTGAGCCCCGCATCCCCTACGGTGGCGTCACCGCAGGGGCTACGGGGCTCACGCCCGTAGGGCCCACTTCCCGGGCCGAGTGGCCCGGCTACAGCTCGGCTGTCACCGCGTCGGCTCCTCGTCCGGCAGCTCGTCCGGGGTCGGCGGTGCCGTCGGGCGCAGTTTCAGCCAGACCAGGAAGAACAGGCCGAGCAGCAGCATGCCCAGGCCGGTCCACAGGTTGATGTTGACGCCCACCGCCTTGTCGATCGCGGCGTCGGAGGCCGTGAGGCCCGCGATCGTCATGATGACGCCGTAGACCACGAACAGGCCGCCGATGATGCGGCGGATGTCGAAGAGTCGGGCGGCGGTCGCGGACTTGGTCTCCAGCTCGGTGACTTCGCGCTGGATCTCGTGCTCGGAGTACTCGGACATGGTCTCTCGATCCTCCCAGGTCAGAGTGAGAACGGGATGTAGCAGGCGGCGGCCAGAACGACCGCGCCCCAGCCGAGCAGGGCCGGCTTGCGGTACCAGGCGTCGTCGCCGGCGGCCGGCGGTTCGGCCATGCCGGGGGAGCGGGTGCCGTAGACCAGACCCTGGAGTTCCTCCGCCGGCTTGGGCTTGGTGAACAGCGAGACGGCGACCATGACCACCGCACCGGCGACGAAACCGGCGATCGCCGAGACGAAGTTGGCGCCCTGGTCGGTGGGGATGTCGATGATCCCCTGCTTGTAGATCACGAAGTAGTTCACCATCGCCGCGGTGGTACCGGCGAGCAGGCCCCAGAAGCCGGACTTCATGGACGCGCGCTTCCAGAACATGCCGATGATGAAGACCACGAACATCGGGACGTTGAAGAACGAGAAGAGCGTCTGCAGGTAGCTCATGATGTTCGAGAAGGACGACGCCAGGAACGCGGTGCCCATCGACGCGAGCACACCGATCGCCGTGATGAGGCGGCCGAAGCGCACGTAGTAGGTGTCCTCGCGGTCCTTGGCCACGTACTTCGCCCAGATGTCCGTGGTGAACACCGTGTTGAAGGACGAGATGTTGGCCGCCATACCGGCCATGAACGCGGCGAGCAGACCGGTCACCGCGATGCCGAGCACACCGTTGGGCAGCAGTTCCTGCATCAGGTACGGGATCGCGTCGTTGTACTGCAGGCCCGAGGCGGAGGTGCCGATCTTCGGGACCAGGACGGCGGCGGCCAGGCCCGGGATCATCACCAGGAAGACGATGAAGATCTTGGGGAAGGCGGCGATCAGCGGGGTGCGCTTGGCGGCGGAGAGGTTCTTCGCGGACAGGGCGCGCTGCACCTCGGCGAAGTTGGTCGTCCAGTAGCCGAAGGACAGCACGAAGCCGAGGCCGAGGACGATCGTCAGCCAGTTGGCGCCCAGCGGGTTGGCGCTGCCGATGCCGGTGCCGCCCCATGCGCTGACGAAGTTGTCACCGTGGGCCTTGGTGAGGGAGTCGGTCAGACCGTCCCAGCCACCGACCTTCTTCAGGCTGAGCACGGTGATCGGGATGAGGGCCGCAAGGATCACGAAGAACTGCAGCACCTCGTTGTAGATCGCGGACGACAGACCGCCGAGGGTGATGTAGGCGAGGACGAAGAAGCCGGCGACCACGATCGCCACCCACTGCGGCCAGCCCAGCAGCGCCTCGACGACGATCGCGAGGGCGTAGAGGTTCACGCCGGCGACCAGGATCGCGGCAAAGGCGAACAGGATCGAACTCAGCAGGTGTGCCGACCTGTCGAAGCGGAGCAGCAGGAACTCCGGGACCGAGCGGACCTTGGAGCCGTAGTAGAACGGCATCATCACCAGGCCGAGGAAGACCATGGCCGGGATCGCGCCGATCCAGTACCAGTGCACGGTGTAGGCACCGTACTGGGCGCTGTTGGCGGCCATGCCGAGGATCTCGGTGGCGGCCAGGTTGGCCGAGATGAACGCCAGACCGGTGATCCACGCGGGCAGCGAGCGCCCGGAGAGGAAGAAGTCGAGGCTGGTCTTCACGGAGCGGCGGGCGGCGAAACCGATGCCGAGGACGACGACGAAGTAGATCCCGAGGATCGCGTAATCGAGGCCGTTGGTCGGCAACCGTAGCCCGGATGCCAGATATGTGGGGGTCTGCATGAGTACTCGCTTCGTTGCGTGAACCGTTCGGGGTGGAACCTACGCGTCCGTGTTCGATATTTAAACACTTTCCAAAGTGATCTTTGTTCGATTGTGATGTTGACGTTTGTGGTCTGTTGTGTTTTGGTGTGTTGGGTTATGTTTGAAGACTGAAGCGGTTTATTGGCCCGCGCCGCAGGAGAAAGGTGAGTTGTCGTGAAAAAGACCTCGACCCGACTGGCCGACGGTCGTGAGCTCATCTACTACGACCTGCGCGACGACTCCGTGCGCGACGCGGTCGACCGCAGGCCGCTGGAACGCACCGTCACGACCTCCGAGATCCGCCACGACGCGCTGCTCGGCGACCGGGTCGCCGTCGCCTCGCACCGCCAGGGCCGCACCTATCTCCCACCGGCCGACGAGTGCCCCCTGTGTCCTTCCCAGGGCGAGCGGCTGAGCGAGATCCCGGACTCCTCGTACGACGCGGTGGTCTTCGAGAACCGCTTCCCTTCACTGGCCGGCGACTCGGGCCGCTGCGAGGTGGTGTGCTTCACCTCCGACCACAGCGCCTCCTTCGCCGACCTGACCGAGGAACAGGCGAGCCTCGTCCTGGACGCCTGGACCGACCGGACCGCGGAGCTGTCCCACCTGCCCTCCGTCGAGCAGGTCTTCTGCTTCGAGAACCGCGGCCAGGAGATCGGCGTGACCCTCGGCCACCCCCACGGCCAGATCTACGCGTACCCCTTCACCACCCCGCGAACCGCCCTGATGCTCCGCTCGCTCGCCGCCCACAAGGGCGCGACCGGCGGGGAGAACCTCTTCGACGCGGTCCTGGAGCGCGAACTCGCCGACGAGCGGGTCGTCCTGGAGAGTGACCACTGGGTGGCCTTCGTGCCGTACGCCGCGCACTGGCCCTACGAGGTCCACCTCTACCCCCGTCGACGCGTCCCCGACCTGCTCGCCCTCGATGACGCGGCCCGCGCCGAGTTCCCCAAGGTCTATCTGGAACTCCTGAGGCGCTTCGACCGGATATTCGGCGAGGGCGAGCCTCCGACGCCGTACATCGCCGCCTGGCATCAGGCGCCTTTCGGCCCGCTCACGGAGTTCGAAGGCGTGGGCCGCGACGACTTCGCGCTGCACCTCGAGCTTTTCACCATCCGCCGTACTTCCGGCAAGCTGAAGTTCCTCGCGGGTTCCGAGTCCGGCATGAACGTGTTCATCAACGACGTGCCGCCGGAAGCCGCGGCTCGGCGACTGCGGGAGGTAGCGAGTTCATGAGTGGGAAGTACCTGGTCACCGGCGGCGCCGGCTACGTCGGCAGCGTGGTCGCGCAGCACCTGCTGGAGGCGGGCCACGAGGTCGTCGTCCTCGACAACCTCTCCACCGGCTTCCGTGAGGGCGTGCCCGCGGGCGCTTCCTTCATCGAGGGTGACATCCGCGACGCCGCCAAGTGGCTGGACCCCTCGTTCGCCGCGGTCCTGCACTTCGCCGCGTTCTCACAGGTCGGCGAGTCGGTCGTGAAGCCCGAGAAGTACTGGGCGAACAACGTCGGCGGCACGATGGCGCTGATGGCCGCGATGCGCGAGACAGGTGTGCGACGGCTCGTCTTCTCCTCGACCGCGGCGACCTACGGCGAGCCGGTCAACACTCCGATCACCGAGACGGACCCGACCGCGCCGACGTCCCCGTACGGCGCCTCCAAGCTCGCCGTCGACCACATGATCACCGGCGAGGCGACCGCGCACGGACTGGCCGCGGTCTCGCTGCGCTACTTCAACGTGGCGGGTGCGTACGGCAGTTGTGGTGAGCGGCACGACCCCGAGTCCCACCTCATCCCGCTCGTGCTCCAGGTCGCGCAGGGCCGACGGGAGGCGATCTCGGTCTTCGGCGACGACTATCCGACACCGGACGGCACCTGCGTCCGCGACTACATCCACGTCGCGGACCTGGCCGAGGCACACCTGCTGGCGCTGGACGCCGCCCGGCCCGGCGAGCACCTGATCTGCAACCTCGGCAACGGCAACGGCTTCTCCGTGCGCGAGGTCATCGGGACCGTTCGGCAGGTCACCGGGCACCCGATCCCGGAGGTCGTCGCCCCGCGCCGCGGAGGCGACCCGGCGATCCTGGTCGCCTCCGCGGCCACGGCCCGCGAGCGGCTCGGCTGGAACCCGTCCCGCGCGGACCTCGCCGGGATCGTCGCGGACGCCTGGCAGTTCGCACAACACATCGCAGGGGAGCGGTAGATGGGGGCACAGCAGGTCCGCGAAGGCTTCACCCGGCTGTACGGGGCGGCTCCCGAGGGCGTCTGGGCGGCACCGGGCCGGGTCAACCTGATCGGCGAGTACACGGACTTCAACGAGGGGTTCGTGATGCCGCTCGCCCTGCCGCACACCGCGGTCGCGGCCCTCTCGCGCCGCACCGACGGCGTGCTGCGCCTGCACTCGGCGGACATCGAGGGCCCGGTCGTCGAACTGCGCGTCGACGAACTGAGCCCGCTGACCGACACCAGCTGGGCCGCGTACCCGGCGGGCGTCGTCTGGGCGCTGTGCCAGGCCGGGCACGCGATCACCGGCGCGGACCTCCACCTGTCCTCGACGGTGCCGACGGGTGCGGGCCTGTCGTCGTCGGCGGCCCTGGAAGTGGTCACCGCCCTCGCCCTGAACGACCTGTACGACCTCGGCCTCACCCGCCCCGAGCTGGCGCGGCTCGCCCAGCGCGCGGAGAACGACTTCGTGGGTGTGCCGTGCGGCGTCATGGACCAGACGGCGTCGGCGTGCTGCGTCGAAGGCAACGCCCTGCACCTGGACTGCCGTGATCTGTCGATCCGTCAGATCCCCTTCGACCTGGCCTCCCAGGGCCTGGCGCTCCTGGTGGTCGACACCCGGGTGAAGCACGCGCTGGGCGACGGCGCCTACGCCGAGCGGCGCGAAGGCTGCGAGGACGGTGCACGACAGATCGGCGTCTCCCACCTGAGGGACGTGGCGTACGAGGACCTTGACGGTGCGCTCGCCCGCCTGTCCGACGAGCGGGTGCGCCGCTATGTGCGGCACGTCGTCTCCGACGACCATCGCGTCCAGCGGGTCATCACTCTGTTGGACGCGGGCGAGGTCCGGGCCATCGGGTCCGTGCTGACGGAGGGGCATGTCTCCCTGCGGGACGACCTGCGCATCTCCTGCCCGGAGTTGGACCTGGTGGTCGACACGGCGAACGCGTCCGGCGCGCTCGGCGCCCGGATGACGGGCGGAGGGTTCGGCGGCTCGGCCATCGTGCTGGTGGAGGCGTCCGACACGGACACGATCACCAAGGCGATCGAAGAGGCGTTCACCGCCGCGGGCTTCACGGCCCCACGGGTGTTCCCGGCGGTGCCTTCGGCGGGGGCTCGACGGCTGAGCTGAGGCGGTACTTCGGGGCCCACGCGCACGCACCCGCACAGGGCCCGCATACGATCGGCCGGTCCCCACCGCAAGGAGCGCTGACCGGTGACCGCCGTCCACCCCCCATCCGCCGACACCGCACTGCACGCGGTGCGGTTGCTGCCCCGCGTGGAGCATGGTGAGCGGCTGCACGCGCTGCTGTGGCAGGTGGGCCCCGGCCGACGGATGATCAGCAACGCCGTGCTCGGCGGCGGCATCGGCGAGCGCGGCTGGGTGCTCAACGCCCAGGTGCCGCACGGCTACCGGCGCACCGACCCGGACCGCCATCTCGCGGACCTCGCCGGTGACGCGGGCGTGGAGGGGCCGGGCGTGGGCCTGATGACGGCGGCCGACGTCTCGCGCCATGCCCGCGCACAGGACGGCGGCGTCGAGGCCATCGTCACCGCGGGCATCTCCGTACGGGGCTGGGCCGCCTCCCCGGCCAAGGACCCCACCGTGCCCGCCCAGCCGGGCACCATCAACATCATCGCCGTCCTTCCCGTGGCGCTGACCGACGCCGCCCTGGTCAACGCGGTCGCAACCGCCACCGAAGCAAAGGTCCAGGCCCTGCTCGACGCGGGCCTCGACTGCTCCGGCACCCCTACGGACGCGGTGTGTGTCGCCGCGCACTCGCCTGCCCCCGGCGAGGAGGTTCACGCCTTCTGCGGTCCCCGCTCCCTGTGGGGTGCCCGTCTGGCCAGAGCGGTCCACCGGGCGGTGCACACCGCGCTACCTACTGCCCAACCGTCCAGGTGACCACCCAAAAAAGGGCGTCCTCGCGTATGCCCTCACACTGACCGACGATGCCGCCGAGGGAGAGGCGCAAAGAACACGCCCCGGGTACGGCGGACGTTCGGGACCGTCCCGCAGGACCAGGGCGGCCGGGAGCAACAGGAGGAGAAGCTGCGCGAGGCCTTGCGCACCCTCGGCCCCGACCGGCGCGGCTGCATCACAGTGCACCCGGAGGAGTATCCCGACGTGTCCCGTCGCCGGGCCGCCCGGATCGCCTGGGAGACGGGGCTGCGCGCGGAGGCGTTCGGCAACCAGGGGTCATGGCGTTTCGCGGAGTCGGTGGTCGAGGAAGTTCCGCACGACCCCGCATGACCGGACAAGGTGCGCGCAGCCGCGGTTTCCGTGGCCGGGTGCCCGCCGGCTCACCGCAGTCGTTTCGTCAGCGTGTACTCCGTGATCCCCGGCGGATAGTCGGGGATCACACACACCACCTCGTAGCCCTGCTTCCGGTAGAACTCCGGCGCCTGGAAGTCCCAGGTCTCCAGGCGCGCGGCCGCACAACCGCGCTCCTCGCGCGCAGCGCGCTCCGCCTCCGCCAGCAGGCGCGTGCCCAGGCCCGCACCCCGATGACGGTCGTCCACCCAGAGGTAGGCGACATGCATCCAGGTCGTCCAGGTATGGCCGACCAGCCCGCCCGCCAGTTCCCCCGCCGCGTCCAACGCCCAGACATGGAGCGGTACTTCACGTTCGCAGGGGGTTCCGCGCAGTGCGCGCAGCACCGGTGACGCCGCCGTGTTCGTCTCGCGCAGCCGGGCGTGGAGCAGATCCCGCCGCTCCTTGTCGACTTCCGTATCGATACGAAACATGCGGCTCACCATAAACGCGCCGGGTCATCAGTTCTGCAAATTTCCTTCCGCTCCCGGCTCACGGCCCTACGCTGTGAACAGCGCCGGTGGGGGCCGGTGCTGATCAGGGGGCGAGACAGTCGGGTACGACGCCCGGAGTGGGGGCAGCGGTTCCAGCGCGGCGGCGGCCGTGCGGCTGCGTCGCCCCGTCCCAGGTGTACAACCGGGGGCACACCGGACGCCGTACCCGCGCCGGCCGTCCCCCGAGCAGTGGGGGTTTCAGTGGTGCGCATCCGAGTCCTGGTCGTCGACGACCACCGCATCTTCGCCGAGTCACTGGCAGCCGCGCTGGCCGCCGAGCCCGACGTCGACGTGTCCGCCGCAGGCAGTGGCCCGGCCGCCCTGCGCTGCCTGGACCGGGCGGCGGCGGAGGGCCGCAGGTTCGACGTGATGCTCGTCGACGCCGACCTCGGGGGTCACGTCCCGGGCTCACGCCCGGCGGTCCCCGTCCAGGAGGGCAACGAGGACGGGCTCGTCGACGGCATCTCGCTCGTCGCCGGCGTGCGCACCGGGCAGCCGGGCGTACGGACCGTCGTCCTCGCCGAGAGGGACGACCCGCGCCGTGCCGCCCTCGCCCTGCAGGCGGGCGCCTCGGGCTGGGTCGCCAAGGACTGCTCGCTCTCCCGGCTGCTCACGGTCATCCGGGGCGTGCTGCGGGACGAGACCCACCTTCCGCCCGCCCTGCTCACCGGCGTTCTGCGCGAGCTGACCGCGGCCCGCAAGCACCGCACCGAGAGCGAGCGGCTGGTGGAGTCCCTGACACCGCGGGAGCGGGAGGTGCTGCGCTGCATGGTCGCCGGGCTCGGCCGGAAGGCCGTCGCCGAGCGGCTGTTCCTCTCCCCGCACACCGTCCGCACCCATATGCAGAACGTCCTCGGCAAGCTGGGCGTCCACTCCACCCTCGCCGCCGTCGCCCTCGCCCGCCGGGCCGGGGTCGGGCCGGCCGACCTGGTGCGCCCACAGGCGACGTTCGCCCCCTCGCAGCGCCCGGCACTCCCACCGGCCGAACCGGCCTGAAGCCCGCGTAAACGCTGCCTGCCGAACGCTAGCCGGGGATGTTGTCGAACGGGGCGATCAACTGACGTAGCAACGCGGCCAGTTCACTACGCTGGGCCCGGCTCAGCTCCGACAGGATCGCGCGTTCCTGCTCCAGCAGTCCGGAGAGCGCCTGGTCCGCCCGGTCCTGGCCCTCCTCGGTGAGGCGCACCAGCACGCCCCGGCGGTCGGTCGGGTCCGGGAGGCGCTCGACCAGGCCCTTCTTCGTCAGGCGGTCGATACGGTTCGTCATCGTGCCGGAGGTGACCAGTGTCTGCGTCAGCAACTGGCCGGGGGAGAGCTGGTAGGGGCTGCCGGCTCGCCTCAGCGCGGTGAGGACGTCGAACTCCCAGGGCTCCAGGCTGTGCTCGGAGAAGGCCAGTCGACGCGCGCGGTCCAGGTGCCGGGCCAGTCTGCTGACCCGGCTGAGGACCTCGAGCGGTTCCACGTCGAGGTCCGGGCGCTCCCGGCGCCACGCCGCGACCAGCCGATCGACCTCGTCCTCCATGACGATCAGTGTAGTGGTTGTGTCGACATGAAGTCTCTTGACGTGCAGTCTCTTGATATCAACTCTCTTGACGTAGAGATATATGGGGTGTGAGGCTGGAACCGTTGGGATCACGCCTCAGTTCGCGACATTCGGTGACTTCGAGGAGGGCCACACCCATGGCTGCCGCCCCCACCTGGGACCCCCGTCAGTACCTGCGCCACGCGGGCCACCGCGCCCGTCCCTTCGTCGACCTGCTCGGCCGGGTCCCCGAGATTCCCGGCAACCCGCCCCGCATCGCCGACCTGGGCTGCGGCCCCGGCAACGTCACCACCCTGCTGGTCGACCGCTGGCCCACCGCGCACATCACCGGGTACGACAACTCGCCCCAGATGCTCGACGCGGCCCACGCCCACCACGAGGGCCCCACCCCGGGCGGCGGCCGCCTCGACTTCTCCCACGCCGACGCCCGCACCTGGGTGCCATCCGCGCCGTACGACCTGATCATCAGCAACGCCACCCTGCAGTGGGTACCCGGACACGCCGACCGCTTCCCCGACTGGATCGCGGGCCTCGCCCCCGGCGGCACCTTCGCCTTCCAGGTCCCCGGGAACTTCGACTCCCCCAGCCACCGGCTGATGCGGGAACTCGCCCACTCGGCCCGCTGGAAGGACCGCCTGGCCGACACCCTGCGCCACGACGACGCCGTGCTCGCGCCTCAGGAGTACCTGGAACGCCTGATCGCCCTCGGCTGCGAGGCCGACGTCTGGGAGACGACCTACCTCCATCTGCTTCAGGGCGAGGACCCGGTCCTCGACTGGGTGAAGGGCACCGGACTGCGGCCGATCCTCGCCGAGCTGGGCGACGAGGCGGAGGAGTTCCTCGCCGACTACCGGACGGCGCTGCGCGAGGCCTACCCGGCGACCGGCCACGGCACGGTGTTCCCCTTCCGTCGCATCTTCGCCGTCGCGACGAAGAGGGCCTGAGCGATGCTGAGTGCCGTCGACCACGTCCAGCTCGCGGCCCCGCCCGGCTCGGAGGACCTCCTGCGTACGTACTACGCGGACGTCCTCGGCATGACGGAGATCCCCAAACCGGCCGCGATGGCCGCCCGCGGGGGCTGCTGGTTCCAGGCGGGGGCGGTGCAACTGCACCTGGGGATCGAGAAGGACTTCCGGCCCGCGAAGAAGGCCCACCCGGGGCTGCGGGTCACGGACATCGAGGCGTACGCGGCCCGGCTCGCCGCTCGCGGAGCGACGGTGACCTGGGACGACAACCTTCCGGGTCACCTCCGGTTCTACTCGGAGGATCCGGTGGGCAACCGGCTGGAGTTTCTGGAGCCCGTCGCTACAACTTCCTGAGCGCGTCCAGCGTGATGTCGATGTCGATGGCATACGGCACGGAAAGGTTCAGCTTGTCGTGGTGGATGCCCGTCAGCGTGTACGTCCTGCTGACCGGGTCGATCTCGTAGGTCCTGACCACCGGGTGCTGGTTCCCCTCCGCCATCTCGACCAGCCAGAAGTACGCGATGCCCGCAGCGGCGTACTTGCGTGGCTTGGCATCGTGGTCGCGGGCCTCGGAGTCAGGAGAGACGACTTCGATGGCGAGCACCACGTCCTCGGTTCGGAACCGAGTCTGATCCAGGCTGGTGACAGCGTCCGCGTGAACTACGCTGACGTCCGGCTCGGGGCCGTTGCGTCGGTCCAGCACGATGGTCATTTCGCGGAAGACCTTCAGGCGCTCGGGTGCAGTACGCCGCAGCCCGTTCACCAGGAGGTCGATCATGCGGCTGCGGAAAACCCGCTGCGGACTCACGAAGACCAAGCTCCCGTCGATCAGCTCGGTGTGCGGCGGGAGGTCCGGCAGGGTGAACAGGTCGTCCACGGTGTATCCGTCAGGCGGCGGCACGGGCCAACGCGTGCCGGGCTCGTCGGCGGGCTCGGGGGTCGGCTCGGCGATCGGCTCGGCAGTCATGGTGATTCCTCCCATGAACGGGATTCTGGGCCTGTATGCCCACGGTAGCCGCCGTAACCGACAGGGGTCATCACAACGAGTGATGACTCGGCCGCGTCTCAGTTCTTTCGATGGCCTATCAGCCGGGGCTTCGGCTCCAGCCCGTCCAGCCCGTGCCACGCCAAGTTCACCAGGTGCGCGGCGACCTCGGCCTTCTTCGGGCGGCGTACGTCCAGCCACCACTGGCCCGTCAGCGCGACCATGCCGACCAGCGCCTGCGCGTACAGCGGAGCGAGCTTCGGGTCGAAGCCGCGGCTCTTGAACTCGCGGCCCAGGATGTCCTCCACCTGGGTGGCGATGTCCGAGATCAACGACGCGAAGGAACCCGTCGACTGCGGAATCGGCGAGTCGCGGACCAGGATACGGAAGCCGTCCGTGTACTCCTCGATGTAGTCCAGGAGAGCGAAGGCCGCCTGCTCGCACAGCTCACGGGGGTGCCCGGCGGTGAGCGAACCGGTCACCATGTCCAGCAGGCGCCGCATCTCGCGGTCCACCACCACCGCGTACAGCCCCTCCTTGCCGCCGAAGTGCTCGTACACCACCGGCTTGGACACCCCGGCCTTCGCCGCGATCTCCTCCACCGACGTGCCCTCGAACCCCTTGGCGGCGAACAGTGTGCGGCCGATCTTCAGCAACTGCTGCCGGCGCTCCGCACCGGTCATCCGGGTACGGCGGGTACGCCGCGGCTTCTCGTTGCTGGGGGTACTGGAGTCGGTCGCCACGCCGTCCATCATGCCGCGTCGGCGGTCACCTTCCCGCGCCGGGAGCCGTTCCCGTCCGTGCTGCGCCGGGAATCGATACGCGAGCGTGACGGCCAGCGCACGTCGTACGCCCACCCGAGCCGCTCGAACCAGCGGATGATCCGCGCCGAGGAGTCAAGCTGGCCCCGCTCCACACCGTGCCGCGCCGACGTCGGGTCCGCGTGATGCAGGTTGTGCCACGACTCGCCGCACGACAGCACCGCCAGCCACCACACGTTCCCGGAACGGTCACGCGACTTGAACGGACGCTTGCCCACCGCGTGACAGATCGAGTTGATCGACCAGGTCACATGGTGCAGCAGCGCCACCCGGACGAGTGACCCCCAGAAGAGCGCCGTGAGCGCGCCCCACCAGGACATCGTCACCAGCCCGCCGATCAGCGGCGGCAGCAGCAGGGACACCGCCGTCCACAGCACGAACTGACGGGAGATCGTCCGCATCGCCCCGTCGTTGATCAGATCTGGTGCGTACTTGTCCTGCGACGTCTGCTCCTCGTCGAACATCCAGCCGATATGGGCCCACCACAAGCCCTTCATCAGCGCGGGGATCGTCTCCCCGTAACGCCACGGAGAGTGCGGATCGCCCTCCGCGTCGGAGAACTTGTGGTGCCTGCGGTGATCGGCCACCCAGCGCACCAAGGGGCCTTCGACGGCCATCGAACCCGCGATCGCCAACGCGATCTTCAAGGGCCGCTTGGCCTTGAACGAACCGTGGGTGAAGTGGCGGTGGAAGCCGATCGTGATTCCGTGGCAGCCCAGGAAGTAGAAGAAGACCAGCAGGCCCACATCGAGCCAGCTCACGCCCCAGCCCCACGCCAGCGGCACCGCCGCGACGAGCGCCAGGAACGGGACGATGATGAACAGCAGCAGGGTGATCTGCTCGAGCGAGCGCTTCTGCTCGCCGCCCAGCGTGGCGGAGGGCAGGGGAGTGCCGTCGGGCGCCTTCCGGGCGTCTTCTGACACTTCGGAGCTCGTGGTCATGGGGCGTCCCCTGTTGGGATCGAGGGTCGTGGCAAGTGCCCAGGACACGGGCCCTGAGCTCCCGGGATCGGGAGACCTACGGGTCCGTAACCTACGGCGTCGTAAGTATGGCAGCGCGTCGCCGACGGCAAGAGCCCGTAGGCCTACGCGGCCATGCGGAGACCTATCCTTGGAATCGGTCGGACAGCGCGGTCCGCACTGTTTTCTTCCCGGATGTCCCCGTCCGTATGCGGCACCCGTCGCGCACGGCACCCGTCCGGGCCCCTCCCAGAGAGCTTCAAGACTGCAAGGAGCCGCACCTGTGAGCAGTGCCGACGACCAGACCACGACGACGAGCAGCGAG
This sequence comes from Streptomyces sp. NPDC001020, assembly GCF_053599115.1. Classification (NCBI taxonomy): domain Bacteria; kingdom Bacillati; phylum Actinomycetota; class Actinomycetes; order Kitasatosporales; family Streptomycetaceae; genus Streptomyces; species Streptomyces sp. NPDC001020. The sequence goes on along the minus strand of NZ_JBSFLQ010000002.1, from coordinate 123,722 downwards.
CTGCGCGCCGACATCCGCCGACTGGGTGACCTGCTCGGCGAGACCCTCGTCCGGCAGGAGGGCCCCGAGCTCCTGGAACTGGTCGAGCGGGTTCGCCGACTGACCCGAGAGGACGGAGAGGCCGCCGCGGAGCTGCTGCGCGGCACCGAACTGGACACCGCGGCCAAGCTGGTACGCGCCTTCTCCACCTACTTCCACCTGGCGAACGTCACCGAGCAGGTGCACCGCGGGCGTGAACTGCGCGCCAAGCGCGCCGCCGAGGGAGGCCTCATCGCCCGGACGGCCGACCGGCTCAAGGACGCAGACCCCGAACACCTGCGCGAGACCGTCAGGAACCTCAACGTGCGCCCGGTGTTCACGGCGCACCCCACGGAGGCCGCCCGCCGGTCCGTCCTCAACAAGCTCCGCCGTATCGCCGCGCTCCTGGAGATCCCCGTCCTCGAGACCGACCGGCGCCGCCACGACATCCGCCTGGCCGAGAACATCGACCTCGTCTGGCAGACCGATGAGCTGCGTGTCGTCCGCCCGGAACCCGCCGACGAGGCCCGCAACGCGGTCTACTACCTGGACGAGCTGCACGCCGGCGCCGTCGGCGACGTCCTGGAGGACCTCACCGCCGAACTGGAACGTGTCGGCGTCAAGGTGCCCGACGAGACCCGCCCCCTCACCTTCGGCACCTGGATCGGCGGCGACCGCGACGGCAACCCCAACGTCACCCCCGAGGTCACCTGGGAAGTGCTGATCCTCCAGCACGAGCACGGCATCAACGACGCGCTGGAGACGATCGACGAACTGCGCGGCCTCCTCTCCAACTCGATCCGCTACGCCGGAGCCACCGAGGAACTGCTGCAATCCCTCCAGGCCGACCTCGACCTGCTGCCCGAGATCAGCCCCCGCTACAAGCGCCTCAACGCCGAGGAGCCCTACCGGCTCAAGGCCACCTGCATCCGCCAGAAGCTCGTCAACACCAAGCGCCGCCTCGCCAGGAGCACCCGGCACGAACGGGGACGGGACTACCTCGGCACCTCCGAACTCCTGAACGACCTGCGCATCATCCAGACCTCGTTGCGCGCCCACCGCGGCGGCCTGTTCGCCGACGGCCGCCTCGCCCGCACCATCCGCACCCTCGCCGCCTTCGGCCTCCAGCTCGCCACCATGGACGTCCGCGAGCACGCCGACGCGCACCACCACGCCCTCGGTCAGCTCTTCGACCGGCTCGGCGAGGAGTCCTGGCGGTACGACGACATGCCGCGCGAATACCGGCACAAGCTGCTCGCCAGGGAACTGCGCTCCCGGCGCCCCCTCGCCCCCACCCCGGCCCCGCTGGACGCGGCCGGCGCCAGGACCCTCGGCGTGTTCGAAACGGTCAAGCGGGCCATGGAGGCCTTCGGACCCGAGGTCATCGAGTCGTACATCATCTCCATGTGCCAGGGCGCCGACGACGTGTTCGCCGCCGCCGTCCTCGCCCGCGAGGCCGGCCTCGTCGACCTGCACGCCGGCTGGGCGAAGATCGGCATCGTTCCCCTCCTGGAGACCACCGACGAGCTCAAGGCCGCCGACACCATCCTGGAGGACATGCTCGCCGACCCGTCCTACCGCCGCCTGGTCGCCCTGCGCGGCGACGTACAGGAGGTCATGCTCGGCTACAGCGACTCCTCCAAGTTCGGCGGCATCACCACCTCCCAGTGGGAGATCCACCGCGCCCAGCGCCGCCTGCGCGACGTCGCCCACCGCTACGGCGTACGCCTGCGGCTCTTCCACGGCCGCGGCGGCACCGTCGGCCGCGGCGGCGGCCCCACCCACGACGCCATCCTCGCCCAGCCCTGGGGCACCCTGGAGGGCGAGATCAAGGTGACCGAACAGGGCGAGGTCATCTCCGACAAGTACCTCATCCCGTCCCTGGCCCGGGAGAACCTGGAACTCACCGTCGCCGCCACCCTCCAGGCCTCCGCCCTGCACACCGCCCCCCGCCAGTCCGTCGAGGCACTGGCCCGTTGGGACGCCGCCATGGACGTCGTCTCCGACGCCGCCCACACCGCCTACCGCAAGCTGGTCGAGGACCCCGACCTGCCCGCCTACTTCTTCGCGTCCACACCGGTCGACCAACTCGCCGACCTCCACCTCGGCTCCCGACCCTCCCGGCGCCCCGACTCCGGCGCGGGCCTCGACGGGCTGCGGGCCATCCCCTGGGTCTTCGGCTGGACCCAGTCCCGGCAGATCGTGCCCGGCTGGTACGGCGTCGGATCCGGCCTCAAGGCACTGCGCGAAGCCGGCCTCGACACCGTCCTCGCCGAAATGCACGAACAGTGGCACTTCTTCCGCAACTTCATCTCCAACGTCGAGATGACCCTCGCCAAGACGGACCTGCGGATCGCCCGCCACTACGTCGACACCCTCGTACCCGACGAGCTCAAGCACGTCTTCGCCACCATCGAGGCGGAACACGAGCTGACGGTCCGTGAAGTCCTGCGAATCACCGGCGAGAAGGAACTGCTCGATCACCACCCCGTCCTCAAGCAGACCTTCGCCATCCGCGACGCCTACCTCGACCCGATCTCCTACCTCCAGGTCGCCCTGCTGGGACGCCAGCGCGAAGCGGCGGCCACCGGCGCCGAGGCGGACCCACTGCTGGCCCGGGCCCTGCTGCTGACGGTGAACGGTGTGGCAGCGGGCCTGCGCAACACCGGCTGACCCCGCCCCACACACGACGGTGCCCCCGTACTCGTCACCAGGACGAGCACGGGGGCACCCTCATGCCCGGCGGACGTCAGCCGCGAGAGGCCTTGCGACGTCGCAGCACCAGGAAGCCGCCCACGGCCACCAGCGCCGCAGCGGCACCCGACAGCAGGCCCACCGGGGCGCTGCTGCCGGTCTCGGCCAGGTCGCCGTCGGGGCCCGGCGTGGACGGAGAGGCCGTGGCCGACGGGACCGTTCCACCCTCACTGGCGGACGCACTCGGCGAGGACGTCATCCCGGCCGAGCCCGAAGGCGCGGGCGACTCGGACGACGAGGGCGGCTCCGAGGACGAAGGCGACTCGGAGGACGAGGGCGACTCCGGCGACGAAGGCGACTCGGACGACGAGGGCGACTCCGACGGCGAAGGCGACTCGGTGGCGGGCGGCGTCGTACCGCCACCGCCGCCCGAGTCCTTGCAGTCCGTCCAGAACATCTTGTGCTTGGCGGCGCCCTTCTCGCCCTTGAAGTTCCAGAACAGCTTGTAGTGCCCGTCGGGCAGCGACAGGTCATCCGTACGGCCGTGGCCCTCGGAATCCAGCACCATGGCACCGGACTTCACCGTCTCACCCTTGGTGGCGGCGGTCGGAGCCCAGGCCTCGATGTGCCAGTCGACCTGCTGGACCTTGTCGAAACCGAAGGCGTCCAGATAGAACGTGCAGACGTGCGGCTCGTTGCGGCGAAGCTCCTCACCGGTCTTGGCGTCGTGGATCTTCACCGTGCCGTTGTCACCGGGAGCGGTGGCGTGCGCGGCCGGCGCAACAAGCAGCGCGGCAGAAACGCCGGCGGTCAACGCGCCGGCGCGAATAAGGGTACGCATGGGAAAGGTCCATCTTCGAGAAGCGAAAGGGACGATATGGGGGGTCAGTCAAGCATCAGCCCCATCTGACGACTGGTCAATCACGAACAGACAACAAACAGTCCTGTCACAGAGTCGACACCACCCGAACACCCTCAGAGCGTGACAAAAGCGGCCGCGAGCACCACGACCCCCGCACCCGCCAACACCCACCCCGCACGCACCAGCCGCAGCCCGCCCGCCACCACCACCGAGGCCAGCAACAACGCCCCACCCAGCGGCACCCACGCGTACAGAACCCCGGCCGGACCCGAGCGCACGACATCGTCCGAGCCCGGCTTCACGACCACCGCGTACGTCTTCCCCCGCTTCACCGCGACCGTCTTCTCGATGACCACGCTCCCGCGCGCCCTCGCCCCGGCCGACAACGGTGTGAAGGGACCACTGCACATGTCCGGGCCGCACCGCATCACCTCGATCGTGCCGCGCTCACGGCCCTTGGGCAGCATCACGTACTGCGCGGTGCCCCAGGAGCCCCAGAAGCCGGCGATCAGAAGCAGTACGGCGACCGCACCCATCGCCGCGAGCCGCCCGAACCGCAGCACCGCGACCGTGCCCTGAGAGGAGGAGACGGCAGAAGGCATGCCGGCGATCCTTGGTCATGGCTCTGCGCCCGGTCAACCCGGGCCCCATCCCGAAGACGACAAGTCCCGAGTTGTACCCACGTATCGACGCCCACACAGCCAAAGTCCCAGACGATCTCAGGAGTTGTACGTGCTCTGCGCCCGCTCCAGCCCCTCGATGACCAGGCACTCCACCGCGTCCGCCGCCCGGTCCACGAAGTAGTCCAACTCCTTGCGCTCCGCCGACGAGAAGTCCCGCAGCACGAAATCGGCCACCTGCATACGACCTGGAGGACGCCCGATCCCGAACCGCACCCGGTGATAGTCCGAACCCATCGCCTTCGTCATCGACTTCAGGCCGTTGTGACCGTTGTCGCCACCACCGAGCTTGAGACGAAGGGTGCCGTAGTCGATGTCCAACTCGTCATGCACGGCAACGATGTTCGCCACCGGCACCTTGTAGAAATCGCGCAACGCGTTCACCGGACCACCCGACAGGTTCATGAACGACATCGGCTTCGCCAGGATCACCCGGCGGTTCGCCGGACCAGGAGGACCGATACGGCCCTCCATCACCTGCGCCTGCGCCTTGCCCGCACGCTTGAACTTCCCCCCGATCCGCTCGGCCAGCAGATCAGCCACCATGAACCCCACGTTGTGCCGGTTCATGGCGTACTCGGATCCGGGATTGCCCAGGCCCGCGATCAGCCAGGGGGCGCCTGCGGAGGTAGTCACCTTCATGTCTCCTTGATACGCGCCAGCCGCTGCCCCTCCCGGGAACAGCGGCTGACGAAACGATGACAGCGAGGATCAGGCCTCGGCGGCCTCTTCACCCTCACCCTCGGCCGGCGCTTCCTCCGCCTGCGCGGCCAGCACCTGAAGGACCACCGCGTCCTCCTCGACCGCCAGGGTCACACCGGACGGCAGCGTGACGTCCTTGGCCAGGACGGACGCACCGGCCTGCAGACCCTCGATCGACACGGTCAGAGCCTCGGGGATGTGCGTCGCCTCGGCCTCGACCGGCAGCGCCGACAGCACGTGCTCCAGCAGGTTGCCACCGGCAGCCAGCTCACCCTCGGTCTGGACCGGAATCTCGACGGTGACCTTCTCGCCGCGCTTCACCAGCAGCAGGTCGACGTGCTCCAGGAAACCCTTCAGCGGGTCACGCTGCACGGCCTTCGGAATCGCCAGCTCGTTGGCCTTGCCGTCGATGTCCAGAGAGATAAGGACGTTCGGCGTACGCAGCGCCATCAGCAGCTCGTGGCCCGGAAGCGTCAGGTGCAGCGGGTCCGAGCCGTGGCCGTACAGCACACCCGGAACCTTGTTGTCACGACGGATACGGCGCGCGGCACCCTTACCGAACTCGGTGCGCGTCTCGGCGGCGATCTTCACCTCGGACATGGTCACTCCTCGTAGAAACCAGTGAATCGACTGGGGGTTCCCCGCTCGAACGGAGTCGAGACTGGGGGAGTCACCCGGCCACGAACGGCCTGCTACGAAGAGCGCGTCGATAACGGACCGCCGTACCCCAATGAGTACGGCCTCCCTCGCCGAGCAACTGCAACAGTCTACTCGGAGAGGGAGGCCGCACCCAAAACGATCTCCGCCGGCTCTACCGGCGCAATCTCACTGCTCGTCGAAGAGGCTCGTCACCGAACCGTCCTCGAACACCTCACGCACCGCACGCGCGATCGTCGGCGCGATCGACAACACCGTGATCTTGTCCAGCTCCAGCTCACCCGGGGTCGGCAGCGTGTTCGTGAAGACGAACTCACTCACCTTCGAGTTCTTCAGACGGTCGGCCGCCGGACCCGACAACACACCATGCGTCGCCGTGACGATGACATCCTCCGCACCATGCGCGTACAACGCGTCCGCCGCCGCACAGATCGTGCCACCCGTGTCGACCATGTCGTCGACCAGGACACACACCCGGCCCTTCACCTCACCCACGACCTCATGCACCGTGACCTGGTTCGCGACGTCCTTGTCACGACGCTTGTGCACGATCGCCAGCGGCGCACCCAGACGGTCGCACCAGCGGTCGGCGACCCGCACCCGGCCCGCGTCCGGCGAGACGACGGTCAGCTTCGAGCGGTCCACCTTCGCACCCACGTAGTCCGCCAGCAGCGGCAACGCGAACAGGTGGTCCACCGGGCCGTCGAAGAAGCCCTGGATCTGGTCCGTGTGCAGATCCACCGTGAGAATGCGGTCCGCACCGGCCGTCTTCATCAGGTCCGCGATCAGACGCGCCGAGATGGGTTCACGCCCACGATGCTTCTTGTCCTGCCGCGCGTAACCGTAGAACGGCACGATCACGGTGATGGAACGGGCCGACGCACGCTTCAACGCGTCGATCATGATCAACTGCTCCATGATCCACTTGTTGATCGGAGCCGTGTGGCTCTGGATCAGGAAGCAGTCCGCACCACGCGCCGACTCCTGGTAACGAACGTAGATCTCGCCATTGGCGAAGTCGAAGGCCTTCGTCGGGACGACCCCGACACCCAGCTGGTGGGCGACCTCCTCGGCAAGCTCGGGGTGGGCGCGCCCGGAGAAGAACATCATCTTCTTCTCGCCGGTCGTCTTGATCCCGGTCACAGCACTGTCTCCTCAGAGGTGTCTCAGCTGGGTGTCCAGAGGCCGTAGCCGCCGCCGCGGCTGGATGCGAACGGCCGTATCAGCTGGGTGGGGGTGCGGGTGTGCACTTATCACGGTACGCCGTGTCAGACGCACCTGTTTCCGGTCAGCCTTCGCGTCCCGGCTCCCGGGAGGTCGCCTCGGCCGCCTTCGCCGCCGCGCTCCCCGGACGCTTCCGAGCCACCCAACCCTCGATATTCCGCTGCTGACCACGGGCCACGGCCAGCGAACCGGGCGGCACATCCTTGGTGATCACAGAGCCCGCGGCGGTGTAGGCGCCGTCCCCGATCGTGACAGGAGCCACAAACATGTTGTCCGAACCAGTACGGCAATGGGACCCCACCGTCGTGTGGTGTTTGTCCTTTCCGTCATAGTTCACGAAGACGCTCGCCGCACCGATGTTCGTGTACGCGCCGATCGTCGCGTCGCCCACGTACGACAGGTGCGGCACCTTCGTACCCTCACCGATCGAGGCGTTCTTCGTCTCCACGTACGTCCCGATCTTCGACTTGAGACCGAGACGCGTACCCGGGCGAAGATAGGCGAACGGACCGACGCTCGCCTGCGGCCCCACCACCGCGCCGTCGGAGACGGTGTTGTCCACACGCGCCCCCGCACCCACCCGGGTGTCCTTCAGCCGCGAGTTGGGGCCGACCTCGGCCCCCTCCTCGAGATGAGTGGAGCCCAGCAACTGCGTACCCGGCTGCACGATCGCGTCCTGCTCGAAGGTGACGGTCACATCGACCCACGTGGTGGCCGGATCGACGATCGTGACCCCCGCGAGCATGGCGCTCGTGAGAAGCCGGTCGTTCAGGATGCGACGCGCCTCGGCGAGCTGGACCCGGTTGTTGATACCGGCGATCTCCCGGTGGTCGCCCGCGACGGACGCACCGACCCGGTGCCCGGCCACGCGCAGGATCCCGAGAACGTCGGTGAGATACTCCTCACCCTGGCTGTTGTCGGTGCGGACCTTCTTCAACGCGTCGGCGAGCAGTGACCCGTCGAAGGCGAACACCCCGGAGTTGATCTCCCTGATCGCCCGCTGTCCCTCGTCGGCGTCCTTGTGCTCGACGATCCCGGTCACAGCACCGGTGGCGTCGTCGCGGACGATACGGCCGTAGCCGGTGGCGTCGGGAACCTCGGCGGTGAGCACGGTGACGGCGTTGCCGTCCTCGGCGTGGGTGGCGGCCAGCCGGCGGAGCGTTTCACCGGTGAGCAGCGGGGTGTCGCCGCACACGACGACGACGGTTCCCTCGACGGACCCACCCAGCTCCTGGAGAGCCATCCGGACCGCGTGCCCGGTCCCCTTCTGCTCGGCCTGGACAGCGGTGCGCACACCCGGATCGACGTGGGTGAGGTGCTCGGTGACCTTCTCCCGGGCGTGACCCACCACGACGACCAGGTTCTCGGGTTCCAACTCACCTGCGGCGGCGAGGACATGCCCGACCAGGGAGCGGCCGCAGATGTCGTGCAGGACCTTGGGTGTGGCCGACTTCATACGGGTGCCCTCACCCGCTGCGAGAACGACGACGGCTGCCGGGCGATTGGCGCTCACGGGGATGCCCTTCGGCTTCATGGGGTGGGGTGGACATCCGCAGGATACCGGGGCGTTTGTGGGGGGACATGAGAGTGGGCCCTGACCTTGGGGTCAGGGCCCGAACCTAGGCTTTGTGTGCTGTGGCTCCCCCGCAAGGATTCGAACCTTGTCCTGCTGGTACCAAAAACCAGTGTGCTGCCAGTTACACCACGGGGGACGGCGCTTCAGACCTTACCGGAGACGTGCCTGCGCTTGGGTCACGATTCCCTTCCACCAGCCCTCGATCCGGCGGTAGAGGTCAGCGCTCTGGAGGACGCGGATCACGAGACAGCCGCGGTAGTCCTCGCCCACGTTCTTGCGGACAGTCTTGGGGTTGTGCTTCTTGATGGTCGTCTTCTGGAACTCGGAGGCGTCCACACCTACCAGATCGGCCCAGTACTGCTTCGCTCCTTCGACGTCTCCCGTCATGTGGATCATGACTCGGTACCTCAGGCGTTCACGCTCCACGCCGAGCAGATCGAGCCAGGCAAGGAAGGTCTGAATCACGCTGGGGTCGCTGTTGACGAAGAGCACGTTCTCGCGCCTGGCGTATGGCTTGTCCTTAGTACCCTCGGCCCAGTAGAGGGCCACGCCCGCGATGAACAGCTCGCGGTCCGACAGTTCGCCGATGGCGGCGGACGCGGCCTGCTTGGTCGCTTCTCGCTCACGAGCCCGCGAGGCATACAGGTGCGCGAGCCCCGCGTTCATGCGCGCCCTCTGCTCCTCTGGCGTGCACTTGGGTTCCGGGTGTGGCAGATCTCGCACCCAAAGCGACACCGAACTCTTCGAGCAGCCCAGTTCTGCCTGGATCTGGTTGTACGTCCAACCCTGCTTGCGCAGCTCGCGTGCCCGTTCTCGGAGGTCGTCCTTCGCGCGGGGGCGTTTCGTCCACTCCGGTGGCGGCTCGCCTTCGACGAGGCGCTGGAGGGTCTCCTTGTTGTGAACCTGAAGCTCGTCGCGGATCTGCCGAAGGCTGTAGCCCCCGCGCCGGAGCGCCACCGCCCGCTCCCTGAGCTCCTCGAAGTCGGCGTACTTGCCCCCTGTGTGTGCCATGGGCATAACCTCAGGCGGAATCCGGGCTTCCGGGGTCGAACGGTGTGTGATTCAGCAGTTCGAGGGATACCGGATGGTTTCGCTTCTGTTCGATTACGGAGTGTGGTGTGACGTCTCAGTCGAAACTCGCCGGAAAACCCCCGTCCCGCGCCCGTAGGCTGGAGGCATGACCACGACGGGGGAAGTCCACACCGGGGCCAGGGGCGGGCCCTGGTGGTGGGGGCGGTGGCGCAGTGCCGTACTCGATGTCTCGCTCGGTGCGGTGTCCGCGCTGGAGTGCGCGGTCGAGGGGGTCCAGTTCTCACGGGACGCGGGGTTGCCCGTGCCCGTCGGGACGGTGTTCGGCCTGTTCGCGGGGGCCACGCTGCTGCTGCGGCGGCGCTGGCCGATCGCGGTGGTGCTCGTCTCCATCGCCATCACGCCCGCCCAGATGGGCTTCTTGATGGGTGTCGTCGGGCTGTACACGCTCGCCGCCTCCGAACTGCCCCGGCGGATCATCGGCGCGCTCGCGGGCATGTCGGTCGTGGGGATGTTCATCGTGACGTATGTGCGGGCGCAGCAGGGCGTGGTGCGGGGGGATCTGTCGATCGCCGGTGGGTACATTCCGTTCCTTTCCGTCACCACGGCTCTGGGTATGGCTGCTCCTCCGGTGCTGCTCGGGTTGTATGTCGGTGCCCGGCGACGGCTGATGGAGAGCCTGCGGGAGCGTGCGGACTCGTTGGAGCGGGAGCTGATGCTGCTTGCCGAGCGGGCCGAGGAGCGTGCGGAGTGGGCGCGGAACGAGGAGCGGACGCGGATCGCGCGGGAGATGCATGACGTCGTTGCTCATCGGGTGAGTCTGATGGTTGTGCATGCGGCGGCTCTGCAGGCGGTGGCCCGTAAGGATCCGGAGAAGGCTGTCAAGAACGCCGCGTTGGTGGGGGACATGGGGCGGCAGGCTTTGACGGAGTTGCGCGAGATGCTCGGGGTTTTGCGTAGCGGGGAGGGGTTCGTGGGCGGGGCGGATCGGTCGGTGCCGCTCGCTGCGGTGGGGGTGGCGGCAGCCGCGGCGGCGTCCCGGGCTGTCGATGACTTCGCCGATGGTCCCTGTATCGCTGAGCTGGGGGAGTTGGTCGGGCAGTCGGCGGCGGCCGGGATGGTGGTGCGGCTGTCGGTGGAGGGTGAGGTGCGCGCGTATGCGCGCGAGGTGGAGCAGACGGCGTATCGCGTGGTGCAGGAGGCGCTGACCAACGTGCACAAGCACGCGGCCGGTGCGAAGACGCATGTGCGGCTGGCGCACCGTTCCGCGGAGATCGCGATGCAGGTGGAGAACGAGCCGCCGCCGGAGCAGGGTTCGGGGGCGGTGGCTGCGCGGCTGCCCAGTGGCGGTAATGGTCTGGTGGGGATGAAGGAGCGGGTCAGCGCGCTGGGTGGGGTGTTTGTGTCGGGGCCGACGGACGCGGGTGGTTTCCGGGTGTCGGCGGTGATTCCGGCCGAGTTCGTCTGAGGGTTTCCCGCGTTGTCATCCGGCTGTCAGGCGTTGGGGTGCGGTGCCTGCCAGCAGGGTGGTGAGGCCGTGGTCGATGTCGGGGCCCAGGTACCAGTCGCCGGTGTGGTCGAGGGCGTAGACGCGGCCTTCGGTGTCGATGGCGAGCAGGGCGCGGCTGTCGGGTTCCTCGCCGAGGGGGCAGACCTCGGTGTCGAGGGCGCGGCCGAGGTCGCCCAGGGTGCGGGCCATGTGGAGGCCGTGCAGGGGGTCGAGGTGGAGGGTGGTGGGGGCGAGTTGGCGGCCGGGGCCTTGTGTGGTGATGTGCAGGCCGCCGAATTCCGCCCATGCCTCGACGGCTGCGGGGAAGACGGTGTGTCGGTGGCCGGCTGGGGATTCGTGGCTGCGCAGGGTGTCGGCCCAGAGTTCGGCCTGCTTCATGTTCCAGCGGCCGGGTTGCCAGCCGGCGGTGCGCAGTGCGGTGTCCACGGTTACGGAGAAGCGTGCGGTGGAGGGTTTGGGGGAGGTGGGGCGGTCGGCGTGCATCTGCCCTTCGTTCGTCGGGTGTCGTGGGCCGGTGTGGGCGCCGTCGTGCGGGTCGTGTGGGGTGGGGCTGGGGTGGGGGTCAGTTCTGTGTGGTGGGGTCGATGATGCGTACGCCGAAGTGGTCGCTGAGTGCGGTGCAGGCGCGGCAGGGTGTGGCGAAGCTGCCGTGGAGCGGGTCGCCGTCCTCGCGGATGCGGCGGGTGGTGAGTTTGGCCTGTTTGAGGGCTTTGCGGGCTTCGCCGTTTGTCATCGGTTTGCGGGAGGCGCGTTTGCTGCGGGCGGCGTCGGCGGCGGTGATGTGGCGTGAGATGAGGATGGCTTCGGCGCAGCGGCCGGTGTAGCGGTCGCGCTGGGTGCTGGTGAGGGTGTCGAGGAAGTCCTGGACCAGTGGGTGCAGGGCGGGTGGTTGGTCGCCGCGGGCGGCGGTGCCGGTGAGGGTGGTGCCGCGGACGGAGAGGGCGGCGGCGATGGTGGGGAGTATGCCGTCGCGGCGGTGGCGGAGGGCGGGGGCGGGGGTGGCGTCGGTGGCGCTCCAGCCGATGCGTGGGTCTCCGTGTGTGTCTGTCTGTGTCGCGTTCATGATTGTTTTCCCCTCCCGTGCATCCCCCCGACGGGACACAGACTGCCAAATGCCGTGGCTGCTGCGGAAGCTGGGGCGTGGTGACACGCCCATGTTCGGTGTTCTGTCACGGTGGGGTGACGGCTGGTCACGGTGTTGCCGGGTCGTTGGGGTTGGAACCGGAGGCCCGGTGACCGGTGTCGTCGTACCGCATAGGCTGTCGGCGTCCACGATCCGTATTGCCGTACAGGCCAGACAGAACGCCGCAGGGGGCAACCGCCATGACGACAGGTCGGCTCGGGCTGGGGGCGCCTCCCGGCCGCCAGGCCGGGGGACACGCCGCGCCGCCGAACGCGGCCTACGCCGGGCAGGTCGTGCACTTTCCCGATCCGGTGCGGGCTGCTCGCCACCCGAGAGGGGTGCGGGTGGACGAGTACGGCTACCCCGACTTCTCGCCGTATGCGCGTGCAGCCGCGGAGATCGCGGAGCCGCCGGAGGGTTTCGGCGTGGACGAGTTGCGGCTGACGGATTATGTGTCGGCGAACGCGGCGCTGGCGGCGTCGGGGCACGATCTGTGGGACACGATTCCGGCGGTGGCGACCCCGCACGGCTGGACCTGGCATCACGTGCCGGGGGTGCGTCGTCTGGAGTTGGTCCCGGTCGAGGTGAAGGCGCTGCTGCGCCATCACGGTGGGATCGCGACGGCGCACGTCGATCAGGGCAAGCGGGGGACGCGGCCGTTGCAGGAGACGCGGCCCGCGCACTTCGGGCTGCCGAAGTCGTCGGTGGCGGTGTCGGAGCAGCAGGTGCAGGGGGTCGAGGAGGACCTGGGGTATCGGCTGCCGGGCGCCTATCGGTCGTTTCTGAAGGCGGCGGGTGGTTGTGCGCCGGTGGGTGCGGCGCTCGACGCGGAGTTGGGGTTGTTGGTCGACCAGCCGTTCTTCACGGTGCGTGATGAGGCGGCGGTCAATGACCTGGTGTATGTGAACAAGTGTCTGCGGGACCATCTGACCAAGGATTACCTGGGTGTCGGGTTTGTGCAGGGTGGTCTGCTGGCCGTGAAGGTGAAGGGTGACCGGATCGGTTCGGTCTGGTTCTGTGCGTACGACGATGCGCGTGATGTGGATGCGTCGTGGCCGCCGGCTGAGCGTGTGCGGCGGCTGTTGCTGCCGTGCGGTGATGATTTCGACGATTTCCTGTCCCGGCTCGCGGGGCATCCGCCGGAGTTGGAGACCGTGGCGAGCCTGATGGTGGACGGTGGGTTCGCGCGTGCGGTGCCCGTGTCGTCGGGTGGGGAGTGAGTTCGGGCGATGGTGACGTTCGCGCAGGCGCAGGAGCGCGCCGAAGAGTGGATCAACGGTGACGTGTCGTCGTACCAGCATCGTGAGGTGCGGGTGCGGGAGTTCGAGCTCGGGTTCGTGGTGTGGGCGGAGGACCGGAGTGAGGGGCCTCGGTCGGACGGGGGCGCGCAGCGGCTGGTCATCGCCCGGGACAGTGGTGAGGCGACGCTGTGGCCGGGTCTGCCGGTGGGTGAGGTGATCCGCCGGTACGAGGAGGAGTACGGGGCGAAGGGCGCGGCGGAGCAGTCGGCGCCGGCGCCTGCGGCCCGGGTGGATCTGAATCAGACGTCGTTCCTGTTGAGCCCGCCGGAGTGGCTCCAGGAGGCGGCGGACAAGATGGGTATTCCGGATCGTCGGCAGGGCGGCGGGTCGTCGTCCGGTGTGTCGGACGAGGCCGGTTCCCGTTCGGCGTCCGGGCCGGCTGTTTCGGCGGGTACGGATTCCGGGGCGGCTGCGGGTGGCGGGGCGTCGGGTGCTTCGTGGCCTGCTGCCGGGGGCGGCGACGGGGTGCGGGACGAGGTGTCGGACGGGTCCGCGGGGGCGACGCCGTGGGCGGGGGCCGATATCAGCGACGAGGCGGATGAGGACCGTTCGGTGCCGCTGCCGGCAACTGTGTTCGCGCCGCCGCTGGGTGATGTCGACGGTGATACGCCGCCGCCCACGTCCACACCGGATGCGAAGACCGCGCTGATGGCGGGCGGCAGCCAACTGCCGCGTACGGCGGTGGCTCCCGCGCTGGATGAGCGGCAGATGCCCGGAACCCCGCCGCCGGGTGTGCCGGCTACGCCGCCTCCAGGTGCTCCGCAGCAGGGTTCTTCGGGTGGTCCCGGTATGCCTCCGCCTGGTGCTCCGCAGGCTGCTGGTGTGCCCGACTCGTCTCAGCCTCCGGCCGATTCGGCCGTGTCCGGGCGGCGGTTGGCGCCGAACGCCGGTGACATCGCCGACGCCGCGACCAGCAAGGCGGCGCCTCCGCGAAGTGCGCACGCCGGTGGTGCGCCCCATCCGCCGGGCACCCCTGGTGCGCCGGGTGTGCAGCCGGGTGCCACGCCGCCGAGTACTCCGGCGGGCGGCTATGTGCCCACGCAGTTCGTCTCGCAGCTCGACCCGGACGGCCCCGAGGGCGCGGCGGGGCCGGGTGCGCCTGCGCCGGGTGCTCCGCAGCCTCCGGGTGCGCCGAAGTCGCCGGGTGGTACGCCTGCGGGTGGTGTGCATCATGCGGCCACGATGCTCGCGGACCCGGGCCGGGGCGGTCTGGGTGCTCCGGGTGCCCCTGGTACCCCTAATCCTCCGGGCCCGCCTGGCGCTCCCGGTCAGCCCGGAGTACCCAACCCGCCCGGTCCGCCCGGTGCTCCCGGTCAGCCGGGTGCGCCTGCGCCGGGTGCTCCGCAGCCTCCGGGTGCGCCGAAGCCGCCGGGTGGTACGCCTCCGGGTGGTGTGCACCATGCGGCCACGATGCTCGCCGACCCGGGCCGGGGCGGCCTGGGTGCCCTTGGCGCGCCGGGTGCCCCTGGTGCACCAGGGGCACCCAACCCTCCGGGCCCGCCCGGCGTGCCTCCGGGTGCTCCGGGAGTTCCCGGTGCTCCGGGTGCACCCGCCGCGCCCGGTGCCGGGCATCCCGCCGCGGCCATGCCGGCCGGTGGTCCGGGCGTGCCCCCGCCGCCTTCGGGTGTTCCCGGTATGCCGGCCGGTTTTCCGCAGCCCGTACCGGGGCAGCAGCCGGCCTACGGCTATCCGCAGTCCGGTCAGCCGACGGTCGGTCCCGGCTACCAGGCCGTGCTGCGCTACCGCGCGCAGGACGGCTCCGAGCAGCAGCTGATCCGCCGTTCGGCGCCGGGCACCCCGCACCCGGAGTGGCAGATCTTCCACGAGCTGCGCGCGATGAACGTCCCGCCGGACCAGGTGCTGGAACTGCACACGGAGCTGGAGTCGTGCGAGCTGCCGGGCGCCTACTGCGCACGGATGATCCGGGAGAACTGGCCGCAGGCGCGGATCACCAGCATCGCCCCGTACGGCACCGACCATGCCTCGCGCCAGCAGGGCATGCAGCAACTGCTCGCGCACCAGGGTGAGTTGCATCAGGTGGCGGACGGTCCGGCGCGCCCGGGTCCGGTACGCGCCCCGCTGCCGCCGGTGCAGCCCGCTCCGCCCGTCCCGCCGGAGGGTGCCGCGCAGGAGCTGGCTGGTTCCTTCGGGCCCGGGATCTTCCGGTTCGATCAGGTCGCGGTCTCCCGGCAGGGCGTGCCGCCGGTCGTGGCCCACACCCTGATGGTGGCCGGACTGCCCCTCGACATGGGCCCCTTCTTCTGGGCTCAGGCCCAGCCGGGCCGCCCGGTGCCGACGCTGGCCGAACTGGCGCAGGAGCGCGGGGTGCAGCCGGGCCCGGACGCGGGCTCGTACCTCGTCGTGGGCAGCGACTTCGGCAAGGCGATCTGTGTGCAGTACGGCACGGCGAACATCGTCGCGGTGCCCGTGGAGGCGGGTCCGGGCGGAGCGTCCGTACCGCCGCAGTTCGTGAACACGGGTCTGCCCGAGTTCGTGCGCTGTCTGGCGCTGCTCGGCCGGATGTGGCGGCTGCGGTACGGGCTCAACCAGGAGCAGGCGGGCCGCTGGACCGTCGACTTCCAGGCCCAGCTCGCCTCCCTCGACCCGGCGGCTCTGGGCTCTCCGGAGGCCTGGTGGTCGGTGGTGCTGGAGCAGATGTGGGACGGGCTGTTGTGAGCCGTTCCTGACGTGCCGTCAAGGGCCGGTTCGATCGTGCGACTTCGTGCGATCGGACCGGCCCTTTCGTGTATGTGGCGGCACTCGCGTCTTTTGTGCCCGGCTTCATTCGCTGCGGATGCGCGGAGTGTCGTGTTATGAGCGCTTACGCCTGATCCATCAAGATGTGCGCGAAATCATCGGTTAGTGTGGGTCAGATGGAGAGGGGTCTCACGATGGGCAGCGCATCTGAGCCGCCGCACGGCTTCCCGTCCGTGCGGCGCGGTTACCGCCCCGGCCAGGTCGACGCGTACATCGCGACCCTCTCCCGGGAACGAGACGCCGCCTGGGAGCGGGCCGCCCGGCTGACCGTGCTGGCCAGGGAGATGGAGGCCGACCTGGCGCTGCTGCGCGAGACGGTGGCGCAGCTACCCCAGCAGACCTACGAGTCCCTCGGTGAGAGGGCGCAGCAGGTGTTCGCCCTGGCACAGGAGGAGAGCACGGCCGTACGGGAGGACGCCCGGCGGGAGGCGGAGTGCCTGGTCGCCGAGGCGGAGGAGGAGGGCCGGCGGGTGCGGGAGGCCGCGCAGGCGTACGCCGACGAGGTGCTCGGCGAGGCCGAGGAGCGGATCCGTACCCGGCTGCTGGCCGCGCGGGCCGAGGCCGACGACGTACGGATCCAGGCGCGGCGCGAGGTGAAGGAGAGGCGCGGGGAGGCGCTGACCGCGCTGCGCGAGGTGCGGCAGCGTACCGAGGGGCTGCTCGCCGACCAGGAAGCGGAACAGGCCGAGCGCCTGGAGGTCCAGGAGCGCGAGGCGGCCGAACGGGCGGCGGCGCTGGACGCGGCTGAGGCGGATCGGGCGGCACAGGCGAAGGTCGCCCTGGCGGAGGCGAAGCGGGCGTTCGCCGAGGCCCAGAAGTCGGCCCGGCGGATCCAGCGGGACGGCCAGGCGCGCGCCTCCGAGGTGGTCGCCGAGGCGAGGGTGCGGGCCGACCGCGTCGCCCGTGAGACGGAACGGGTGTTGCGGGAGCACAGCGAGCAACGGGACTGCGTACAGGCCCAGATGGACCACGTACGCCACAGCCTCGCCACCCTCACGGACCGGGCTCCGGCGGAGTAGCCGCCGCCAGTACCTCCGCGGGCCGCTGCTGTGCACCGAACGGGGTTGGTACTGCCGACTGCCGACTGCACGCCCATCGACTCGTGCACGCTTATCGACTCATGTCCGGCAGGGGAGTTGACCATGACGCGGCGGGAGGGTGGAGCCTGACTGAGCCCACGGGGGGAGCCGACCCTGAGAAAGGCTCCACCTGCCGGTGGACCGCCCCTAGGGGTATCTCCCCACAAGGGCTCGGGGAGGGTTCGTACCGGCGGAGGACGAAAGGGCGCGAGGGGCGTCCTTAACCTGGCTTTACGCCGCTGGGGGGGGCGGTCGACACGCACGGGGGTCGTGCCGGCCGCATCGGAAGGGGTGGGGTTTTCCCCAGTCGAGGACGGGGTCGTGCACCAGCGCGCCCGGACCACCTCCGGCACCAGACTTATCGACGTATCCAGCACGCACCGACGTGGCGTGGCACCACGCGTTCCGCTAGCTGTTCGGACAGGGAGAACTGACATGACATCGGCCGTGACCATTCCCAGGCACGAGGGCACTGGAGGGCGTACGGCCGTTGCCGCGCGGGCACGACAGGTCGTCAAGGCGTACGGAGCCGGGGAGACCCGCGTCGTCGCCCTCGACCACGTCGACGTCGACATCGCCCGCGGCCAGTTCACCGCGATCATGGGCCCCTCTGGGTCCGGCAAGTCGACGCTGATGCACTGCCTCGCCGGCCTCGACACGGTGACGGGCGGCCAGATCTTCCTCGACGAGACCGAGATCACCGGCCTGAAGGACAAGAAGCTCACACAGCTGCGCCGGGACCGTATCGGCTTCATCTTCCAGGCGTTCAACCTGCTGCCGACGCTGAGCGCGATCGAGAACATCACGCTGCCCATGGACATCGCCGGGCGGAAGCCGGACGGGGCTTGGCTGGAGCGGGTCGTGGAGACCGTGGGGCTCGCCGGGCGGCTCAAGCACCGGCCGAACCAGTTGTCCGGCGGTCAGCAGCAGCGGGTGGCCGTGGCACGGGCGCTGGCCGCCCGGCCCGAGATCATCTTCGGTGACGAGCCGACCGGAAACCTGGACTCCCGCGCGGGCGCCGAAGTCCTCGGCTTCCTGCGTCGCTCGGTCGACGAGCTGGGCCAGACCATCGTGATGGTCACACACGACCCGGTGGCCGCCTCCTACGCGGACCGGGTGCTGTACCTCGCCGACGGCCGGATCGTCGACGAGATGTACCAGCCGACGGCGGACCAGGTCCTGGACCGGATGAAGGACTTCGACGCCCGGGGGCGCACGTCATGACCGTCCTGAAGACCTCGATGCGCAACTTCTTCGCGCACAAGGGACGCATGGCCCTGTCCGCCATCGCGGTGCTGCTGTCGGTGGCGTTCGTGTGCGGCACGCTGGTGTTCACCGACACGATGAACACGACGTTCGACAAGCTCTTCCAGGCGACGGCCTCGGACGTGACGGTCAGCCCCAAGGACGCGTCCAGCAGCGGGGAGACCACCTCCCGCACCGGCAAGCCGCCGGTCCTGCAGGCCTCCGTGGTCGGTGAGATACGCAAGGCCGAGGGTGTGAAGTCGGCCGACGGCACGGTGTTCTCGACCTCGGTGACCGTCGTCGACGCCGACAAGGAGAAGTTGTCGCCCGGCAACGGCCCGACCATCGTCGGCGGCTGGAACAGCAACGACGCCCGCACCATGAAGATCACCTCCGGTGCGGTGCCCAAGGGCCCCGACCAGGTCATGGTCGACGCGGACACCGCCGACAAGCACCACTTGAAGCTGGGCGACGAGATCGGCCTGATCACCGTCGTCGGCACGCACCGCGCCCACGTGTCCGGCATCGCCGACTTCACCGTCACCAACCCCGGCGCGGCGATCTTCTACCTGGACAAGAAGACTGCCCAGCAGACCCTGGTCGGCCGGACCGGCGTGTACACGAACGTCAACGTCACCGCCGCCCAGGGGGTCACCGACGACCAGTTGAAGAAGAACGTGACGGCCGCGCTCGGCCACGGCTACAAGGTGCAGACCGCCAAGGAGGTGGCCGACGCCAACCAGAAGGAGATCGGAAGCTTCCTGAACGTGATGAAGTACGCGATGCTCGGCTTCGCCGGGATCGCCTTCCTCGTCGGCATCTTCCTGATCGTCAACACCTTCTCGATGCTGGTCGCCCAGCGCACCCGTGAGATCGGCCTGATGCGCGCCATCGGCTCCTCCCGCAGGCAGATCAACCGGTCCGTGCTCGTCGAGGCGCTGCTGCTCGGCGTGGTGGGTTCCGTGCTCGGAGTGGGTGCGGGCGTCGGCATCGCGGTCGGTCTGATGAAGCTCATGGGCAAGGCGGGCATGCACCTGTCCACGGATGACCTGACCGTCGCCTGGACCACCCCGGTGATCGGTGTGATCCTCGGCGTGATCGTCACCGTCCTCGCCGCCTACCTGCCCGCCCGGCGGGCGGGGAAGATCTCCCCGATGGCCGCGCTGCGCGAGGCCGGCACCCCGGCCGACGCCAAGGCCGGTGTCGTACGCGCCGTGATCGGCCTGCTCCTCACCGGCGCAGGCGGCGCGAGCCTGTACGTGTCCGCCACCGCGGACGCGGCCAAGGGCGGCTCGGCCTGGCTGGGCCTGGGTGTGGTGCTGACCCTGATCGGCCTCGTCGTCGTCGGCCCGCTGCTCGTGGGCGGCCTGGTCCGTGTCCTCGGTGCGGTCATGCTGCGGGTCTTCGGGCCGGTCGGGCGGATGGCCGAGCGCAACGCCCTGCGCAACCCGCGCCGTACCGGTGCCACCGGCGCCGCGCTGATGATCGGCCTGGCCCTGGTGGCCTGCCTGTCGGTGGTCGGCTCCTCCATGGTCGCCTCCGCCAATGACCAGCTCGACAAGAGCGTCGGCGCGGACTTCATCCTCGACAGCGGCGAGAGCCGGATCATCAACCCGCAGGCGGTCGAGGCGGTGAAGTCAGTGCCGAACCTGGCCCGGGTCACCGAGTTCAGGCAGGTGGACGCGTCCCTGACCACCCCGGACGGGGCCGTCCTCAAGGACGAGAAGATCGACGCGGCCGACCCGAGCTACGCGCAGGACCTGCGCACCGAGACGGTCACCGGCACGCTCGCCAAGGCCTACGAGCCGGACTCGATGTCCGTCCCTGAGGGCTTCGCCGCCGAGCACGGCATCAAGCTCGGCTCCACCGTCGCGGTGAACTTCACGGACGGGACGACGGCGAAGCTGACCGTCCGTGCCATCACCAGTGACGACGTCGTCTTCAACAAGGGCGCGATGTTCGCCTCTATCGCCACGGTGGCCAAGTACGTGCCCGCCGACAAGATGCCGCTGGACCTGATGGTCCTGGCCACGGCCAAGGACGGTCAGCAGGAGGCCGCCTACAAGGCGCTCAAGTCCGCGCTGCACGAATACCCGCAGTACACCGTCCGCGACCAGACCGACTACAAGAAGGCGCTGCAGGACCAGATCGGCCAGATGCTGAACATGATCTACGGGCTGCTGGCGCTCGCGATCATCGTCGCCGTCCTCGGCGTGGTGAACACACTCGCCCTGTCCGTGGTCGAGCGGACCCGGGAGATCGGTCTCATGCGGGCCATCGGCCTCTCCCGCCGCCAACTGCGCCGCATGATCCGCCTGGAGTCCGTGGTGATCGCCGTCTTCGGTGCTCTGCTGGGCCTTGGCCTGGGCATGGTCTGGGGCACGACCACGCACAAGCTCCTCGCCCTGGAGGGCTTCGAGACGCTGGACATCCCCTGGCCGACGATCACCTACGTCTTCATCGGCTCGGCCTTCGTGGGCCTGTTCGCCGCCCTGGTCCCGGCATTCCGGGCGGGCCGGATGAACGTACTGAACGCGATCGCCACGGACTGACGACCGGCGAGCGCGAGGGGACCTCCACGGACGGGGGTCACGGACAAGGCCCGGGGCCGGGAAGTCAGCGGACTTCCCGGCCCCGGGCCCGTGCGCTTCGGTCGCCCGCGTCATCCACAGCCCCACCGGCCACGCCGTCGGCGTCGTAGGCTGGACTCACCCCCGGCCCGCGACGCGTGTCGGGCCTGCCGCGTTGCCCACCTCCGGACGGAAAGCCCTCCTCCATGAGCCTGCACGGTCTGCTCGACGCCGTCGTCAAGGACCCCGCCCTCGCGGAAGCGATCTCCGCGGCCGGTGACGGCAATCGCATGCACGTCGACCTCGTCGGCCCTCCCGCGGCTCGCCCCTTCGCGGTCGCGGCCCTGGCACGCGAGGCCGCCCGCCCCGTCCTCGCGGTGACGGCGACCGGCCGCGAGGCCGAGGACCTGGCCGCGGCGCTGCGCTCGCTGCTGCCATCGGAGAGCGTCGTGGAGTACCCCTCCTGGGAGACGCTCCCGCACGAGCGGCTCAGCCCGCGCAGCGACACCGTGGGCCGCCGCCTCGCCGTCCTGCGCCGCCTGGCCCACCCACGGCCCGACGACCCCGAGACCGGCCCGGTCTCCGTCGTCGTCGCGCCCGTACGCTCGGTGCTCCAGCCGCAGGTCAAGGGCCTCGGCGACCTGGAACCGGTCGCCCTGCGCACGGGCGAGCAGGCCGATCTGAACGAGGTCGTGGAGGCCCTCGCCGCGGCCGCGTACTCCCGGGTGGAGCTGGTCGAGAAGCGTGGCGAGTTCGCCGTGCGCGGCGGCATCCTCGACGTCTTCCCGCCCACCGAGGAACACCCCCTGCGCATCGAGTTCTGGGGCGACGACGTCGAGGAGATCCGCTACTTCAAGGTCGCCGACCAGCGCTCCCTGGAGGTCGCGGAGCACGGGCTGTGGGCACCCCCGTGCCGTGAACTGCTGCTGACGGACGAGGTGCGCCGACGGGCCGCCTCCCTCGCCGAGCGCCACCCCGAACTCGGCGAGCTGCTCGGCAAGATCGCCGAGGGCATCGCCGTCGAGGGCATGGAATCCCTGGCCCCCGTCCTGGTCGACGACATGGAACTGCTGCTCGACGTGCTGCCCGCGGGCGCCATGGCCGTCGTGTGCGACCCGGAGCGGGTACGGACCCGGGCCGCGGACCTGGTGGCGACCAGCCAGGAGTTCCTGCAGGCCTCCTGGGCGGCCACGGCCGGAGGGGGAGAGGCGCCGATCGACGTCGGCGCGGCCTCCCTGTGGTCCATCGCGGACGTCCGGGAGCGGGCGCGCGAGCTGGGCATGATGTGGTGGTCGGTGTCGCCGTTCGCGGCGGACGACGAACTGGACGCCCTGGACGGGGACACCCTCAAGCTCGGCATGCACGCCCCCGAGACCTACCGCGGTGACACCGCGAAGGCGCTCGCCGACACCAAGGGCTGGCTCGCCGACGGCTGGCGCACGGTGTTCGTCACGGAGGGCCACGGCCCGGCCTCCCGCACCGTCGAGGTCCTGGGCGGCGAGGGCATCGCCGCCCGCCTGGACGCCGACCTCGGCACGCTGTCCCCGTCGGTCGTGCACGTGGCCTGCGGCTCGATCGACTACGGCTTCGTGGACCCGGCCCTCGAACTCGCCGTGCTCACCGAGACCGACCTCTCCGGCCAGAAGGCGGCCGGCCGCGACGGCACCCGCATGCCCGCACGCCGCCGCAAGATGATCGACCCGCTGACCCTGGAGTCCGGCGACTACATCGTCCACGAACAGCACGGCGTGGGCCGCTACATCGAGATGGTGCAGCGCACCGTGCAGGGCGCCACCCGCGAGTACCTGGTGGTGGAGTACGCGCCGGCCAAGCGCGGCCAGCCCGGCGACCGCCTCTACATCCCCACCGACCAGTTGGAGCAGATCACCAAGTACGTCGGCGGCGAGGCCCCGACCCTGCACCGACTGGGCGGCGCGGACTGGACGAAGACGAAGGCACGCGCGAAGAAGGCGGTCAAGGAGATCGCCGCGGACCTGATCAAGCTGTACAGCGCGCGCATGGCGGCCCCCGGCCATGCCTTCGGCTCGGACACACCGTGGCAGCGCGAGCTGGAGGACGCCTTCCCCTACGCGGAGACCCCCGACCAGCTCACCACGATCGCCGAGGTCAAGGAGGACATGGAGAAGTCGGTCCCGATGGACCGTCTGATCTGCGGCGACGTGGGATACGGCAAGACGGAGATCGCGGTCCGGGCCGCGTTCAAGGCGGTGCAGGACGGCAAGCAGGTGGCGGTGCTCGTGCCCACCACCCTGCTGGTGCAGCAGCACTTCGGCACGTTCGGCGATCGCTACTCCCAGTTCCCGGTGAACGTACGGGCGCTGTCCCGGTTCCAGACGGACACGGAGGCGAAGGCGGTCCTGGAGGGCCTCAGGGAAGGCTCGGTCGACGTCGTCATCGGCACCCACCGGCTGTTCTCGTCGGAGACGAAGTTCAAGGACCTGGGCTTGGTCATCGTCGACGAGGAGCAGCGCTTCGGCGTTGAGCACAAGGAACAGCTGAAGAAGCTGCGCGCGAACGTCGACGTGCTGACGATGTCCGCGACCCCGATCCCCAGGACCCTTGAGATGGCGGTGACGGGCATCCGCGAGATGTCCACCATCACGACCCCGCCGGAGGAACGTCACCCGGTGCTGACCTTCGTCGGCCCCTACGAGGAGAAGCAGATCGGCGCCGCCGTCCGCCGCGAACTGCTGCGCGAGGGCCAGGTCTTCTACATCCACAACCGGGTGGAGTCGATCGACCGGGCCGCGGCGCGCCTGCGCGAGATCGTCCCCGAGGCACGCATCGCCACGGCCCACGGTCAGATGTCGGAGCAGACGCTGGAGCAGGTCGTCGTCGACTTCTGGGAGAAGAAGTACGACGTCCTGGTCTCCACGACGATCGTCGAGTCGGGCATCGACATCTCCAACGCGAACACGCTGATCGTGGAGCGCGGCGACAACTTCGGTCTCTCCCAGCTGCACCAGTTGCGCGGCCGCGTCGGCCGGGGCCGCGAGCGGGGCTACGCCTACTTCCTCTACCCGCCGGAGAAGCCGCTGACGGAGACCGCCCACGAGCGCCTGGCGACCATCGCCCAGCACACGGAGATGGGCGCGGGTATGTACGTGGCGATGAAGGACCTCGAGATCCGCGGCGCCGGCAACCTGCTCGGCGGCGAACAGTCCGGCCACATCGCGGGCGTGGGATTCGACCTGTACGTGCGGATGGTCGGCGAGGCGGTCGCGGACTACCGCGCGTCCCTGGAGGGCGGTGTCGAGGAGGAGCCGCCCCTGGAGGTCAAGATCGAACTCCCGGTCGACGCGCACGTCCCGCACGACTACGCGCCCGGAGAGCGGCTGCGTCTGCAGGCCTACCGGGCGATCGCCTCCGTGAACACGGAGGAGGACATCAAGTCCGTGCGTGAGGAACTCGTCGACCGCTACGGCAAGCTGCCGGAGCCGGTCGAGAACCTCCTGCTGGTGGCGGGTCTGCGCATGCTCGCCCGTGCGTGCGGTGTGGGGGAGATCGTCCTGCAGGGCAACAACGTCCGCTTCGCCCCGGTGGAGCTGAGGGAGTCCCAGGAGCTGCGGCTCAAGCGGCTGTACCCGGGAACCGTCATCAAGCCGGCCACGCACCAGGTGCTGGTACCACGCCCGAAGACCGCGAAGGTGGGCGGGAAGCCGCTGGTCGGGCGGGAGATGCTGGGCTGGGCCGGGGAGTTCCTGGCGTCGATCCTGGGCTCGTAGGACGCACGGGGGCAAGTCACCGCGTACCGGCGGGCGGAGGGGATTCTCGCCGGGCGTGTTTCACCACCGGCCGCACAACCGGAGTACATCCGTGGACGGTTGGGCGCCCGTAGGAGCATGACGCATCGCCAGTTACCGTGGGACCAGGGAAAACGCGCCCGCGGAGGGCGGCCCGCACGAGTGGAACATGCAAGGGGAGGACGTCGCGTGGTGCGTCTGAGGGGTGCGGTCGCTGCCGCTGCTCTGGTACTGGTCGCCGTGAGTGGCTGCACGGTGGAGACGGAGGGGTCCGCGGGCCCGGAGGAGACGGCGGGGACCGCGAGTCCGCGGAAGACGGCGTCCGGCGGTGCCGCACTCACGGCACTCGACTCGCTGACCGTCAAGGGAGCGGCGCCGAAGACGGGATACGGCCGGGACAGGTTCGGCAGCGCGTGGGCCGACACCGACTCCAACGGCTGCAACACCCGCGACGACATCCTCAAACGCGACCTGCGGAACGTGAAGTTCACCGACGGGGCGTGCAAGGTCGTGTCGGGGCTGCTGGTGAGGGACCCGTACAGCGGCGAGGACATCGACTACGCGCGCGGCCGTAGCCAGGTGGACATAGACCACATAGTGGCGCTCTCGAACGCCTGGCAGACGGGCGCCCAGAACTGGGACCCCAGCAAGCGCATAGCCCTCGCCAACGACCCGCTCAACCTGCTCGCGGTGGGCGCGACCCCCAACCGCAGCAAGGGCGACGGCGACGCCTCGACCTGGCTCCCGTCGAACAAGGCGTACCAGTGCCGGTACGTCGCCGCGCAGGTAGCCGTGAAGAAGAAGTACGGGCTGTGGGTGACGGCCGCGGAGAAGACGGCCATGAGGAACGTCCTCACCGGCTGCCGGAGCCAGAAGCTTCCCTCCGGCGGCAACCCGACCAAGGCGCCGGACCGGTTCCACGCGAACTGAGACTCCGTGGCCGTCCTCGCAGGTGCCGCGTCGAAGTCTTCCGGTCACGTTCGGGGTGTGAGGCGGGCGACGCCGTGTGATCCGGACCGCCCCCTCCAACGGCCCGGATCACACGGCGTCGCCCGCTCGCGTCACTTGCCCAGCTCGTCCAGGTCGAGGATCTTGCCCTGGGGTGCGGTGGCCTTCACCGGCTTCCCGAAGTCGGTGAAGGCCACCGCCACCGGGTCCGTCTTGGAGTCGCTGGTGATCTTCAGCAGGTAAGGCTTGCCCTCGGTGGCGACATAGGCCGTGTAGGTCTCCTTGCCGTCCTTCTCGCGCAGGACGAGCGCCGGGGTGCCGTCGACCTTGGTCGTCGCGCCGCGCCTGGCGTCCGTGGACCCCTCGGCGGCCCCGGCCAGTACCGTGTTCACATCGCAGAAACCCGCGATGTCCTTGGCGTCCTTGCCCGTGGCCGCCATCTTGGTCCACTTCCCGGCCATCATGGACACCACCGCGTCGGTCTCGTCCTTGGAGTCGCCCTCGCTCTGCGCGCGCAGGAACTGCTCGTCGTACCTCATGTAGAGGGTGCCGCCGGTCTTGATCAGCTCGGCGTTGCCGGTTCCCTCCATGCGCATCGTGCCGGCGCACTCGCCCTTCTTGTTCAGGGCCATGTCGATCCGGATCGTGCCGCCGCTCTCGTCGTCGTGAATGTCCCCCGTCATGCGCAGCGAAGAGGCCCCGGTGGTGGCCTTCACGGCGCGTTGGACGATCTCTCCTCCGGAGATTCCGGCGAACGGTTCCTTGGGCTTGTCGTCGGCCTGTTTCCCGCCGGGCAGGCAGCCGGTGACTCCGGCGGCGGCTGCGGCGGCGAGGCAGAGGGCGGCAAATGCGGTGCGACGCATGGGAGTTCCTTGAGGGTGATGTGACATGTGGTGCGGTGGGAGGTGCCGGGGCGGGGCGGCGAGACAGGCCGCCCCGGCCGGGAGACCCCGGGATCCGGCGGGTCAGGAGGACTTCGTCCAGTCCTTGCAACCCGTGGTCTTGAAGTAGGCGTCGTTCGCGGCGACCGTGACAACGGCGGTCCCGGTGACGTTGTCGTTCGCCGCGATGGACTCGAGGGAGTGCAGGGCGTCCTTGGTGCGTTCCCAGTAGCACCCGTCGTCCTTGTTGCCGGCGGACTTGTAGGTGCCGGGGGCGATGTCGACGCCGACCCTGAGCATCCCCGCGTCGCCGTCGACCTTCTGCGTGCCGGGCGCGCCGGACGGCTTCCCCTCGACGGTCTGCCAGTCCTTGCAGCCGTTGGTCTTGAACAGCTTGTCGCTCGCCTTGATGGTCACGTAACTCGTGCCGGTGACATTGTCGTTGGCGATGATCGACTCGAACTCGCCCGAGGCGTCCTTGGCGCGCTCCCAGTAGCAGTTGTCGGAGTTGTCGGCCGTCCGGTAGGTGCCGGGCTTGATGTCCTTGCCGACCACATAGCTGCCCTCGCCACCGAACGCGGGGGCCTTGCCGCCCGCGTCCTTCTTGCCGCCCGAGTCCTTCTTGCCGGACTCGGCCTTGTGGCCGGAGTCCTGGCCGGATCCGGTTCCGGAGTGCTGCCCCGAGGCCGTGGAGGCGTCCTTGCCGCTCTTGTCCTCGTCGTTGCCCGCGTTCGCGGAGACCGCGCCGATGACGACGACCCCGACCACCACGCCCAGCGCGATCTTGCCCTTCATACCCATGGCGAATTCCTCCCCCCAGGCGATACGCCGGTGTCCGGCGATCGCTCGTTCGATGCGTCAATAACAGCAGAGCTTGTGAACCGAGTCAACACGGTTCACAGGTTGGGCCTCGTGCACAGTTGTGAAGGGGAATCTGTTGCGTGCGTCGGTATGCTCGATGACACACGGAGTGCGGGCGCCGCGGAGACCAGGAGACGCCGCACCGTCAACGGCCGCACGGGGCAGAGGGGAGCCGGTGGGTGGAGGACAACGGGACAGAGGTGACCGCGGCCGGTATCGCGCGGCTCGCGGGAGTCGGCCGGGCCGCCGTCAGTAACTGGCGCCGCCGCCACCCCGACTTCCCCAAGCCGGTCGGCGGCACGGAGACCAGCCCCTCCTTCGCGCTCGCCGAGGTGGAGGACTGGCTGCGCCGCCAGGGCAAGCTCGCGGAGGTACCGCTGCGGGAGCGGGTGTGGCAGCAGTTGGCCGGCCACCCGGAAGGGCCTCTGACGGCGCTCGTCCTCGCGGGTTGCGTCCTGGTGCTCGTCCACGACCGGCCCGGGGACTGGAAGGAGGCGAGCGCGGGTTCCGACGCCCACCTCGCCGAACTGCTGCCCACCGCCCTCGAACAGGTACTCATGGTCCGTTCCGGCACGCTCCACGGGTCCGCCCTGCCCATCCCGGCCCCCGAGCGGCTCCAGTCGTCGGTTCCGCTGCTGCGCGGCGTCGCCGAACTCGCCGCCGAACTGGGTGCCCCGGACGCGTACGAGTTCCTGCTCCGCCGGCACCTCGACGCCAACCCACGCCAGTACACGCTCACCCCGGACGGCCCCGCCGCCCTGATGGCCGACATCGCGGGATCCGCCCACACCGTCCTCGACCCGGCCTGCGGCACCGGAGCCCTGCTGCGCGCCGTCGCCCCCGTGCCCGACCAGCGGCTCTACGGCCAGGACAGCGACCCCGGTCTGGCCGCACTCACCGCGCTGCGCCTCGCCCTGCACACGAAGGCCGCCGTGCGCACCGCCGCCGGGGACAGCCTCCGGGCGGACGCGTTCGACACCCTCAAGGCGGACGTGGTGCTGTGCCACCCCCCGTTCAACGAACGCAACTGGGGCCACGACGAACTCGCCTACGACCCCCGTTGGGAGTACGGCTTCCCGGCCCGTACGGAATCCGAACTCGCCTGGGTGCAGCACGTGCTGGCCCGCCTCAGGGACGGTGGCACGGCCGTCCTGCTGATGCCGCCCGCCGCCGCCTCCCGGCGCTCGGGCCGCCGCATCCGGGCCGATCTGCTGCGCCGCGGCGCCCTGCGCGCCGTGATCGCCCTGCCGGCCGGCGCGGCGCCCCCGTACAACATCCCGCTGCACCTGTGGGTGCTGCGCCGCCCCGAAGGGGCGCCCACGCACCCGGAGTTGCTGGTCGCGGACGGCGGCGCGGCCACCGCCGAGGCGCGCGGCGGCCCGGACTGGGAGACCGTGCGCACCGCGGTCCTCGACGCCTGGCGCCCGTTCGCGCGCAGCGGCAGCGCGTCGGAGGTGCCGGGCGTGAGCCGCTCGGTACCCGTCATCGAACTCCTCGACGACGACGTCGACCTGACCCCTGCCCGCCATCTCCCGCCGCCCGCGGCGGGCGGCGGCGCCGAGGAGCTCACGGCCCTGAGCGCACGCCTCGGCGAGACTCTCCGCCGCACCGCCGAACTCTCCCCGCCCTTCCCCGCGCCCTCGACCGCATCAGGGCCCGGCGGCGCCCCCCTCGGCACCGCCGAACAGACCCGTTGGTCGCTCACGACCGTCGGTGAACTCGCCCGCGGGGCCGCCCTGGTGATGCGCACCGGCGGAAACGGCCCCTCCGCGCGTGTGCTCACCGACCACGACGTCCTGGCCGGCACCGCGCCGTCCGGCACGCTGCCCGCGGTCGGAGAGGAGCCGGTCCTCGTCGAGGAGGGCGACGTCGTCGTGCCCGTCCTGGGCGGCGGCGCCGTCGCGCGGGTGATCGACCGGGCGACCGCCGGAGCCGCCCTGGGGCGCAACCTCACGCTGCTGCGTCCCGACCCGGCCGCGCTCGACCCCTGGTTCCTCGCCGGTTTTCTGCGCGGTACCGCCAACAACCGCCAGGCCAGCAGCTATGCCTCCACCGCGACCCGGCTCGATGTGCGCCGCCTCCAGCTCCCCCGGCTCCCGCTGGACCGACAGCGCCGTTACGGCGAACGCTTCCAGGCGCTCGCCGCGTTCGAGGAAACGCTGCGCCTCGCCGGCCGCCTCGGGGAACAGCTCGTCCGCGGCCTGTACGACGGACTGACGGACGGTACGGTCACACCGGACTGACGAGCAACTGGGGCGCCGCGGGGCGCGCCGCACCCGCGGCGGCCCCGCCCGTACCGTCCGACCGGAGCAACAGAGGTGACGCCCCACCCGTGACCAGGTGTCCGGGGAGGGCTATACGCTCGGACTCCGACCTTCGTCCGTCCTCACCAAGGTCCTTGGAGCAGCCATGTACGGCCACGGTGTGCAGCCGCCCACCCGCACTTCGGGCACGGTCATCTTCCTGCGCGTACTGTTCGCCGTCGTCGGCTTGCTCAGCTGTGGACTGCTCGCCTGCCTTCCGCTGTTCCGGGTGGCCATGCTGCGCGGCAGGCGGGGGGACTGGCTGCTGGCCTGGCTCAGCCTGCCGCTGTCCGTCGCCGGTTTCGCCGTCGTCGGCACCCTCCCGGACAGTGACTTCCGGGGCGACATCGCGATGGGCGTGCTCCTTCTCCTCGGCGCGTTCAGCACCGCCTACTTCCTGGTCTTCGACATACGTCACCACCGCGTCGCCTCGCCCTTCGGGCCGATGCCGCCGCAGACCACGGCCACCGTGCCGTCGGGCTACCCGGTCCCCGCGCCGCCGCAGCCGGGCTACGGCTACCCGACCGTGCAGCCGTACGCCGCCACCCAGCCCCCGCCGGCCCCGTACCCGACAGTTCCGCCGCCCCCGCAGCCGCAGCATCCCGCTCCCGCACGCATCGACCAGGTCCGGGCCGAACTCGACGAGCTCAGCGACTATCTCCGCAAGCACCAGGACGGCCGGTGACCATGGCGAGCGGACGCGTCATCGCCGACCGCTACGAACTGTCCACGCTCATCGGCCAGGGCGGCATGGGACAGGTCTGGACGGGATACGACCAGCGCCTGGACCGGCGCGTGGCCGTCAAGCTGCTGCGCCCGGACAAGGTGGCCGGCCAGGAGGCCGACGAACTGCGCCGCCGTTTCGTGCGGGAGTGCCGGGTGACCGCGCAGGTCGACCATCCCGGGCTGGTCACCGTGCACGACGCGGGCAGTGAGGGGGAGGAGCTGTATCTCGTGATGCAGTACGTCGACGGGGCCGACCTCGCCGACCACCTCGCCGAGCACGACCCCTATCCCTGGCAGTGGGCGGTGGCCGTTGCCGCACAACTGTGCGCCGTACTGTCCGCCGTGCACGCCGTACCGATCGTGCACCGGGACCTCAAGCCCCGGAACGTGATGGTCAGACCGGACGGCACGATCACCGTCCTCGACCTCGGTGTGGCCTCGGTGATGGACACGGACACGACCCGCCTCACCCACACCGGCTCTCCCATCGGCTCGCCCGCCTATATGGCGCCCGAGCAGGCGATGGGCGGAGCGGTCGGCCCCTACACCGACCTGTACGCGCTCGGGGTGCTCCTGCACGAACTCCTCAGCGGACAGGTGCCGTTCACCGGGACCACCGCCCTCGGAGTGCTGCACCGCCACCTCTACGACCCGCCCGTCCCGGTGCGCCGCCTGCGCCCCGAGGTGCCCGAGGCACTCGAGACGCTCGTTCTGCACCTGCTCGCCAAGGACCCCCAGCACCGCCCGGCCTCGGCCCAGGAGACCTACGAGCAGCTACTCCCACTCATCCCGGCGCGTGGCACGCCCACGGGCGCCCCCCTCGACCCCACGCGCCCCTTCCTTCGCCCGCATGCCCCGTGGCCGTACCGAGCCCGCGTCCCGGCGCCCCGGCCGCAGTCGGCCACGGCGGTCGGTCGACCCGATGTCGCGGGCGCCGTCGACGAGGTCAAGCGGCTGCTCGGAGAGGGCCGTGTCACCCAGGCGGTGGACATCCTCGGCGCGATCCTCCCGGCCGCCGCCGCCCAGCACGGCGAGCACTCGCCAGTCGTCCGCACCCTGCGCAAGCAGTACGCGGCCACCCTCATGGACGACGGCCAGTACCGCCGGGCGCTGCCCGAACTGCGCCGCCTCGCCGACGAACGCGCCACCGAGTCGGGCCAGGCCGACCCCCAGTCCCTGCGCTTCCGCTACGACGCCGCCCAGTGTCTGGAACAGCTCGGGGAACCGGCGGCGGCACTCGCGGAGTACCGGGCCCTGCTGCCGTACTACGAGAACCAGTACGTGGCGGGAGACCCGGAACTCGCCCTGGAGGTCCGCCGCCGCATCGGCCATCTGCTGCTCGCCCTGGGTGACCGGGTGGCCGCCCAGGACACCCTGGTGCGACTCCTGCACGACGTGGAACGCCTGCACGGGCCCGGTCATCCGCTGGCAGTGGACATCCGCCGGACCCTGCAGTGGCTGGGGCAGGTGCATGTCTGAGGACACGCACGGCGCGCCCGGGTTTGCAGTGACTTGAGGAAAACTTGTGCGATGTCAGGGGGTCCGTTTTCCGACCGAAGAGACGCCGTCCCATAAGTTGCCTGAGCTTGTGTCAAACACGGAGATCGCACCATCAGGGGTGGGCCGTTCATGTCGAGCCATCGACTGTCCAGGAAGCGCAGATACATCGGCTGGGGCGTGACCGGCGTCGCCGTCGTCGCGGGCGCCGGGATCGCGGCGCAGACGTCCATGGCGGCCACCACCTGGCCCGCCCAGAAGACGTTCACCGGCCGTGCCTTCGACACCTGCACCGCGCCGTCGCTCGCCGCGATGAAGGCCTGGCACACCGGCTACTACGGGGCGGCCGCCGTCTACGTCGGCGGCAAGAACCGCGGGTGCAACCAGCCCAACCTCACCGCCTCCTGGGTGAAGTCCGTCAGCTCGATCGGCTGGAAGCTCATCCCGATCTACGTCGGCGCCCAGCCGCCCTGCCAGACCAGCGCCAACCCCGAAAAGCTCACCGCCTCCAACGCCGCCTCCCTCGGCACGAGCGACGCGACGGACGCGGTGGCCAAGGCGTCGGCGCTCGGCATGAAGGCCGGAAGCCCGATCTACCTCGACATGGAGCCGTACGACATCACCAACAAGGCGTGCAACGACGCCGTGCTGACGTACGTCCGCGCCTTCGACAAGCAGCTACGGGCCAAGACCTACCGC
Organism: Streptomyces sp. NPDC001020; assembly: GCF_053599115.1. Taxonomy (NCBI): domain Bacteria; kingdom Bacillati; phylum Actinomycetota; class Actinomycetes; order Kitasatosporales; family Streptomycetaceae; genus Streptomyces; species Streptomyces sp. NPDC001020. Next base: position 91,016 of record NZ_JBSFLQ010000002.1, on the reverse strand, counting down.
GCCGGCTACTACGGCTTCACCAGCTCCAGCGCCAAGGCCATCGCCACCGCGACCAACAAGACCGACCTGCCGGGCAACCTCTGGTACGCGCTGTGGGACCAGAAGGACACCACGACCGCGGACTGGCCGTGGGGTTCCACCCAGTTCACCGACCACAGCCGTGGCCACCAGTACATGGTCAACAGCAAGGAGACGCGGGGCGGGTACACGATCACCGTGGACCGTGACACATGGGACGCACCCGTCGCCATCACCGGCTGAGACAGGGTGCCCTGCGCGCATCACCGATGCACGCAGGGCACCGAGGAATCGGCCGTCGCAGGTCCGACGGTGCCCGAACTCCCGTTGAATCGTTGGTCGAATGGGTTGGCCAGAGCTGGGCCACTGCCTACCATCGATCATCGCAAGACTTTGTGCACCATCGCACAAGCTCCCAGGGAGGCCACCTTGCACCGCCGTCGCACCGCGATCGCCCTCAGCGCCGCTCTGGCCGCGGCCCTCCTCCTCACCGCCTGCGGCGGCACCCCGCATCCGGGCGCCGCGGCCGTCGTCGGGCAGGATCGGATCACGGTCGCACAACTGGAGAACCGGGTGAACGAGGTGCGTACCGCTCAGCGCGCCGCCGCCACGAACGACGCCCAGTACCAGCAGACCGTCGCCCGGACCGGCAGCCTCACCCGGGACACCCTGCACAGCCTGGTCCTCGACCGGGTCCTGGAACGTGCCGCCAAGGACGCGGGCGTCAGCGTCACCCGCAAGGACATCCAGGACCTGCGTACGAGCCTGGAGGGACAGGCGGGCGGCGCGAAGGCGCTGGAGACCGCCTGGCTGGAGCAGTACGGAGTGGCCCCCGGGCGCGTCGACGACAACCTCCGCACCAACATCGAGGCGCAGAAGCTGGCCGCCGCGCTCGGCGCCGACATGACCACGATCGACGGCAAGAACACCTTCTGGAAGGCGATGTCGCAGGCGTCGAAGGAACTCCACGTCGACCTGAACCCGCGCTACGGCACCTGGGACGTGCGCAAGAGCAGCCGGGTGGACGCGAAGACGCCGTGGGTCAAGGAGGTCACGGCGGTGGCGGCGACACAGCAGCAGCCCGCGTAGCCCGCGGCGTTTCGCCGGGGACCGATCGCCGCCTGTGGACGACCGGTCCCCAAGGCCACCGGCCTGTGGACAACTACCGAGGCGGTCGGTGCCGTGCGTTACGTTCGAGGGGTGAACGCAACCAGCTTCGAAGGCGCCCAGGGCCCGGAGGCGGCCGCCGCCCCCGGCCGGATCGTCCTGCTCACCACCAGCCACCGGGTCGCCCCCGGGCTGCTGTCCTGGCCCGCCTGGCGGGCGCTGCGAGAGGCCGACCGGGTCCTGTGCGCGGACGGGGCGCATCCGCAGCTTCCGTATCTGCGCGAGGCGGGCATAGCCGTCGAGGAGAGCGCCCCGACCGCGCAGGACCTGGTGGACGCCTGCGCGGGCGGGCACACGGTCGTCGTGGTGGCGACCGGCGAGGGCGAGCCGCGCCTCACCGACGGCCTGGCCCGTCTCGCCGGCTCCGGTCGCGTGAACATGCCGGAGCTGGAGCTGCTGCCCGCCTCCTACGACCTCCCGGGTGCCCGCCTGCTCGACCTCGTGCAGGTCATGGACCGCATCCGTGCCGAGTGCCCCTGGTCCTCCCGGCAGACCCACAAGGGCCTGGCGAAGTACGGCATCGAGGAGGCCTACGAGCTGGTCGAGGCGATCGAGGAGGGCGACCGCGACGAGCTGCGCGAGGAGTTGGGCGACGTCCTGCTCCAGGTCGTCTTCCACGCCCGGATAGCCGAGGAGGACCCGGACGCGCCCTTCTCCATCGACGACGTGGCGGGCGGCATCGTCGCCAAGCTGATCCACCGCCACCCCCACGTCTTCGGCGACGAGAGGGCGACGACGCCGGAGGAGGTCAAGGAGCACTGGCTGCGCACGAAGGCGGTCGAGAAGCGGCGCACCTCGGTGACGGAGGGCGTTCCCCTGGGCCAGCCCGGCCTCGCCCTGGCGGCCAAACTGTCGTCCCGTGTCCGCACGGCGGGCCTCGATGTCCCGCTCCCGCAGGGCGAGGGCGTCGGCTACGAACTGCTGGCGGCAGCCGCGCGCGCGGAGGCCGAGGGAGTGGACCCGGAGGCAGCCCTGCGGGCGGCGGCGCGGGCCTACCGGGATGCAATCCGAGGAGTGGAGAGCGGGGACTGAGCGCCGTTGCCCGCCGCGGCTCCAGACGCGGCGTCGCTGAGGTGACGACCGTGGAGGCGAAGGCCGAGGCGGAGCGGGTCGCGGACCATCCCGCCCCGCCGGATACCGTCGAGGGGTGACCGACCAGCACCAGCCCGCCTCTCCCTCTCCCGCCCCCGAACTCTTCACCTGGGAGTTCGCGGCCGACCCGTACCCCGCCTACGCCTGGCTGCGCGAGCACGCACCCGTGCACCGGACGACACTCCCCAGCGGTGTGGAGGCCTGGCTGGTCACCCGCTATGCCGACGCCAGGCAGGCACTGGCCGACCAGCGGCTCAGCAAGAACCCGGCGCACCACGACGAGCCCGCGCACGCCAAGGGCAAGACCGGCATCCCCGGCGAGCGCAAGGCCGAGCTGATGACCCACCTGCTCAACATCGACCCGCCGGACCACACCCGGCTGCGTCGGCTCGTCTCGAAGGCGTTCACCCCGCGGCGCGTCGCCGAGTTCGCGCCGCGCGTCCAGGAACTCACCGATCACCTCATCGACCAGTTCACCGGCAGGGGCGAAGCCGACCTCATCCACGAGTTCGCCTTCCCGCTGCCCATCTACGCCATCTGCGACATGCTCGGCGTTCCCCGCGAGGACCAGGACGACTTCCGGGACTGGGCCGGGATGATGATCCGGCACGGCGGGGGACCCAGGGGCGGGGTCGCGCGGTCGGTCAAGAAGATGCGCGGCTACCTCTCCGACCTCATCCACCGCAAGCGCGCCGCCCTGTCCGACACCCCCGGCCCCGGCGAGGACCTCATCTCCGCGCTCATCCGCGCCTCCGACCACGGCGAGCACCTCACCGAGAACGAGGCCGCCGCCATGGCCTTCATCCTGCTCTTCGCCGGGTTCGAGACCACCGTCAACCTCATCGGCAACGGTACGTACGCCCTCCTCACCCACCCCGAGCAGCGCACCCGCCTGCAGCAGGACCTCGCCGTCGGGGACCGCGGCCTCCTCGAAACCGGCATCGAGGAACTGCTCCGCTACGACGGGCCGGTCGAGCTGGCCACCTGGCGGTTCGCCACCCGGCCGCTCACCATCGGAGGGCAGGACATCGCACCCGGCGACCCGGTCCTTGTCGTCCTCGCCGCCGCGGACCGGGATCCGGAGCGGTTCGTCGACCCCGACCTCCTCGACCTCTCCCGCCGTGACAACCAGCACCTCGGGTACGGGCACGGCATTCACTATTGTCTCGGCGCTCCGCTCGCCCGCCTGGAGGGTCAGACCGCGCTCGCCACGCTCCTCACCCGCCTCCCCGACCTGCGGCTGGCGGGAGATCCCGCCGATCTGCGCTGGCGTGGCGGGCTCATCATGCGGGGATTGCGCTCCCTGCCCGTGGAGTTCACACCGGTTTCGGTACCGGGCCGTTGAGGATCCGTACGACGCGGCGAACGCGTCGGGGTCACCCGGAACATGACGCTTCCACAACTCTGTGATGTTTGCGTGATCTACGCTGCATTAACTTGTGACAAGCGTTCGACTGCCGATACGTTCACGCAATAACGCGGCGGTGCGTCACGGCCGCCGGCGTTGGCCCCTGCTGTCGTGTGAAAGGCAACCGTATGCTCCCCGGGAACGGCCGTCACCGTCGCCCCCGTCAAGCCCCGGCCCTCATCGTCGCGGCCGGAGTGACCGGATCGGCGATCGCGATCCCGCTCCTCGGTGCCACCAGTGCGAGTGCGGCGGACGCCACCGCCTGGGACCAGGTCGCGATGTGTGAGAGCGGCGGTTCCTGGAGCGCCGACACCGGCAACGGACGCTACGGCGGGCTCCAGTTGACGCAGGCGGACTGGGAGAAGTACGGCGGCCTCGAGTACGCGCCCCGCGCGGACCAGGCCAGCCGCTCGCAGCAGATCGCCGTCGCCGAGAGGCTCCTGGCCCACCAGGGTGTCTCCGCGTGGCACACCTGCGCCCCCGTCTCCGGCCTGAACAAGCACTCCGGCTCGACCCGTGTGGACACGGGCGTCGCCGACGACTCCTCCCGCCCCACCGCCGACTCGACGCCCGGCCACGGCCGGTCCCACTCGCACGGCTCTTCCAAGTCGGCCGGACCGTCGCACGCTTCTCCCGCTTCCCCCTCCTCTCCCTCTCCCTCTTCCTCCCCCGCGCCCTCGACGTCCCCGTCGTCCTCCGCGCCCGACTCCTCCTCTCATGCGAAGCCGAGCGCCGGCTCGACCGCGAACGACGCCGGTGCGGGCGACGCGCGGGAGTCCCGTGGACCGTCGGAGGATGCGACGAAGCACGGCAAGTCGGACAAGTCCGTGCCGAGTGGAGACACTTCGGACGTGGATGCGGGCCGGGCCTCCAGCGGGGGGCGTCACCGCGGCGGCAGTGCCGACGAGGGTGGCACGAAGGGGCATGGGGGTGACTCGGCCGGTCGGCATGGCTCGCGTGACTCCCACGTCGCGCACGGCCCCGTCGACGGCTCGTACACCGTCCGCCCCGGAGACAGTCTGTCCGCCATCGCCGACTCGCTTGACCTTCACGGCGGATGGGGCGCGCTCTACGACGCGAACAAGAAGACGGTCGGCTCCGACCCCGACCTCATCTTCCCCGGTCAGAACCTCGCGTTGCAGGGTGAGCGGACCGAGGGGGAGCGCTGAACTGTCGCTCCTCTGACGACAGTTCACGTCCTACTTCGAGTTGAATGTCCGTTTTGGCGAGAGTGAGATATGAGTCTCATAAGTGCTGATCGTCTTTGAAATTCGACGGATCGGCTGCTTACGGTCATGACCGCTCGCCACAGCGGGCCCCGACGGTCGCAACGCCGAATCCTGCCAGCGGCCGCCCGGGAACAGTCGTCGCGTCAAGCGCCGTAGGCAGGAGCGGGGGACCCAAGGTAAGTGCCGCACCCGGGAGTTGACCGGGGCGGCTTGGGGTGAAGCCGCGTGCCCTCAGGTGCGCGGCCGGGCGACTCAACCGGCCCGAACCCGACAGCTCACCTCGCAGGCGTCGGTGAGGGGAACGAACCATGCTGTCTTCCGGCAAGGGCAAGCACCGTCGCCCGTCCAAGGCCGTCCGCGCCATCACGCTCGCCGGTGTCACCGGCGCCGCCGTCGCCGCCCCGCTGATGGCGGCCGGCAATGCCTCCGCCGCCACCGCCGCCGAGTGGGACGCCGTCGCCCAGTGCGAGTCCGGCGGCAACTGGTCCATCAACACCGGAAACGGCTTCTACGGCGGTCTGCAGTTCACCAACTCCACCTGGGCCGCGTACGGCGGCACCGCCTACGCCTCGCGCGCCGACCTGGCCACCAAGGCGCAGCAGATAGCCGTCGCCGAGAAGGTCCTCGCGGGCCAGGGCAAGGGTGCCTGGCCGGTCTGCGGCAAGGGTCTGTCCAGCACTGCCTACAACGGCGGCGCGGCCTCCTCCAGCGGCAACAGCTCCTCCAGCGGCAACAGCTCCTCCAGCGACTCCGCGCAGAGCGGCACCGCGTCCCGCCCGACCGAGCAGCGGGCGGCCCGCTCGTCGGAACGCCCGGTGGCGCAGAAGACCGTCACCACCCCGACCGGCAAGAAGGTCAAGAAGGGTGACGGCGAGTACCGGGTCACCAAGGGCGACACCCTCAGCTCCATCGCCGCGACGCATCACGTCCGGGGCGGCTGGCACAAGCTGTTCGAGCTGAACAAGGACATCGTCGAGAACGCCGACCTCATCTACCCGGGCCAGCAGCTCCACCTGAAGTGACAGGCGTTCGGTAGCCGGGCCACAGCCCCCTCTCCACGCGGCCTCCGGAGCGAGGTCGCGTGGAGAGGGCCCCCGTCCCCACGAACTCCCCGCTCCGGTGCGTGTTCCCCCGTACGTGCCGGAGCGGGGCTTCACTGCCTTCGCGCCCCGCGACGACCTCGTTCCGTTCCGCGCTGAAACAACATGGACCGTCACCCTGTCCGCGGGACGGTCGGTCGGTCGGCCGGGACCCCCAGACGGATAGGCTCTAGTCGCAAGGTGCCCCGCACTCTCAGCGTCACATCCCAGAAGGAGATGCTCGTGCCGTCCATCGACGTCGTCGTAGCCCGGGAAATCCTGGACTCCCGAGGCAACCCCACGGTCGAGGTCGAGGTCGGCCTCGACGACGGCAGCACGGGTCGTGCCGCCGTCCCGTCCGGCGCCTCCACCGGTGCCTTCGAGGCCATCGAGCTCCGCGACCAAGACCCGGGCCGCTACCAGGGCAAGGGTGTCGAGAAGGCCGTTCTCGCCGTCATCGAGCAGATCGGCCCGGAGCTGGTCGGGTACGACGCCACCGAGCAGCGCCTGATCGACCAGGCGATGTTCGACCTGGACGCCACCGACAACAAGGGCTCCCTCGGCGCCAACGCCATCCTCGGCGTCTCCCTCGCCGTCGCCCACGCCGCATCCGAGGCCAGCGACCTCCCGCTCTTCCGCTACCTGGGCGGCCCCAACGCGCACCTGCTGCCGGTGCCGATGATGAACATCCTGAACGGCGGCTCGCACGCCGACTCCAACGTGGACATCCAGGAGTTCATGATCGCCCCGATCGGCGCGGAGTCCTTCTCCGAGGCCCTGCGCTGGGGCGCCGAGGTCTACCACACCCTCAAGAAGGTGCTGAAGAACAAGGGCCTGTCCACCGGCCTCGGCGACGAGGGCGGCTTCGCCCCGAACCTCGGCTCCAACCGGGAAGCCCTCGACCTCATCCTCGAGGCGATCAAGGAGGCCGGCTACGCCCCCGGCGAGCAGATCGCCCTCGCGCTCGACGTCGCCGCGTCCGAGTTCTACAAGGACGGCTCCTACGTCTTCGAGGGCAAGCAGCGCTCGGCCGCCGAGATGACCGAGTACTACGCCGAGCTGGTCGAGGCGTACCCGCTGGTCTCCATCGAGGACCCGCTGTTCGAGGACGACTGGGACGGCTGGAAGACCATCACCGCGGGGCTCGGCGACAAGGTCCAGCTCGTCGGCGACGACCTGTTCGTCACCAACCCCGAGCGCCTGGCCCGGGGCATCGAGGAGGGCGCCGCCAACGCCCTGCTGGTCAAGGTCAACCAGATCGGCTCGCTGACCGAGACCCTCGACGCCGTGGAGCTGGCCCAGCGCAACGGCTTCAAGTGCATGATGTCCCACCGCTCCGGCGAGACCGAGGACGTCACCATCGCCGACCTGGCCGTCGCCACCAACTGCGGCCAGATCAAGACCGGCGCCCCGGCGCGCTCCGAGCGCGTCGCCAAGTACAACCAGCTGCTGCGCATCGAGGAGATCCTCGACGACGCCGCGGTGTACGCCGGCCGCAGCGCGTTCCCGCGGTTCAAGGGCTGACGGTTCAAGGCCATCCCCCAGGGATTACGGGACAGCCCTGAGCCCGTCGCCCGTACGTCCCCGTATTCGGTCCCGTACCGTGTGCGGGGACGTACGTACGTGTGAAGGGGAGGCGGGAGAGATGGCCGTGAAGGACCGCGACCGGTTCTCCACAGCGACCAGGCTGCGGGTGCTCGGCGAGCAGACAGCGGCCCGGGTCTACCGCTCCCAGACCAAACGGCAGGCCCGTCGCTCCCGGCTCACCGGCCGGGCCGCCCTCCTCGCGCTCGTCCTGTGCTCGCTGATCGTGGCACTCGCGTACCCGATGCGGCAGTACTTCTCCCAGCGCGCCCAGATCGCCGACATGGAGCGGCAACAGGAGCAGGCCCACCAACGGGTCGAACAACTGCGGGACCTCAAGGCACGCTGGCAGGACGACGCGTACGCCAAGCAGCAGATCCGGCAGCGGCTGCACTATGTGATGCCGGGGGAGACCGGTTACATCGTGGTCGACCCGGAAGCGGCCAAGCCGTCGCGCACGGACCTGACGACGGCCGCGCGTCCCTGGTACACCGGTCTCTGGAACGGGATCGACAAGGCCGACAATCCCGACAAGTCCGACCACTGAACCGGCGAGCCGCGCCGGACCGACACGAAAGACAGCCGGAAAGACAGCCATGGAAACCCCTCCGCCGCCCACCCCTCGCACCGAGCCCACGGACGCGGACATCGCGGCCATCCAGCAGCAGCTCGGCCGCACGCCGCGCGGGCTGTGCGCGATCGCGCACCGGTGCCCGTGCGGGCAGCCGGACGTCGTGGAGACGGCGCCGCGGCTCCCCGACGGCACGCCGTTCCCGACGACGTACTACCTGACGTGCCCGCGCGCAGCCTCCGCCATCGGCACGCTGGAGGCGAACGGCGTCATGAAGGAGATGACGGAGCGCCTGGCCACCGACCCCGAGCTGGCCGCCGCCTACCGAGCCGCGCACGAGGACTACATCGCCCGCCGTGACGCCATCGAGGTCCTCGAGGGCTTCCCGAGCGCGGGCGGCATGCCCGACCGGGTCAAGTGCCTGCACGTGCTCGTCGCGCACTCGCTGGCCGCCGGCCCGGGTGTCAACCCGCTCGGCGACGAGGCGATCGCGATGCTGCCGGAGTGGTGGCGCAAGGGATCGTGCGTGACGCCCGCGGGAGGGCCGTCCGGTGACGAGTGGCAGGCGGAGACGTCGGACTCCGGCTGGTTCGCCGCGGGGCCCGTCGATTCCGGGGAGGCGGGCGCGTGACGCGCGTCGCCGCCGTCGACTGCGGTACGAACTCCATCCGGCTCCTGGTCGCGGACATCGAGCCGGCCACGGGCGAGCTGACCGAACTGGACCGGAGGATGACCATCGTCCGGCTCGGTCAGGGCGTCGACCGGACCGGCCGGCTCGCGCCCGAGGCGCTGGAGCGCACGTTCGTCGCCTGCCGGGAGTACGCCGGGATCATCAAGGAGCACGGCGCCGAGCGCGTCCGTTTCGTCGCAACGTCCGCGTCCCGGGACGCCGAGAACCGTGACGAGTTCGTCCGCGGGGTCGTGGACATCCTCGGCGTCGAACCCGAGGTCATCTCCGGCGACCAGGAGGCGGAGTTCTCCTTCACGGGCGCGACCAGGGAACTGGCGGGCCGCACCGACCTCGTCAGGCCCTATCTGGTCGTGGACATCGGTGGCGGGTCCACGGAGTTCGTCGTCGGTGACGACCATGTGCGCGGCGCACGGTCCGTCGACGTCGGCTGTGTCCGCATGACGGAGCGTCACCTGGTGCGCGACGGGGTCGTCACCGATCCGCCCACCGAGGAGCAGATCTCGGCCATACGGTCCGACATCGAAGCCGCACTGGACCTCGTGGAGCGGGAGGTGCCGCTGAGCCAGGCGCGTACGTTGGTCGGACTCGCGGGCTCGGTCACCACGGTCTCGGCGATCGCCCAGAACCTCCCGGAGTACGACTCGACGGCGATCCACCACTCCCGGGTCTCCCATGACCGCGTCCGGGAGATCACCGACCGGCTGCTGAGGTCCACGCACGCCGAGCGTGCGGCGATCCCCTCCCTGCACCCGGGCCGGGTGGACGTCATCGGTGCGGGCGCCCTCGTCCTGCTCGCCGTCATGGAGCGGATCGGGGCGGCGGAGGTCGTGGTGAGCGAGCACGACATCCTCGACGGCATCGCCTGGTCCCTTGCCTGATGCCCCGGCAGGCGACGTTCGTCCGTCGCGACACCGGGGCCCCGTCGTGGAACTCCCGTCGTTCGCCCGCGTGGCGGGCGGGAGTTCGGCGACGGGACTCGGCGGGTGGCTCACCCCGGCGGACGGCGTGAGGCCTGACAGCCGTTCAGGACTGCTCCGGCCGCCGTTTTGCTACTCGCAAGTAGCTTCTCCTGAGCAGGTCGGATAACGTGTGAGCGGGCTCCCGGGGGGCCTCGAGAACCTCTGTGACAGCATGCCGCCGGAAAGCTTTGTGAAGTTCTTCACAAGAAATCGCCCCTGCTGGGCGACGTTTTGGGCCCGCGAGACCGTCCTGTGGGTCCGAGGCTCCCGTACGGCCGCTCGAGCGAGTGTTCCTTCGGTCTCCCGCCGGTGGCGGAACGCCTCCGCAGCAGATCTTCGGAACATCCGGAAGGGCAGCTCACGCGGCCTTGACGGCAGGCCGCCCCGCGCGGTGGTTCCGCCGCGGCACCATGACGTTCGTCACGTGGGCCGCGCAGTGTAGCAGACCCCTTGTGCAAGCTTGTGAAGGGGCGCACGAGCGACCCCTGGGGGGCAGGTGGATACTCGATGGCATGAGCACCACGGAGCGTCCCAGGATCCTCGTAGTAGGCGGTGGGTACGTAGGCCTGTACGCAGCTCGCCGCATTCTCAAGAAGATGCGCTACGGCGAGGCGACCGTCACGGTCGTCGACCCGCGTTCGTACATGACCTACCAGCCCTTCCTGCCCGAAGCCGCCGCCGGCAGCATCTCGCCTCGGCACGTCGTCGTCCCGCTGCGACGCGTGCTGCGGAGGGCGGAGGTTCTCACCGGCCGGGTCACCACCATCGACCAGGACCGCAAGGTCGCCACGATCGCCCCGCTGGTCGGCGACGCGTACGAGCTGCCTTTCGACTACCTCGTCATCGCGCTGGGCGCGGTCTCCCGCACCTTCCCGATCCCCGGCCTCGCCGAGCAGGGCATCGGCATGAAGGGCGTCGAGGAGGCCATCGGCCTGCGCAACCACGTTCTGGAGCAGCTCGACAAGGCCGATTCCACGACCGACGAGGAGATCCGCCGCAAGGCGCTCACCTTCGTCTTCATCGGCGGTGGCTTCGCCGGCGCGGAGACCATCGGCGAGGTCGAGGACATGGCCCGGGACGCGGCCAAGTACTACAAGAACGTGTCCCGTGAGGACATGCGCTTCATCCTCGTCGACGCCGCCGACAAGATCCTCCCCGAGGTCGGCCCCAAGCTCGGCCAGTACGGCAGGGAGCACCTCGAGGGCCGCGGAGTCGAGGTCTACCTGTCCACCTCCATGGACTCCTGCGTCGACGGCCACGTGGTGCTGAAGAACGGCCTCGAGGTCGACTCCAACACCATCGTGTGGACCGCGGGTGTCAAGCCGAACCCGGCGCTGTCCCGCTTCGGCCTGCCGCTCGGTCCGCGCGGCCACGTGGACACCGCGCCCACCCTCCAGGTCCAGGGCACGGACTACATCTGGGCCGCGGGCGACAACGCCCAGGTGCCCGACCTCGTCGGCCGCAAGGCGGGCAACGAGAACGCCTGGTGCCCGCCGAACGCGCAGCACGCGCTGCGTCAGTCGAAGGTGCTCGGCGACAACGTGCTTTCCGGTATGCGGGGCTTCCCGCAGAAGGAGTACAGCCACGCCAACAAGGGCGCGGTGGCGGGCCTCGGCCTCCACAAGGGCGTCGCGATGATCGTCGTCGGCAAGATGAAGATCAAGCTGCGCGGTCGCCTGGCCTGGTACATGCACCGTGGCTACCACGGTCTGGCGATGCCGACGTGGAACCGGAAGATCCGGATCTTCGCCGACTGGACACTGGGCATGTTCCTCAAGCGCGAGGTCGTCTCGCTCGGCGCCATCGAGTCTCCGCGCGAGGAGTTCTACGAGGCCGCGAAGCCGGCCCCGGTTCGTGCCGCGAGCAAGACCGAGGAGAAGGCCAAGGCCTCCTGACCTTCCGGCACTGATCCGTCCAAGGGCCTCCCGCCATCCGTGGTGCGGGAGGCCCTTCGGCGTCCGGCGACGGCGTCCGGCCCCGGCAGCCGTCGACGAGCCGGGGGCTGGGGGGCAGGTTCGCGGTGTGCGCACAGCATTTTGCCGAGCCGTGACGCCAACGGGGGACTGTGGCGCGGGCCCGTAGATGTTTACGTGGTGTTGGACATTCCGGGATCCTGTCACGGAGGTGTGCGCCATGGCTGACGCGGCACTGCGGTTGAAGAGCCTCATCGAACAGTTGCTGGGAGCCCCGCTCCCGATGCGCGTCCGCGCCTGGGACGGCTCGGAGGCCGGCCCGCCAGGCACTCCTGTCCTGGTCGTACGCAATCGCCGGGCGCTGCGCCGTCTGCTGTGGAAACCGGGCGAGTTGGGTCTCGCCCGCGCCTGGGTCGCCGGCGACCTGGGTATCGACGGAGACCTCTACACCGCCCTCGGCCTCCTCGCCGGCTTCATCTGGGAACGCGGCGAGGACGCCCGCACCCTCGCCCAGGCCCTCCGCGACCCGGACGTCCGCGCCGCCGTCCGCGGCCTGGCCAGGCTGGCCGGTCCCTTGCCGCCGCCTTCGCCCCCGCGCGAGGAGGTCCGCAAAGCTCGCGGCCACCTCCACACCCGACGCAGCGACAAACACGCCGTCAGTCACCACTACGACGTCGGGAACGACTTCTACGAGATCGTCCTGGGCCCGTCCATGGTGTACTCGTGCGCCTACTGGGACTCCCCGGAGGGCACCCTGGAGGACGCCCAGCGCGACAAGCTCGAACTCGTCTGCCGCAAGCTCGACCTGAAGCCCGGTCAGCGGCTGCTCGACGTCGGCTGCGGCTGGGGCTCCATGGCCATCCACGCGGCCCGCGAGCACGGCGTGAGCGTCGTGGGCATCACCCTCTCCGAAGAACAGGCCACCTACGCCCGCAAGCGGGTCGCCGACGAGGGACTCACCGATCGCGTCGAGATCCGGGTACAGGACTACCGCGACGTGGCCGACGGGCCGTACGACGCCATCTCCTCCATCGGCATGGCCGAGCACGTCGGCGCCGAGCGGTACCTGGAGTACGCCCGCGCCCTGCAAGCCCTGCTGAGGCCCGGCGGGCGGCTGCTCAACCACCAGATCGCGCGCAGGCCCCAGCGGGACGAGTCCTCGTACGCGGTCGACGCGTTCATCGACGCCTACGTCTTCCCGGACGGGGAACTCGCGCCTATCGGCACCACCGTGACCCAGTTGGAGCGAGCCGGGTTCGAGGTCCGCGACGTCGAGTCCCTGCGCGAGCACTACGCCCTCACCCTGAGGCAGTGGGTCACCAACCTGGAGGCGCAGTGGCAGCGGGCGCGGCGCCTCACCAGCCCGGGCCGGGCCCGCGTCTGGCGCCTCTACATGGCCGCATCGGCCCTCGCCTTCGAACGCAACCGCATCGGCGTCAACCAGGTCCTCGCGGTACGGACGCCGGAATCGGGAGCGTCCGGGACGCCGCTGAGGTCCCGTACCTGGAACTGATCCGGTCCTCGGGAACCGACCCCGTTCCCGGAACCGATCCGCGAACGGCAAGGGGCCCCGCCCGGCGAAAGACGACCGGACGGGGCCCCGACACGACTGCTGTTACTGCGACTTGATCGCCGTCAGCACGTTCAACCGGGCTGCACGCCGGGCCGGCCATAGGGCGGCCAGCACGCCGACGACCGCCGCCAGGAGAAGGAAGACGGCCATCCGTCCCCACGGCAGGATCAGCTCGTACGTCGCCATCTGCGTTCCGACGAGTTGACCGGCCGCCCAGCCGAAGAACACGCCCAGACCGATGCCGAGCACGCCGCCGAAGAGCGAGATCACCAGGGACTCCAGACGGACCATCCGCTTGATGCCCCTGCGGTCCAGGCCGATCGCGCGGAGCATCCCGATCTCCTGCGAGCGCTCGAAGACGGACATGGCGAGGGTGTTGATGACGCCGAGGACCGCGACGATCACCGCCATGGCCAGCAGACCGTAGAGCATGTTCAGCATCATCGTGAAGATCTGGCCGATGCTGTTGGAGATGTCCTTCTTGTCCTGGACCTGGATGGCCGGGTTGGAGCCCAGCGCCTTCTCCAGCTTGTTCTTGACCGAAGAGCCGGCGCCACCGGACGTCTTGACCATGACCTGGACGTCGGACGGGTGGCTCTGGTGCGCGGAGAGTGTCGCGTTGTCCAGCATGATGCCGCGCATCATCTCGTTGCCGTGGTAGATCCCGGCGACCGTCAGCCGCTGCTTCTTGCCTTCCTCGAAGGAGGCCGTGAAGCGCGAACCCGCGGTCCAGTGGTGGTGCTTGGCGGTGTCCTCGTCGACGACGACCCGGGTGCCGCCGACCGTGAACGACCCGTCCTTGACCGTGAGGTCGGTCAGGCTGCCGATCGTCGCGCCGTTGACGCCGGTGAGGTACTCGGTCTCGCCGTCGATGCGGGACGGCCCGAAGCGCAGCGCGCTGGTCGCGGTGACGCCGTCGGTCGACCTCAGCGTCTTCTCCACGTCGGGGGAGAGCGGATTGCCGGTAGCCATCGACACCACGTAGTCCGCCTTGATCGAGGAGGACGCCATCTTGTCGATCGCCGTCTGCAGGCTACCCGCCATCACCGTCAGCGCGGTGATCAGGGTCAGACCGATCATCAGGGCCGAGGCGGTGGCCGCGGTGCGGCGCGGGTTGCGCACCGAATTCTGCCGGGCGAGCTTGCCGGAGATCCCGAAGACCCGCAGCAGGGGTGCGGCGGCGGCGATCAGCGGGCGGGACAGCAGCGGGGTGAGGACGAAGACGCCGATGACCAGGAGCGCCGCGCCGATACCCATCGGGGCCTGGCCGTCCGTGCTGTTCAGCGTGGTGCCGTACAGGACGGTGGCGACGCCGGCCCCGGCGAACAGGGAGCCGATCGTGTTCCGCACGACGAGGGACTTGGTGGTCGCCTGTGCATGGACGCTGCTCATCGCGGCGACCGGCGGGATCTTCGCGGCGCGGCGGGCCGGCAGCCAGGCGGCCAGCATCGTGATCACGATGCCGACGGCGAGGGCGGCGACGACCGTGCCCGGGCTGATGACGAGCGGCCCGTCCGGCACGCTGCCACCGAAGGAGCTCATCAGGGCACGCAGGCCGGCGCCGATGCCGATCCCGGCCAGCAGGCCGGCGACAGCCGCGACCGCGCCGACCACGAACGCCTCGATGAGTACGGACCGGGTGACCTGACGGCGGGAGGCGCCGACCGCGCGCAGCAGGGCCAACTCCTTGGTGCGCTGGGCGACCAGCATGGTGAAGGTGTTGGCGATGATGAACGTGCCGACGAACAGTGCGATGCCCGCGAAGACCAACAGGGCGGTGCGCATGCTGCTGGTGGCGTCGGAGATCTGCTGTGCCTGGTCGTCGGCGAGCTTCTTGCCGGTGGTGGTGGAGGCGATGTTCTTGGGCAGGACCTCGTCGAGCGCGTTCCGCAGCGCGACCTGGCTGGTGCCGGGGGCGGCCTTCACGTCGATCTCGTCGTACGTGCCGGTCTTGTGGAACAGCCGCTGGGCGGTGGCCGTGTCGAACAGGGCGAGGCTGCCGCCCGCGGCGACGTTGCCGTCATCGGTGGTGAAGACGCCGGTGATCTCGGGGGTGAGAACGGGCCCGTCGATGGAGATCCGCACGGTGTCGCCGACCTTGTATCCGGCGCGCTCGGCGGTCTTGGAGTCGATGAGGACCTGGTCCGCTCCCTTGGGCGCGTGGCCGCTGACCAGTGGGTACCGGGAGTCCTTGGTGCCCCAGTAGTTCCCGCCGTTGGACTGGAAGCCGTTGCCGATGAGCTTGCCGTCCTTGTCGGCGATGGCGGTGAAGCCGCCGACCACACCGATGACGGAGTCGGCGCCCCGCACCCCGGCGGCCTTGTCGAGGAGGGCCTGCGTCAGTTCGGGTTTCTTGCCGAGTGTGTCGCCGGTGTTCTTGCGGTCCTCCGGCTGGACGGCCACGTCGACATGGTCGAAGCCCTTGGCGGAGCTCTTCTGGTAGGCGTCCGAGATGGTGTTGGTGAAGACCAGGGTGCCCGACACGAAGGCCACGCCGAGCATCACGGCGAGCACGGTCATCAGCAGCCTGGCCTTGTGCGCGAGCACGGTGCGCAGGGCAGTACGGAACATTCTCTCTGTCCAGGGGATGGGTGGTGCGACGGATGGGTCGAAGGTGCGTTGGGGGGCTGAGCCCGGGGGCGGGCCCCCGGGCTCAGCTGGTACGGCCCTTCGCGTCGAACCGCTTCATCCGGTCCAACACCGCGTCAGCGGACGGCTGGTACACCTCGTCCACGATCCTCCCGTCCGCCAGGAAGATGACCCGGTCCGCGTATGCCGCCGCCACCGGGTCGTGGGTGACCATCACGACGGTCTGCCCCAACTCCTGTACGGAGTTGCGCAGGAAGCCCAGCACCTCCGCACCCGAGCGTGAGTCCAGGTTGCCGGTGGGCTCGTCACCGAAGATGATCTCCGGCTTGGAAGCCAGCGCCCGCGCCACCGCGACGCGCTGCTGCTGGCCACCGGACAGCTGCGAGGGCCGGTGACCGAGCCGCCCCGACAGGCCGACCATCTGGATCACGCGGTCCAGCCACTCCTTGTCGGGCTTGCGGCCGGCGATGTCCATCGGCAGCGTGATGTTCTCCAGCGCGGTCAGTGTCGGCAGCAGGTTGAACGCCTGGAAGATGAAGCCGATCTTGTCCCGGCGCAACTTGGTGAGCTGCTTGTCCTTCAGGGAGCCGAGTTCGACGTCGCCGATGCGGACCGAGCCGGAGGAGAAGGAGTCGAGCCCGGCGACGCAGTGCATCAGCGTCGACTTGCCGGAGCCCGACGGCCCCATGATCGCCGTGAACTGGGCCTGCTGGAAGTCGACAGTGACCCGGTCCAGGGCCACCACCTGGGTCTCACCCTGCCCGTAGACCTTCGACAGATCCGTGGCACGGGCGGCCACTGCGGTGGTCCGGTCGGCGAGGGGGGTGCTGGTCACGGGAGGGTGCTCCTGTCAGGACGTCGGTCAAAGGGGACATGTTCCATCATCCCCGCTGATCAGGGCCGTGTAGTCACCCCCTGTTCCGGTTCTGGGGGCAGCCTCGGGTCGGACCGCTCCGGCCCGGGTCATACCTGGGGATGATGTTCCCCTGAGACCCTCCTGAGGGGAAGGCGATTGCGCACGTCATGCGGAACCGTTCCCACCGCCTCATCCCGGGCGGTGAAATTCCGTCATTCCACATGCGGGGGCCGCGGTGGCCAGAAAGGCTGTCGGCAAGTGTGGATGGCCCGTACCGAGTGCTGATGCACCCTCAGACATCAATAAAATAAGACAACATCGCATCGACCACCCGCTGTTCGGGGGATGCGCCCCGATAGGCTCGGAGCCAAGATGCGGAGGCCATGGCCTGCCCGGATGGTGGAATGCAGACACGGCGAGCTTAAACCTCGCTGCCCCTCGCGGGCGTGCCGGTTCGAGTCCGGTTCCGGGCACCTCCGACTCATGGCACCTGACCTGTCAGAACGGCAGGAAGGTGCCGTGCCGCTCTGTGGGAGCCCCCTGGAGCAAGCCCTCCTGCTTTCCACGCGAACGGTCGGCCTCGGCCGCCTGGCCTGCCGCGTGGTGTCACCGCCCCCGTTCAGGGGATTTCCTGTTCGGTCCAGATGGTCTTTCCTGCGGCCGAATGACGGGTGCCCCAGCGATGGGCGAGCTGCGCCACGAGGAAGAGGCCACGGCCGCCCTCGTCGGTGCTCCGGGCGTGCCTCAGCCGTGGGGCCGTGCTGCTCGCGTCGGCGACCTCGCAGGTCAGGGAGGAGTTGCGGAGCAGTCGTAGGCGTATGGGCCCCGATGCGTAGCGGATCGCGTTGGTCACCAGCTCGCTGGCGATGAGTTCCGTCGTCATGGCCAACTCCTCAAGGCCCCACGCCTCCAGCTGGCGCGTCACCCGGGCGCGGGCCTCACCGACGGCGGCCGGATCGACGGGCACGTCCCAGGAGGCGACGTGGTCGGCGCTCAAGGCGTGCGTGCGCGCCAGCAGAAGCGCGACGTCGTCCGGTTGGGGCACGGGGACGAGGTGCGCCACGGCGGTCGCGCACAGCGCTTCGAGGTGGGAGGAGGGCTGGGACAGCGCGTCTCCGAGACGAGTCAGGCCCAGCTCCATGTCGCGGTCGGTTCCCGCGACGAGGCCGTCGGTGTAGAGACCCAGCAAGCTGTTCTCGGCGAGCTCGATCTCGGCGGCCTCGAACGCCATCCCGCCCAGCCCGAGCGGCGGACCGGCGGGAAGCTCCGGGTAGTACACCTGCCCGTCAGGGGTTACCACGACAGGCGGCGGATGCCCGGCCCGGGCCACCGTGCAGCGCCGCGTCACCGGATCGTAGACGGCGTACAGGCAGGTTGCTCCGAGGACGGTCGAGCCGGTCCCGCCGGCCGTCTCGTCACCTTCCTCCTCCTCGCTCAGCCGGAGCACGAGGTCGTCCAGGTGGGCGAGCAGTTCATCGGGCGGCAGGTCCATGTCGGCGAGTGTCTGCACCGCGGTGCGCAACCGGCCCATGGCCGCGGCCGCGGTGATGCCGTGACCGACCACATCGCCGACGACCAGGCCCACACGGGCGCCGGACAGGGGGATCACGTCGAACCAGTCGCCGCCGACCCCGCCGCTCGCGTTGGCCGGCAGATAGTACGAGGCCACCTCCAGCGCCGATCCGCCGGTCAGGGCGTGGGGCAGCAGACTGCGCTGAAGCGTGACCGCCGCCGCGTGTTCCCGGCTGTAACGGCGGGCGTTGTCGACGCACAGCGCTGCCCGCGCCACCAGCTCCCGGGCCAGCGGGACATCGTCCGGGTCGAAGGAGAGCGGGTTGACCGACCGTATGAACGTGGCGAGGCCCAAGACGGTGTCCCGCGCCCGCAACGGCACACAGATGAGGGAGTGGAGTCCGAACTCGCTGATGCGTGCATACCTGGCGGACTGGTCTGCGGCCCACACGGGGGTGGCCGGATCGAGGACCGGTACGAAGACCGGTTCGCCATGGATGAGCAGGTTCACCCTGGCGGGCACCGGGTCGACGTCCACCCTCTCCCCGATCCGCGCGACCGCCTCCGGACAGCCCTTCCGCACCGAGCTCATACCCGCCCGTCGCATCACCGGTCTGACGGCCGGCGGTCCGGTATCGGGCTGCCACACCTCACGCCCCTCGGGGCTGAGGACGGTCTCAAGAAGATCGACGGCGACGAAGTCCGCGAAGCGGGGAACGGCGAAATCGGCGAGTTCCTGAGCCGTCCGCATCACGTCCAGGGTCCTGCCCAGGCTGGTTCCGGCCTCGTTGATCAGCGACAGGATCCGGCGGGCGTTCCACCGTTCGGTGACGTCCACGACCATGTAGCAGATGCCGGTGACGGACTGGTCGGCGTCCACCAGAGGGAAGAAGGAGCCGGAGTAGGCGCGCGGCCGATGCGGATCGGCCCAGCTCCATCCCTCGTACTCATGGTCGACGACCGGTATTCCGGTGATCAGCACCTTGCGCATCAGGTCCTCGAGGATGTCCGCCTGCAAACCCGGCAGAACCTCACTGAGACGACGCCCCATCCGCTGCTCACGGGGCACACCGCCGAGACGTTCCAGTGTGTCGTTCAGCCAGACGTAGCGCAGCTGGACGTCCAGCACCGCCATGCCGACCGGCGAGCGGGTGACGAACCCGTCGAGGACGGACTGGCCCACCGTCCACTGCTGCTTCCGCTCCCGTGCCGAGATCAGGAAACACTCGTCCGCGCCGATCCGAAAGGACGCGGACACCCGTAGGTCGACCTCGATACGACTGCCGCCGCGGTGTCCCAGGAGGACCAGACCGCTCCACCCCATCCCCGCGCGGCAACGCTCCGCGACGCCGGCGACACGCAACGGATCTCCCGGCATGGCCAGCAGACGCGCCGCGGAGCGGCCGACCATCTCCTCGGCGGAGTAGCCGAGGAGCGCTTCCGCCGCGCGAGTCCAGCCGAGCACCACACCGTCGGCGCGGACCACCGCCGTCGCGTCACTGGACGCGTTGAAGAGATCGCGTGGTCCCGCGGACAGAGGCACATCGGAGCCGTTTCGCCCGGAAGACATCCATCTCATCCTCTCCAGGGTCAATGGTCCTGCTTGCCGGTCCGATGTGCACAGCCCCTCGGCCCGGCCGACCCGGCGGCCACGCACCGCGGAACGGGAGCCGCGTCGTATCGCGTCGGAATTCCCGCGGGGGCCTGACCCGTCCTCACCGCCGGGAAAGGCGTACGCCGTGCTCCGAGGGTTTCCCGTGCGAGTGACACCCGCCATGCCCCATTCGAGTGACGTGGAGCACCCGTTGGGTGAGTGGCCGGTATCGACCGGGTCTCGAGTCGGTCATGGAAGGGAGGGGGTCCACGCGGGGAATCGGCCGTGCGCGTAGCGTGTTGCGGACAACGGTCAGGGAAAGATCCTCCCCAAGCACTAGCATCAATCCTTTGCCTACCTATTACTCTTGAGCCCAAGGCCGCGCAGGGTGGCCATGGAGGAGTGAAATGAGGAGCAGCAACCCGGTCTTCTCGCGACGGGGGTTCAGCCGCGACAACGGCTACGCGGGCTTCAACACCGCGCCGCAGGCCGGGGGAGCCGCTGCCGGTACGCAGGGCAACCCGTACGCGCAGGGCGATCCCTACGCCCAGCAGGCGGGCAACCCCTACGCGCAGAACCCGTACGCGCAGAACCCCTACGCCCAGCAGGACCTGCAGCAGGCCCCGGCCACCGCCGGCCGGATGACGATGGACGACGTCGTGCTGCGCACGGCATCCACCCTCGGCACCCTGATCGTGACGGCCGCGCTCGCCTGGGCGCTGCTGCCGGTGGACGACGCCCACATCAGCCGGTCCTACGGCATCGGCATCGGCGCCGCGCTGATCGGCATGGTCCTGGCGTTCGTCCAGTCCTTCAAGCGCAAGGCCTCGCCGGCGCTGATCGTGTCGTACGCGGCCTTCGAGGGTGTCTTCCTCGGCGTCCTCTCGAGCATCGTCGACAACCGCATCGCGAGCGGCGCGGCCATGCAGGCGGTGCTCGGCACGATGGCGGTGTTCGCCGGTGTCCTGATCGCCTACAAGGCGGGCTGGATCCGCGTCAACCGTCGCTTCTACGGCTTCGTCATGGCGGCCGCGCTCGGCTTCGTCCTGCTGATGATGGTCAACATGCTGTTCGCCGTCTTCGGCGGTGGTGACGGCCTCGGCTTCCGCAGCGGCACGCTCGGTGTCGTCTTCGGCATCGTCGGCATCCTGCTCGGTGCCTGCTTCCTGGCCCTGGACTTCAAGCAGGTCGAGGACGGCATCGCGTACGGAGCGCCGCGCGAGGAGGCCTGGCTCGCGGCCTTCGGTCTGACGATGACGCTGGTGTGGATCTACCTGGAGTTCCTGCGGCTCATCGCGATCCTCAACAGCAGCGACTAACCGCACGGCTGACAGCTCACAGCTGACAGAAGAAGGGCCCCGGTTCCACCGGGGCCCTTCTTCGTCGTCCAGACGGCCCGCGCCTACCGGAGTTTGCGCGCGGCCCTCCTCAGGTCGTACTCATGAACAATCGCCTTGGCGTGGCCGTACGCGAGGTTGTGCTCGTACCGAAGCCAGCTGACCTTCTCCTCGAAGCAGAGAGCGGGGCCTTCTTCGACGGTGCGCAGCCAGTCGGAGACTTCACGACCGGTGCACTGGGGGATGTGGGCGAGCAGATTGCGATGGGTCTCCTCGGAGAAGACTCGGGACATCGGCGCCTCCGGACGCTTGAAGCCGGTCCTTCAGGTCACCGTGCCTGAGCGTTCGTGTGTTGGCAACAGTCCAACTGGGGCGCGTAGTCTCGCGGAGTGCTTGATACGACGCCATTGACCCGGGCCGTTGATCACTTCGCCGACCGGCTGCGGGCCGCTCCGCAGAGCAGGCTCCAGCGGAGTGCGGCGGCCGAGGCGCTCGGTCTGGCCAGGGAACTGGCACGGCGTGCCCAGCTCATCGAGGACCCCTCCGCCGAGCCGCGTGAAATGCCGGACGCGGGCATGTTCGCGGCAGCCGACCAGATCACGGTCGCCGCGCACGACCTGGCACTGGTCCTGCGGGACGAGAAGGAGCTCGCGGAGGCGGTGTCCCTCGTGGAGGAGGCGCTGAAACGCGCCGGGGTCTGACCCGCGACGGAACCCCGGGCCGCGACGACGCGAGGCGGGCGTCGCCTACAGGGACGCGACGACGCGGTCCGCGAGGACGTAGACGCTCTCGTCGCCGCACTCGAACGTGAGGGCGTACGCGCCCGAGACGCCCGAACCGCCGAGCAGGACCGGCGTACGGCCGGCGCTCAGCGCCGCGGCAAGGCGCTCCGCCGTCTCGCGGTGGCCCGGGGTCATGCACAGCGTCGTACCGTCCGCGAAGACGTAGATGTCCAGGGTGCCCAGCGGGCCCGGGCGGACATCGGCGAGTTCGGTGCGGGCGGAGGCCAGGCCCTCAAGGCAGGCGACCGTACGCTCGTGGTCGCTCACGACCGGTGACGGGGACGGCACGAAGTCGGGGTGCGAGGGGTGACGGCGGCGGGCCGCGGCCAGTTCGGGGGAGTCTGGGGCGAACTCGCTCTCGTCGGCGGCGGACTCGGCCACCGGCTCCAGGCTGTCGTGCTCCGGGCCCGCGAGGTCCGACTGGCGGGGCAGGAACAGCTCGGTGTCGGGCAGGCCGAGCAGAGGCGGGAAGTCGGCGGTGTCACGGGCCTCCTGGGCGGCCCAGAAGGCACGCGCCTCGGCCAGCTCGCGCTCCCGCTCCTCGGCGAGCGCCTCGGACACGGCGGCGCGTATCTCCGCCGCGTCGGCGGTGAGGCGGGCGGCGGGCACCGGCGCCCGCGTGTGCGCGGCGCGGCTCGCGGCGAGTTCGCTGCGCAGGGCCACGACCTGTCGGCGCAGCGCCCGCACGGAGCACAGGACGGCCACGCCCACGCCCGCGGTGGCGGCCGTGGTGAGCAGCAGAGCGATCGGCATGGTGCTCACTGAACGTACTCCCGGTTCACAGTCGACCCTCGACTTCCTACATCAGGTTGAAGGGCACCCTCACCGGCTGTCAGTGCGTAACGTCACGAAACGGACAGGGTCCTGACTTGGGGCCTTCCCAGTGAACGGACTCTGACCTGCGCCGATCCCATGCGGAGGGAGAAAGGTCACATCCTGGGGGAGATTGAGTCACGGAACGGCCCGGAGCCTCGAAGGATCCGGGGCTCCGGGCCGTGCGCGGGAGTGGAGGCCCGTCAGCTCAGGCGCTCGATGACCATCGCCATGCCCTGGCCGCCGCCGACGCACATGGTCTCCAGGCCGAACTGCTTGTCGTGCCACTGGAGCGAGTTGATCAGGGTGCCGGTGATGCGGGCGCCGGTCATGCCGAAGGGGTGGCCGACGGCGATGGCGCCACCGTTCACGTTCAGCTTCTCCAGCGGGATGTTCAGGTCGCGGTAGGAGGGGATCACCTGGGCGGCGAAGGCTTCGTTGATCTCGACCAGGTCGATGTCGTCGATCGTGAGGCCGGCCCGCTTCAGGGCCTGCTTGCTGGCCTCGACGGGCCCGTAGCCCATGATCTCGGGGGAGAGCCCGGAGACGCCCGTGGAGACGATGCGTGCGAGCGGCGTGAGCCCCAGTTCGCGGGCCTTGGTGTCGCTCATGATCACCAGGGCGGCGGCGCCGTCGTTGAGGGGGCAGCAGTTGCCGGCGGTGACGCGTCCGTCGGGACGGAAGACGGGCTTGAGGCCGGCGACGCCCTCCACGGTGACACCGGGGCGCGGGCCGTCGTCCTTGCTGACGACCGTTCCGTCCGGGAGGGTCACCGGGGTGATCTCGCGCTCCCAGAAGCCCTTGGCGATGGCCTGCTCGGCGAGGTTCTGCGAACGGACGCCGAACTCGTCCATCTCCTCGCGGGTGACGCCCTTCAGGCGGGCGAGGTTCTCGGCGGTCTGGCCCATCGCGATGTACGCGTCGGGGAGCAGGCCGTCCTCACGTGGGTCGTGCCAGTCGGCGCCCTCGGACGCGGCGACGGCGGCGGTGCGGGCCTCGGCGTCGGTGAAGAGGGGGTTGTGGGTGTCCGGGAGGCCGTCGGAGGTGCCCTTGACGCTGCGGCTGACCATCTCGACGCCGGCGGAGATGAAGACGTCGCCCTCGCCGGCCTTGATGGCGTGCAGAGCCATACGGGAGGTCTGCAGGGACGAAGAGCAGTAACGGGTGATGGTGCACCCCGGAAGGTGGTCCATTCCCATCTGCACGGCGACGATCCGGCCGAGGTTGTGCCCCTGCTCGCCGCCGGGCAGACCGCAGCCGAGCATCAGGTCGTCGATGTCCTTCGGGTCCAGCGCGGGGACCTTGGCGAGGGCTGCCTGGATGATCGTGGCGGTGAGGTCGTCGGGGCGGAGGTCCTTCAGGGAGCCCTTGAAGGCGCGGCCGATGGGGGAGCGGGCGGTCGAGACGATCACGGCTTCGGGCATCAGGGCTCCATTGCACGAGGGGAGGCAGGGGCTGTGGGCGAAGTTACCCGTACGTACGGTGGAGGTCACGGGCGCGGCGGTGTGACGCGGGCCGCACTTTCCTAAGCGCTTGCTTTGCCCTGGGGGGACGGATGCGGGGATACGGCCCCCAGTCCGGGGCCAGGGGTCCCGTGCCCTCGAGGGGACGGGCAGGGTCGGTAGGGCGAGGGAACTCGGTGATCACACTGTCTGCTCCGGGGCGGGGTCCGGTGTGGCGTCCGGAGTCGGGAGACGCCGACGGCGCCTGCGCTTGAGGAGGGCCCATGGGCCCCGAGGGCCCGTCGGCATGGCGGCCGTGACCTCCGTGCCCGCCTCCGAGGCCGCCTCGGCCGCGGCGCGGGCCACCGGGAGGAAGCCCTCGCGGCGGAAGACGTCCGGGCGCTCCTCTTCCGCCGGCCACAGGCCCAGGGCCGCGCAGACCGTCGGCAGGACCGCCATCGCCGCCGTGGCGTAGCCCTCTGCCGAGGGGTGGTAGTTGTCGGGGCCGAAGAGCTCACGCGGGTTCGCCTCGAACTCCGGGCCCAGCAGATCGCCCAGCGACACCGTGCGGCCGCCCTGTTCGACGACTCCGATCGTCTGGGCCGCGGCCAGTTGCCGGGAGGCCCGGCGGGCCAGCCAGCGCAGCGGCTGCTGGACCGGCTCGATCGTGCCCAGGTCGGGGCAGGTGCCCACCACCACCTCCGCGCCCGCCGTGCGCAGCCGGCGAACCGCAGCCGACAGATGGCGCACAGAGCGCGTCGGCGGCATGCGGTGTGTCACGTCGTTCGCGCCGATCATGATGACGCAGACGTCGGGCAGGCGTTCCTGGTCCTGTAGCGCCAGTGTGACCTGGCGGTCCAGGTCGTCCGACTGGGCCCCGGGAAGTGCCACGTTGTGCAGCTCCACCCTGCGCTCCGCCACCGCCGCCAGTCCTGACGCCAGCAGTGCGCCAGGTGTCTGGCGGGAGCGGCGCACGCCCTGCCCGGAGGCCGTGGAGTCGCCGAGCATGGTCAGTCTCAGGTGCGGTTCGTCCCGGGGTGTGGACTCTTCCCCGCACTCGGCACGGGGGGACATCCATCCGTACAGACCGTCGGCGCTCGGCGGGTGCGGGCTGTGTCCGTTGCCCACGTGGCGCTTGGCCATCTGCACCTCCGCCAGCACCAGCCCCACGGCGGCCGCGCCCACCAGACCGATCCCGCCACCGCCGTACGCCGCGCCCGCCGCGATGCGACGGGCCACCCTCGCTCTGGACATGCTCGACATGCGTCGCCGCCACCTCCTCGTAGCCGTACACCCAGTGCTTGCCCCGTACGCCCCGTCGCCCAATCTCGACAGGGCGTGAACACCCGGGACGGCTCGCTGCTTGGGGACCGCCCGGCCACGGGAACGCTTACGCTGGCGGGACCATCACGACCACGTTTTTTGCAGCGACCGGAGACAACGGTGCATTTTCACGACTCGATGATCAGCCTCGTCGGCAATACCCCGCTGGTGAAGCTCAACAGCGTGACCGCCGGCATCCAGGCGACTGTCCTCGCCAAGGTCGAGTACTTCAATCCCGGCGGTTCCGTGAAGGACCGCATCGCCCTGCGCATGATCGAGGCGGCCGAGAAGAGCGGCGAGCTCAAGCCGGGGGGCACGATCGTCGAGCCGACCAGTGGGAACACCGGGGTGGGCTTGGCGATCGTGGCTCAGCAGAAGGGCTACAAGTGCATCTTCGTGTGCCCCGACAAGGTGTCCACCGACAAGATCAACGTGCTGCGCGCATACGGGGCCGAAGTGGTCGTGTGCCCGACCGCCGTCGCGCCCGAGCACCCCGACTCCTACTACAACGTCTCCGACCGCCTCGTCCGTGAGACCCCCGACGCCTGGAAGCCCGACCAGTACTCCAACCCCAACAACCCCCTTTCGCACTATCACTCGACCGGCCCGGAGCTGTGGGAGCAGACGGAGGGGAAGATCACCCACTTCGTCGCCGGCGTCGGCACCGGCGGGACCATCTCCGGGACCGGGCGCTACTTGAAGGACGTCAGCGACGGGCGCGTCAAGGTCGTCGGCGCCGACCCCGAGGGGTCCGTCTATTCCGGCGGCTCCGGGCGCCCGTACCTCGTCGAGGGCGTCGGCGAGGACTTCTGGCCGACCGCGTACGACCGCACCGTCGCGGACGAGATCGTCGCCGTGTCCGACAAGGACTCCTTCCAGATGACCCGGCGGCTGGCGAAGGAGGAGGGGCTGCTGGTCGGCGGCTCCTGTGGCATGGCGGTCGTGGCAGCACTGCGGGTCGCCGAGCGGCTCGGCCCGGACGACGTCGTGGTCGTGCTGCTGCCGGACAGCGGCCGCGGCTACCTCAGCAAGATCTTCAACGACGAGTGGATGGCCGACTACGGCTTCCTGGAGGACACCGGCCCGAGCGCTCGCGTCGGTGACGTGCTCAACGACAAGGAGGGTGGCTCCATCCCCTCCCTCGTCCATATGCACCCCGAAGAGACGGTCGGCCAGGCCATCGAGGTGCTGCGCGAGTACGGCGTGTCGCAGATGCCGATCGTCAAGCGGGGCGCGGGCCACCCGGACGTGATGGCCGCCGAGGTCGTGGGATCCGTCGTCGAGCGCGAACTGCTGAACGCCCTGTTCACCAAGCGCGCCTCGCTCGAGGACCCGCTGGAGAAGCACATGTCCGCGCCGCTGCCGCAGGTCGGCTCCGGCGAGCCGGTGGCGGACCTGATGTCCGTGCTCGGTACGGCCGACGCGGCGATCGTGCTCGTCGAGGGCAAGCCCACCGGAGTGGTCAGCCGACAGGACCTGCTGGCTTTCCTGGCCAAGGGTGGAAAGCAGTAGTCAACATCCCTGGACGCCCGGCCCCGTCGGCCCGCGCGGGGACCGCCGTCGTTCCACCCCCGGAAACGGGAGCGTGGCGGTTCCCGCGCATGTACTTGGTGGTGCGTCAGCTCGTGCGCGGGCCGTCGGCCACGCGGTCCCCGGGCACGCGTCCATCGTGCGGTGGGGGTGAGTACAGGGGGCAGGGGGCGCCGGCAGGCGTGCTCAGTCCTGCCAGTCGCCGTCCCGGGAGGACCTGCTGCGGCGGCCGAACAAGTCGGGGTTGGTGCGCGCTGCCTGCGCCACGTTGACGCCGACAATGCCGACCCAGGTGGCCACGAGACCGGTCATGTCCGCGAGGCTGCCGCCGATCGCCGAGAGCGGGATCGCCAGAACCAACGACACCACGCCGAAGCCGAAGCGTTCGGCCCAGGAGTCCGTCGCGTTCGGGGATCGTGTGCCGCGCGCGACCACCATCTGCTGCTCGGCCAACTGCCGCCGCACCCGGCGGTCGATCGTGGTGTCGATGCGTTGGTCGACCTTCTCCAGGAAGGACTCGACCAGAGCCGACTCGTACTCCTCGCCCAGGTCCTTGCGGGCCCGCAGGCTGGCGTCGAGTTCCTTCTTGAGGTCGGCGTCCCGCTCGTCCATACCGGTCATGAGCACCACAGTAGAGAGCCGGTGCGCCTGACGCACTGGGGGTAGCCCCCTGGTCCGGCTGGGGGCTGCCGGAAGCGCGCCCGGATGACCGGCTTGCATATCGCCATGCAGGTTCCCTGGTGTTTGAATAGGTTATTGATGGGTCAGCGTTCTTCGCTGGTCATCGTGGTGGTGGGACGCTTCGATGTCCGGTTCGAGAGGGGGAGCACGTCATGAGCGTGACCGACAGCCCTGCAGCACGGCTGCAGGCGCTCTTCGAGGGGCACCGGCTGACGCCGACCCAGCGGCGCATCGCGCACAGCATGGTGCGGCGGGCCTCGGACGTGCCGTTCCTGTCGAGCGTCGAACTGGCCGAACTCGCCGGGGTCAGCCAGCCCTCCGTGACCCGGTTCGCGGTCGCCCTCGGCTTCGACGGCTACCCCGCGCTGCGCAGGCACCTGCGCGAGGTCGCGCCCGCCGAACCGACGGTGGACTCCGGCTCCTGCAACGAGTACCAGCAGGCCGTCGAGGCCGAGATCGAGAACCTCAGGCATCTGGCTCAGGTGCTGGCCGATCCGCGGCCCGTGCGCAGGGCGGGACGGATCCTCGCCGCTTCGCGGCCCCTGCCCGTGCTCGGCCTGCGGGCCGCGGCCTCGCAGGCGTACGGCTTCGCCTACTTCGCCGCGAAGGTCCACCCGGATGTACGGCTGCTCCACGAGGGCGGCACGATGCTCCAGGACCGTGTCGACGCGGCCGTGAGGGCGGGCGCGAGCGCCCTGCTGTGCTTCGCGCTGCCCCGGCATCCGCGCGAGGTCGTGGACGCGCTGGCGTATGCCCAGGAGGCGGGCCTGACGGTGGTCACGGTCGCCGACTCGGCGTTCGCGCCGGTGGCGAAGGTCTCGGACCTGCTGCTGCCGGCCGCGGTCGGTACCGGGCTCGCCTTCGACACGGTCTGCGCGCCGATGCTGCTCGGCCGGGTCCTGCTGGAGGCGATGTGCGACGACCTGCCGGACGCCCAGGCCAGGCTCGAGGAGTTCGACGCGCGGGCGGCAGCCAGGGGGCTGTTCGTGGAGTAGTCCTGCGGGTGCCGGCGCTCCGGGCCCGTTGCCGCCCTGGCGGCGGACTCGCCCGCCCGGCGACGCGCCGGCGGGACGGCCGGTCATGAGCCGGCGCGGCACCGGCGTCGCGGCCGGCGGCGCGGCCCCGGGCGGGGTGCGCCGCCGTACCACAGCGCTCGTGCGGCCCGCGCGGACAGCGGGCGTGCCGGAGAGTCAGACCTCCAGTTCCTCCTCGATCTTCTTGAGCTGGTGACGGGCCATCGCCAGGTTGGCGCGCTTGGCGTCCAGGACGAGGTAGAGGAACAGACCGTTGCCGCCGCGGCCGGTGAGCAGCCGGATCAGGTGGTACTGGTCGCTCAGGGTGATCAGGATGTCCTCGATCTGCCCTTTGAGCCCCAGGTGCTCCATGGTGCGCAGCTTGGCCCGTACGACATCGGTGTTACCCGCGGCCGCGACCGTCAGGTCGAAGCTCTTGCTGCCGCCCATCGTGCCCAGAGCCATGCCGCTGGTGTAGTCGACGAGAGCGACTCCGGTAGCTCCTTCGATGGAGGAGAGCGCCTCTTTCAACGCGGTTTCGGTGTTGGCCATTTCGGGGTGCGTCCTTTCAACTTTCGGTGGTGGTACGCGCGTTCGCGGCCGGTCGGGGGCGCGCGGTGGTGCGCGGGGTGCGGGTCGGCAGTGGGGTGGGCCCGGCGGTGTTCTTCGGCGGGGTCCTGGCGGCACGGGACTGCGGTGCGGGCTCGGTTCGGGCGGCGGCTTCATCGACCAGCTCCCCGATCCGGGTGCCGGCGCGGCGGCCCTCCAGATGCAGTCGGCCTACGTTGACGCGGTCCTGGGCCAGCAGCGTCAGGACGGCGCTGCGGCCCGCCGCGTACGTGGCCACATAGCCGTGGACGCCGCGGACGAGCAGTTCGCGGAAGTCGCCCTGGCCGGTGGCGTCGGCCATCCGCAGGGCGACGCCGAGTGCCGCGGCCGTGAGCGCGGCGACGCCCTCCGCCTCGATGCCCGGGGTGTCCTGGGCGAGGACGAGTCCGTCGACGCTGGCGGCGAGGGCACCGGTGAGCTGGGGGATGCGGGCTCGCAGGTGGTGGAGTTCGGCCAGGATCTCGGGCTCCGCGTCCATCAGGGGTCTCCTCTCGGCAAGGCGTTGCCGTTCGATCCGGTCAAAGGGCCTCCAGCGCATCCCTGAGCCTCTTCAGCAACGTGACGTGTGGGTCGGCGTAAGGCGGCGGCGTCGGCGCGCCGGGGGCGGGTGCCCGGTCGACGGGCGCGGGCTCCCCAGGCGGCAGGCCGCCGCCCGTGCCGGCCGTGACGACGCCCGCTGCGGCCAGGCGCCGTACGTCCACCAGCGTGTGGAAGGCGGGGCGGCCGAGCGAGCGCGAGATGTCGGCCGCCGTGCGTACTCCGTCGATCCGGTCGAGCACCGCCCCCTGGCGGGGTGTGACCGTGCGTCCCGCGGTGTGGGCGGCACGGACGAGCGGGGCGTCGTCCGTCCTCGAGTCGGGCCAGATCCCATGGAGCAGTTCGCGGCGGCGCAGCGTCTCGCGTTCCAGCGCGGCGACCGGGACCGGATGCACGGGGCCCAGCCAGTGCGCCTCGCCGTAGCGGAAGCGGACCGGGGCGCTGCTCGGGCCGAGGACGAAGTACGCCGCGTCGTACAGCGCCCCCAGATGGCACAGTTCCAGCGCGCCCTTGCCGATGCGGCCGCTGTCGACCAGGAACCGCCCCACCCGCTGCCGTTCCCCCGCCTGCGCGAACGCTTCCCGCCAGCCGTCCTCGTCGAGCGTGCCGCGGGCGATGAGCAGGGCGTCGAGGCCCGGGGTGGCGGGGCTCTCGGCGTACACCACCTGGCCCTCGGACAGGTGGAGCATGCCGCCCTCGCGCATCAGCACTCCGGTGGCCCGTTCGTCGGCGAGCCGACTGAGCATGGGGGACAGGCCGCCGCCCGGCATCTGGGCCCGCTCTCGCGTGGGCAGACGGGGCGGCGGAGGCGTGCTGATCGTCGTCATCCCAGCACCAGCCGTCCTGCCATCTCACCGAGCCGGATGCGGGCGAGGGCCAGGTTGCCCTCCTCGCGGGCCAGCCACAGATGCAGGAAGACACTGCTGTCGAAGGTGGTCGGGACGAACCGCAGCAGGTGGTAACTGTCCCGGTTGGCGATGATCAGGTCCTCGACCGGGCATGCGTTCTCGGACCATTCGGCATCCCCCTCCGGGGCGAACGCGCGGTGCTCGGCGGCCAGGCGGGCCAGTTCCGCCGCCTCCGCGGCGGTCCGCTCGTGGTCACCGCCAGGCGATTCCCCGACCGTGCCCAGGGCGAGCCCGCTGGTCCAGTCGACCACCGCGGCGCCCCGGGCACCGGGCAGTCGCATGGCTTCCAGCAGGCACTCGTCGATTCCGGGCACCGTCGCCCCCTCCCGACCTCGGGTACGGCTGAGTAACGCCGAGGCTACGCAACGTATGTGCGACGGAGTGAGGCTTCTGGCATTTTCCAGTGGGACATGCGCGGGGTTACTAGAGTGAGTCGATTGACCTCCCTGTCAAGGGCGTTGAGGGTCGTCTTGGTGTGTTCGTGCCGATGTTGCGGGTGTCCGGGCGAGGCGCGTACGGGCGCGGTCACAGCGCCGTCAGCGCACCCGCGTGTGCTCCGCCCGACTCCGCCACGATCTCCTCGACCTTCTGCGGCTCCCGTGCGAGGGCGAATCGGATCCCTCCGCCCTCGCCCCGCGCGTAGCCGTACACCCCCGGCCGTGGCAGGGAGTTGTACGCGTAGTGGTGCGCGAAGTAGTACGCCCCGGTGTCCAGTGCCGCCGCGTAGTCGCCCTGCTCCAGGAGCGGCAGACTGCGGCCCTCGGCCAGCAGGTCGCCCGCGAAGCACGCCGGGCCCGCCACGTCCTGCACCACGTCGGGACCCTCCTTGGGGCGCCCTTTCGCGTCGTACGCCGCGATCCGAAGCGGCCAGGACGCCGGCGCGTACACCGTGCGGGTCGCCACCTGTACGCCCGCGTGCGTGACCGCGACGGCCCGGCCGCCCGCGCTCTTCGCGTACTCCACCCGCGCCACCACGGTGCCGTGCTTGGCCAGCAGCGACCGCCCGAACTCGGTGACCAGCCCGTACCGTCCGTCGAACAGTCCCGGCACCGCCTCCGCCAGCAGCCGCGCGTACTGGGTGTACGTGGGCGTCGTGACCTCGGAGGCGAAGTTCACGTGCAGCCCGCCGCCGATGTCGATCGTGTCGATCTGTCGGCGTCCCACCTGATGGTTGATCTCCTCGGCGAGCGCGTACGTCTCCGCGATGCCCCGCGCCATCAGCGACAGTGGCACGCCCTGCGAGCCGGAGTGCGCGTGCAGCCGCGTCAGCCACGGCCGCTCGGTGAAGGCACGCACCACCCACTCGCGCGCCCCCTCGTCCCGCAGCGCCACCCCGAACTTGGACGTGGCCGTCGCGGTCGACAGTGCCTCGATCGAACCGGCTCCGATCTGCGGATTCACCCGGATCCCCAGGGGGGAGTCCGTCCGGGTCGTGCGGACCAGGTCGTCGAGTCGCGCCAGTTCCTGCGGGCTGTCCGCGTTCACGGCGATGCCCAGTGCCAGCGCCTCCCGCAGTTCCGCCGGTGTCTTGGCGGGCGAGTCGAGGACGGTCCGTTGCGGCGCTGTCCCGGCCGCCCGGGCAAGGGCCAGTTCCCCCGGACTCGCCACCTCCGCTCCGAGGCCGGCCTCGCTCAGCAGCCGCAGCACCGGTACGAGCGGTGTCGCCTTCACCGCGAAGGCGTGCAGCACCGGGGTGCCCGGCGCGACCACCGCGTCGAAGGCCGCCCGCAACTCCGCCGCCGAGTCCCGGATGCCGGCGATGTCCAGGAGCCCGACGATGGGAGCGTCCGCTCCCAGCAAGCCCTGTTCGACGGCGCTCCGTACGGCCTCGTCCCGACGCGCCGCCCGTCCGGCGTCCGCCGGATGCCCGGTCCCTGCCGTCACTTCCGTCTCGTTGTCCCTTGCTGTCACCGTGTCCCCCGTTCCCCTGTCACCTTCTGCGGACATGCATCCAGCCAAACACCCCTGTCGCCGCGCCGCTGGCACACGAACGTATTGACTACATCTATTCAGGTCGCCAGGATGTGAATAACAACTGCACCAGTCCCGCGCGCCACCGGCCGCGTGCGGTCGTCCACCAGGAGGCAGACCATGTCAGGACCCCGGCCCGTTCGAGCACCGCGCGGTACGGAACTGAGCGCCCTGGGATGGCAGCAGGAGGCCGCTCTGCGGATGCTGCAGAACAACCTCGACCCCGAGGTCGCCGAGCACCCCGACAAGCTCGTCGTCTACGGCGGTACCGGCAAGGCCGCGCGGGACTGGCGCTCCTTCGACGCGATGGTCCGCACGCTGCGGAACCTCAAGCAGGACGAGACGATGCTCGTCCAGTCCGGCCGTCCCGTCGGCGTGATGCAGACCCATGAGTGGGCGCCGCGTGTCCTGATCGCCAACTCCAACCTCGTCGGGGACTGGGCGACCTGGGAGGAGTTCCGCCGCCTGGAGGCCCTCGGTCTGACCATGTACGGGCAGATGACCGCGGGTTCGTGGATCTACATCGGCACCCAGGGCATCCTCCAGGGCACCTACGAGACCTTCGCCGCCGTCGCCGCGAAGAAGTTCGGCGGCTCGCTCGCGGGCACGATCACGCTGACCGCAGGGCTGGGCGGCATGGGCGGCGCCCAGCCGCTCGCCGTCACCATGAACGACGGCGTCGCACTCTGCATCGACTGTGACCCGCGTGCCATCGAGCGCCGCATCGAGCACCGGTACCTCGACGTGAAGGCCGACTCCCTGGAGCATGCCCTCCAGTTGGCCGTCGAGGCGCGCGACGCCCGCCGTCCACTGTCCATCGGTGTCCTGGGCAATGCCGCCGACCTCGTCCCGCAGCTGCTGGCCATGGGCGCCCCCATCGACATCGTCACCGACCAGACCTCGGCCCACGACCCGCTGTCGTACCTGCCGACCGGTGTCGCCTTCGAGGACATGGCCGACTACGCCGCCAAGGACCCGGCCGGCTTCACCACCCGCGCCCGGGAGTCGATGGCCCGGCACGTGGAGGCGATGGTCGGCTTCCTGGACGCCGGCGCCGAGGTCTTCGACTACGGCAACTCCATCCGCGGCGAGGCACAACTGGCCGGATACGACCGGGCGTTCGCCTTCCCCGGTTTCGTGCCCGCCTACATCCGGCCGCTGTTCTGCGAGGGCAAGGGCCCCTTCCGGTGGGCGGCGCTGTCCGGCGACCCGGCCGACATCGCCAGGACCGACCGGGCCATCCTCGACCTGTTCCCCGAGAACGAGTCCCTCGCGCGCTGGATCAAGCTGGCCGGCGAACGCGTCCACTTCCAGGGGCTGCCCGCCCGTATCTGCTGGCTCGGCTACGGCGAACGTGACCGGGCCGGCGAGCGGTTCAACGACATGGTGGCCAGTGGCGAACTCGCCGCGCCGGTCGTCATCGGCCGCGACCACCTCGACTGCGGCTCCGTCGCCTCGCCCTACCGCGAGACGGAGGCGATGCTCGACGGCTCCGACGCGATCGCCGACTGGCCGCTGCTGAACGCGATGGTGAACGTGGCCTCCGGTGCGTCGTGGGTGTCCATCCACCACGGCGGTGGGGTCGGGATGGGCCGTTCCCTCCACGCCGGGCAGGTGACGGTGGCCGACGGCACCAAGCTGGCCGGGGAGAAGATCCGGCGGGTCCTCACCAACGACCCGGGCATGGGCGTCATCCGGCACGTCGACGCCGGATACGACATCGCCGAGTCGGTGGCCCAGGAGCGGGGCGTCCGTGTCCCGATGCGCGAGGGTGACGACGCGTGACCTTCCACAGCATGTGGGCGGAGCTGCTGCCGATCGGCCGCGGCTCCGCCTCCGGCGGCTATCGCCGTTTCGCCTGGACCGGTGCCGACGCCGACTGCCGGGCCTGGTTCAAGGAGCAGGCCGAATCCCGTGGGCTCGCCTACGAGGTCGACCGGAACGGGAACCAGTGGGCCTGGCTCGGGGACCCCGCCGCGGGGGACGCCGTCGTCACCGGATCCCATCTGGACTCCGTCCCGGACGGCGGCGCCTTCGACGGACCTCTCGGAGTCGTGTCCTCCTTCGCCGCTCTCGACGAACTGCGGTCGCGGAATGCCGCGTTCGGTCGGCCCTTCGGCATCGTCAACTTCGGCGACGAGGAGGGTGCCCGGTTCGGGCTCGCCTGTGTCGGGTCCCGGCTGGTCACCGGGCAGCTCACCCTCGAGCAGGCGCACCAGCTGACCGACGCCGACGGCGTCACCCTGCCGCAGGCCATGGAGGCCGCCGGCTACGACCCCGACGCCATCGGAGCCGATCCCGAGCGGCTCGGCCGCATCGGCGCGTTCGTCGAGCTGCACGTCGAGCAGGGGCGGGCCCTCGACCTGAGCGGTGACGCGGTGGGCGTGGCCAGTGCCATCTGGCCGCACGGGCGCTGGCGGTTCGACTTCCGGGGCAAGGCCAACCACGCAGGGACGACCCGGCTCGTCGACCGCCGCGACCCCATGCTGTCCTACGCCGAGACCGTCCTGGCCGCCCGCCGCGAGGCCGAAAGCGCCGGTGCCGTCGCCACCTTCGGCAAGATCGCCGTCGAACCCAACGGCGTCAACGCCATCCCCTCCCTGGTCCGCGGCTGGCTCGACTCCCGCGCCGCCGACCAGGAGCGCCTCGACACCGTCGTCGGCGGCATCGAGAAGGCGGCCCGTGCGTACGCGGACACCCACGGCGTCGAACTGGACGTCGTCCGCGAGTCGTTCACGCCCGTCGTGGAGTTCGACCACGCCCTGCGCGACGAACTGGCCCGCATCCTCGGCAAGGACACCGGCTTGACCGTGCCCGTCCTCGGCACCGGAGCGGGACACGACGCCGGAATCCTCTCCGGGAGCGTCCCGACCGCCATGCTGTTCGTGCGCAACCCCACAGGTGTCTCGCACTCCCCGGCCGAGCACGCCGCCGAGGACGACTGCCTGGCCGGGGTGACCGCACTCGCCGACGTACTGGAAGGGCTGGTGGGCAGGTGACGCGGACGTACTGGCTGGAACACGCCTGGCTCGACCCCGCCGTCGAGTCGGGAGTGGTCCTTACCGTGACACCGAGCGGCTCCGCCGCGGGGGCCGACGGGCGCATCACCGCCGTCCGCACCGGAGTCGCCGCCCCGCCCCCCGGCGCCGAGATCCTGCGCGGGCTCACCCTCCCCGGTCTCGCCAACGCGCACTCGCACGCCTTCCACCGCGCCCTGCGCGGCACGGTCCAGGTCGGCTCCGGCACCTTCTGGACCTGGCGCGAGGTCATGTACTCGGTCGCCGACCGGCTGACCCCGGACACCTACCACGCGCTGGCCCGTGCCGTGTACGCGGAGATGGCGCTGGCCGGGGTCACCAGCGTCGGCGAGTTCCACTATGTGCACCACGCGCCGGGCGGCACCCCGTACACCGACCCCAATGCCATGGGCGAGGCCCTCATCGCCGCCGCTGCCGAGGCCGGCATCCGCATCACCCTCCTTGACACCGCCTACCTCTCCTCCGGCTTCGGACAACCACCCACCACCCACCAACTCCGCTTCTCCGACGGCACGGCTCAGGCATGGGCCGAACGCTGTTCAGTTCTCAAGGAACGGGATCACGCACGGATCGGCGCGGCCATCCACTCCGTACGGGCCGTGCCCGCAGGGCAGTTGGCGACGGTGGCACGCTGGGCCGAGGAGCGGCGGGCCCCGCTCCACGTCCACCTGTCCGAGCAGACGGCGGAGAACGACGCCTGCCAGGAGGCCCACGGCTGCACCCCCACGCGCCTCCTCGCCGACCACGGCGTCCTCGGGCCGCGCACCACCGGCGTCCACAACACGCACCTCACGGCCGAGGACATCACGCTGATCGGCTCCACATCCACCGGCACCTGCATGTGCCCGACCACCGAGCGGGACCTCGCCGACGGCATCGGCCCGGCCGTGGCCCTGCAGTCGGCCGGCTCCCCGCTCTGCCTCGGCTCCGACAGCCACGCCGTCATCGACCTCCTCGAAGAGGCACGCGCGATGGAGCTGAACGAGCGGCTGCGCACCCGCACCCGCGGTCACTGGACGGCCGCGGCCCTGCTGCGGGCGGCCTCGGCCACCGGGCACGCCGCACTCGGCTGGGAGAACGCGGGCGCCCTGGAGCCCGGCGCGCTCGCCGACTTCACGACGATCGCGCTCGACTCCGTCAGGACCGCGGGGACGCAGCCACGACTTGGTGCCGAGACGGCCGTATTCGCCGCGACGGCAGCGGATGTACGGCATACGGTCGTGGGCGGCCGGCACGTCGTCCGAGACGGGGCGCACACCCTCGTACCGGACGTGCCGCGGGCACTGACGGATGCCGTCGACGCCCTGCGCGCCTGACCCCCACCCCCACTCCGGCCAGCCACGAGGAACACATGAGCAGCACGGTCATCACCAACATCGCCAGCCTGGTCACCAA
This sequence comes from Streptomyces sp. NPDC001020, assembly GCF_053599115.1. Taxonomy (NCBI): domain Bacteria; kingdom Bacillati; phylum Actinomycetota; class Actinomycetes; order Kitasatosporales; family Streptomycetaceae; genus Streptomyces; species Streptomyces sp. NPDC001020. The sequence goes on along the minus strand of NZ_JBSFLQ010000002.1, from coordinate 53,802 downwards.
CGATCCCTCCCTCGGTGACGAAACGCAGCTCGGACTGATCCGGGACGCGGCCGTCGTCATCGACGGCGACCGCATCGCGTGGACCGGTGAATCAAGCAAAGCACCCGCCACTGACAACCGGGTCGACGCCGGTGGCCGGGCGGTGATCCCGGGCTTCGTGGACTCCCACTCGCACCTCGTCTTCGCCGGCGACCGCACGCAGGAGTTCAACGCCCGCATGTCGGGCCGCGGCTACTCGGCGGGAGGCATCCGCACGACCGTGGCGGCGACCCGGGCCGCGACGGACGCGGAGTTGGAGGCGGGTCTCGTCCGCTATCTCGCCGAAGCCCTCCGCCAGGGCACCACCACCCTCGAGACGAAGTCCGGCTACGGCCTCACGGTCGAGGACGAGGCACGCGCCCTGCGCATCGCCGCCGCGCACACGGACGAGGTCACCTACCTCGGCGCGCACATCGTCTCCCCGGACTACGCCGACGACCCGGCCGCGTACGTCGCGCTGGTCACCGGCGAGATGCTCGACGCCTGTGCGCCGCACGCCCGATGGGTCGACGTCTTCTGCGAGAAGGGCGCCTTCGACGGCGACCAGGCCCGCGCGATCCTCACCGCGGGCAGGGCCAAGGGCCTGCACCCGCGCATCCACGCGAACCAGCTGTCGTACGGTCCGGGCGTACAGCTCGCCGTCGAACTCGACGCGGCCAGCGCCGACCACTGCACGCACCTGACGGACGCCGACGTGGACGCGCTCGCGAACAGCCGCACGGTCGCAACCCTGCTGCCCGGCGCCGAGTTCTCCACCCGCGCCGAGTGGCCCGACGCCCGCCGTCTCCTGGATGCGGGCGTGACGGTGGCCCTGTCGACGGACTGCAACCCGGGCTCGTCCTTCACCTCTTCGGTGCCGTTCTGCATCGCGCTGGCCGTACGGGACATGCGTATGACCCCGGACGAGGCGCTCTGGTCGGCCACGGCGGGCGGAGCGCAGGCCCTGCGTCGCACGGACATCGGACGCCTCATCCCGGGCGCGTACGCGGACCTGGCGATCCTCGACGCGCCGAGCCATGTCCACCTGGCCTACCGGCCGGGCGTACCGCTGGTCAGCGAAGTGTGGCGACGCGGCAGCAGGGTCGCCTGACACACCTGGTGCCCGGCCGAATCGGGTTCGGCCGGGCACCAGGCGGACGGTGATCGCCTCGACGGGCCGTCACCGCAGGGCCGTCATTCCTCGGCTGTGAGCCCCTTCCGCAACCGCACCAGCGTCCGGGAGAGCAACCGGGACACGTGCATCTGCGAGATGCCCAGCTCGTCGCCGATCTCCGACTGCGTCATGTTGGCCACGAAACGCAGGGACAGGATCTTGCGGTCGCGCTGCGGGAGTTCGGCGATCAGCGGCTTCAACGACTCGACGTACTCGATGCCTTCGAGTCCGTGGTCCTCGTACCCGATGCGATCCGCGAGCGCCCCCTCGGAGTTGTCCTCCTCGGGCTGGGCGTCGAGGGAACTCGCCGTGTAGGCGTTCGACGCCGCCATGCCCTCGACGACCTCGTCGTTCGAGATACCGAGGCGCGTCGCCAGCTCTGCCACGGTCGGGGCGCGGTCGAGCTGTTGAGCGAGTTCGTCGCCGGCTTTCGCCAGGTCCAGCCGGAGTTCCTGCAGCCGACGCGGGACGCGCACGGACCACGACGTGTCGCGGAAGAATCGCTTGATCTCGCCGATGATCGTCGGCATCGCGAAGGTGGGGAACTCCACGCCCCGGCTCAGTTCGAAGCGGTCGATCGCCTTGATCAGGCCGATCGTGCCGACCTGGATGATGTCCTCCATCGGTTCGCTGCGCGAACGGAAGCGGGAGGCGGCGAACTTCACCAGGGCCAGGTTCAGTTCGACGAGTGTGTTGCGGACGTACGAGTATTCGTACGTGCCCTCTTCGAGCGACTCCAGTCGTTCGAAGAGCGTCTTGGACAGGGCCCGTGCGTCCATTGGCCCCACCTCGTCGTAGGGGGGGATCTCCGGGAGTCCGGCGAGTGTGTCTTCCGCCGTACTGTCCACAAGGTCGTGGTCCAGTCGTTCCGGAGAGGGAGCCGACGTCGCCCTCTTGGTCTGCGATGCGTCGAGCCGGGGTGACATGATGTCCTCCATCGTTCTCGGCATATGGCCGCCGATGCCAATACGTGCGGTGCGGTGTGCGGCGCCTCCGAAGCCGGCCGTGTCGAGTAGGTGTCCCTACTAGCCCTACCCGGTTTCACAGGCCTGCTGCAAGTGAGATCTGTGGCTAAATGTCCGATTTCATAGGGTTGTTCGGGTGTCAGGCAGTGTGAGGAAGGCGTAGTGTTCGGGGGCGTCCATCGAAAGCCACGACGGTCGGGAGAGAGACGGCATGGACCGCGGGACGGTCGGCAACACACAGTCGGGCCGACTTCTGGTCGAGGTGCGGCAGGCGGGCACGAGTGCCGTCGTGACCCCGGCGGGTGAGTTGGATCACCACACCGCCGATCTGCTGCGCGAACCGCTGGATGACTGCTTCGCCAGGGGGGTCTCACGCCTGGTCGTGGACTGTTCGCGACTGGAGTTCTGTGACTCCACCGGACTGAACGTCCTGCTCGGCGCCCGGCTGAAGGCCGAAGCCGCCGGCGGCGGGGTCCATCTGGCCCAGATGCAGCCCGTGGTGGCCCGGGTCTTCGAGATCACCGGGGCGGAGGCCGTCTTCACCGTCCACGAGACGCTGGACGCGGCCCTGACCGAGTAGTGCGGGACCGGGGGTGCGTGCTCGGATGACCCCTTGTGGTCGCCGCGTTACGCGCGTCACAGTCGCCGGTCGAATCCATGGGTGTTCCGGCGGTTCGGTCGGGCAGGAGACATGCTGAACAGGTCGGCAGTCGGGGCGGAAGTCGCGACGAAAAGAGCCCCGGAAGGGCACGAGCAACAACCGACGGAAACGTCGTCGATCTCATACTGAGTTTTGAATTGTGAACTGGTGAATCGGTGAGGTGAAGCGCTGATGAGCACCACCCGGCCCAACTCGCCGGGCGACCGCGGCCTCGAGCCCAGCGGCGCTTCCGGGACATCCGCGGGGGATGCGTCCGAGGAGGGCGTTTCCTCCGGTGTGCCCGAAGAGGGGGAGCTCTCCTCCGGTCGGCAGGTCCGGGGCCTGAGCTTCGAGGGCAGGAGTGGAGTTGTCCCGCTCGCCCGGGACTTCACCCGCCAGGCCCTGTACGCGTGGGGGTGGCTGCCCGCCGCGACCGCCGACCAGCGGGCCGCCGCCGAGGACGTGCTCCTCGTCGTCTCCGAACTGGTCACCAACGCCTGCCTGCACGCCGAGGGCCCCGACCGGCTGGAGATCACCTGCGACAAGAAGGTGATCCACATCGAGGTCGCCGACCACGGCGCCGGCCAGCCCGCGCCGCGCACCCCGCACCGCGCCGGCCGCCCCGGCGGACACGGCATGTTCATCGTCCAGCGGCTGTGCCTGGACTGGGGGGTCGTACGCCTTCCGGGTGTCGCCGGCAAGAGGGTGTGGGCCGAGTTGGGCGCACCCGCCTGAACCGGTCGGGAGACATCCGGGCACCCGGGCACCGCTCCGCGCGCGCCGGATCCGCACGGATCCGGCGCGCCTGGTGTTTCCCCCGGCGAGACCGCCGTACGCCGACGACCGGCCTGACGCCCTGTCACGGCCCATGGGGTCGTGCCACACCGGACACGACCCGCCGCCGCGCTTCGCCCCGGTCGGCTGCGGCGGCGCCCGCCGCCGCACCGGGAAGCGACCAGGGTGAGAACGACGCGGACACACGAAAGGGCCGCCCCGAACGGGGCGGCCCTTTCTGTCCGGCCGGACGACGGCGTCAGTTCACGTCGCCCATCAGGGCCTTGACCTTCCGGCGGTACATGTAGATCGCGAAACCGGCGAGGGTGGCGAGGACGGCCTCCAGGGCAACCGCTCCCTTGCCGCTGAGGTCGACCCCGGCGATGGCGGGGTTGGACAGCAGGCTGGTGATGGAGTCGCCCGCGGTGACCGCGAGGAACCACACGCCCATCATCTGGCTGGCGTACTTGGCCGGGGCCATCTTCGTCGTGACCGACAGGCCGACCGGGGACAGACACAGCTCACCGACGGTCTGGATCAGGTAGATGCCCACCAGCCACATCGGGCTGACCTCGGTGTGGCCCGTGGCCATACCCAGCGGCAGCAGGAAGAAGAAGAACGACACGCCGATGAAGAACAGGGCGGCCGCGAACTTCGCGACGGTGCTCGGCTCCTTGCCCTTGCGGTTCAGCCACAGCCAGAACCAGGCGAAGACCGGGGCCAGGGCCATGATGAACACCGGGTTCAGCGACTGGTACCAGGAGGACGGGAAGTCGAAGCCCAGCAGCGAGCCGGACGTCTTGGTCTCACCGAACGCCTGGACCGTGGAACCGCCCTGGTCGTAGATCATCCAGAAGGCGGCGGCCGCCACGAAGAACCAGATGTACCCGGTCATCTTGGACTGCTCGACGTCCGACAGCTCCTTGTCCCGCTTGATGCGCAGCAGGACGCCGGCCGGGATGAGCAGACCGATCACGGTGAGCGGGATCATCGCCCAGTTCAGGGTGAAGTGGCCGGTGAAGCCCACGATGCCGTAGAAGACGGTGGCGACGATGAGCCAGATCAGCCCCTTGCGCAGCCAGGAGGCGCGCTCCGCGGCGTCCAGCGGCTTGGGTACGACGTTGCTCTGCGGGTTCAGGTTACGGGTGCCGAGCAGGAAGGCCGCGAGGCCGATGCCCATGCCCACGGCGGCGAGACCGAAGCCCAGGTGCCAGTTGACCTGCTGGCCGACGGTGCCGATGACCAGCGGCGCGAAGAAGGCACCCATGTTGATGCCCATGTAGAAGATCGTGAAGCCACCGTCGCGGCGCGGGTCGTCCGGGCCGTTGTAGAGGTGGCCGACCATGGTGGAGATGTTGGCCTTCAGCAGACCGGAGCCGAGCGCGACAAGCGCGAGACCTGCGAAGAAGGGCGCCTGGCCGCCGGGCAGCGCGAGTACCCCGTGGCCCGCCATGATCGTGACCGCCGCGATCGCCACCGTCTTGCGGGGGCCCCAGACGCGGTCGCCCAGCCACCCGCCGGGCATGGCGAGCAGGTACACCATCGACAGGTAGACGGAGTAGACCGCGGTGGTGGTGGCCAGATCGATGCCGAGCCCACCGCCCATGCTCCCCTTCTTGGCGTCGGGACCGCCGGAGAGCAGGTACACGACGAGAAGGGCCCGCATGCCGTAGAAGCTGAAGCGCTCCCACATCTCGGTCATGAAGAGGGTGGCCAGGCCGCGGGGGTGGCCGAAGAAGGTCTTCTCGGAACCGGGGGTGCCCGGTTGGACCGAGTCCTTCGTCAGGCTGGACGCCATGGTCGTTCCTTGCTGGTCGGGACGCGCTGCAAAAGCGCTGCGCGCCCGGTGGGGGAAGGCCGGCACCAGCGGAATCGATCGTCCACCCCACGCCCAGGGGTGTCCGCTCCGGGTCACGGAGCGGTGGACGGCGACCGCCGGGATCCACGCCCAGCGCGCGTCATTGCGTGCGGGGCCCGGCCACAGGTCGTTCTTTTTCAAGGCTGGAGAATCCCCAACCCGCACGCAAAAGAGACCTTCAGCGTCATGTACTCGCCAAAGGTCTCCAATGGTGCTACAGGCGTTCTGGTCACCATACGGCATGACAGCAGCCGAAATGGAAGAACCTGAGACGTGAATCACAGGTGATTTCGGAACCGAGGACGCCTATTCGAAGGTATCTACAGGGATGACACCCCACAGGCGCAGGTGGCACTCCGCACGGTGGCGGACGGTGGCGCGGTGGCGTCGCGAAAGCCCGAAGTAAGAATCCGTGTACGCCGATCACACCTCCCATCACCTCCTTGCGCCCCGCCTGGGCGGACTACCATCACCCCATGACCCGTGTACTGCTCGCCGAGGACGACGCGTCCATCTCTGAGCCACTGGCCCGTGCCCTCCGCCGGGAGGGTTATGACGTCGAAGTGCGTGAGGACGGACCCAGCGCGCTCGACGCCGGAATGCAGGGCGGCGTCGACCTGGTCGTGCTGGACCTGGGGCTGCCCGGCATGGACGGCCTGGAGGTGGCCCGCAGGTTGCGCGCCGAGGGCCACACCGTCCCGATCCTGATCCTGACCGCGCGTGCCGACGAGGTGGACACCGTCGTCGGCCTGGACGCCGGCGCCGACGACTACGTCACCAAGCCCTTCCGGCTCGCCGAACTTCTCGCCCGGGTCCGGGCCCTGCTGCGGCGCGGCGCCACCGAGCCCGCGCAGCCGCCCGCCACGCACGGGGTGCGTATCGACGTCGAGTCGCACCGCGCGTGGATGGGCGACGAGGAGCTGCAGCTCACCGCCAAGGAATTCGACCTGCTGCGGGTTCTCGTCCGGGACGCGGGCCGGGTCGTCACACGCGACCAGCTGATGCGCGAGGTCTGGGACACGACATGGTGGTCCTCCACGAAGACCCTGGACATGCACATCTCCTGGCTCCGCAAGAAGCTGGGCGACGACGCGGCGAACCCGCGCTACATCGCGACCGTACGAGGCGTGGGCTTCCGCTTCGAGAAGAGCTAGTGCTGTGACCGGAAAGGTTCACCGGCGCCCGGCACGGCACTCCCCCAAGCTCTTCGAGCAGGGGGGACCCCCACGCCGCGTTGTCGCATCACCCGAGTACATCCAGTACGCGGGTGATGCTCCGCCTTGCGATGCTCCCCCACTGCCTGAAGGGCGTGGGAGGTACCCCCAGCACCGGACGCCGCGAGCTTCCCGGTAAACCCTTCCGGTCACAGCACCAGTGCCGAGGCACTGGTGCCCCCGGCCGGGTGCCGGACCCTACCGGGGCCGGCGCTCCGACCGCGGGCGGGCGTGCCGTGACGCCGCTCGGGATGCCGACCGCGCTCGGGGCACACTGGTCAACGTAAAGCCATCGCCCGGAGGGCCCCCGTGCGCCGTCGTCTCATCCAGTCCACCCTCGCCGTCGTCCTCGTGGTGATCGCCGTCTTCGGCGTCTCCCTCGTGATCGTCGAGACCCGTACGATCAGCAGCAGCGCCCAGGAGCGCGTCGACTCCGAGGCGCTGCGGCTCGCCAGCATCGTGGACAGCCGTCTCCTCAGCGAGGAGAACGTCAAGGGGGCGCTCTTCAAGGACCAGGTCACCGGGGAGAAGTACGCGGTGATCGACATCCCCGGCCGGCCGACCGTCAAGGTCGGCACCAAGCCCGTCGGCGACGTGATCCACTCCACGGCCAAGGGCGAGGCGGGCGAGACTGTCCGGGTCGAGGAGCCCCGCTCCACCGTCACCCGCGAGGTCGGCCGCACACTGCTGATCATCGGCCTGGTCGCGCTGCTCGCGATCATCGCCGCGGTGCTGCTCGCCGTACGCCAGGCCAGTCGCCTCGCCTCCCCGCTCACCGACCTCGCCGAGACCGCGGAGCGACTCGGCTCCGGCGACCCGCGGCCCCGGCACAAGCGGTACGGCGTCCCCGAACTGGACCGGGTCGCCGACGTCCTCGACTCCTCCGCGGAGCGGATCGCACGCATGCTGACGGCCGAGCGCCGCCTGGCCGCGGACGCCTCGCACCAGTTGCGCACGCCGCTCACCGCGCTCTCCATGCGCCTGGAGGAGATCACCCTCACCGATGACCCGGACACGGTGAAGGAGGAGGCGACCATCGCGCTGACCCAGGTGGAGCGGCTCACGGACGTGGTGGAGCGACTGCTCACCAACGCCCGCGACCCGCGCACCGGCTCCGCCGTCTCCTTCGATCTCGACGAGGTCATCCAGCAGCAGCTCGCCGAGTGGCGCCCCGCCTACCGCAGCGCGGGCCGGGCGATCGTCAGCTCCGGCAAACGGCATCTGCGGGCCGTCGGTACCCCCGGCGCGGTAGCCCAGGTCCTGGCGGCGCTGATCGAGAACTCGCTCATGCACGGCGGCGGCACGGTCGCGCTGCGCACCCGCGTCACCGGCAACCAGGCGGTCGTGGAGGTCACCGACGAGGGCCCGGGCGTACCGCCCCAGCTGGGCTCCCGCATCTTCGAGCGAACCATCAGCGGCCGCAACTCCACGGGCATCGGCCTGGCGGTCGCCCGCGACCTCGCGGAGGCCGACGGCGGCCGCCTGGAGATGCTCCAGACCGCACCCCCGGTCTTCGGCCTGTTCCTGTCCCGCACCCCGCTGAAGGCGCCGCTACCGGGGGACGAACCGGAGCCAACGGTCAGGTAGCCCCGCGGGCCGGGCACCAGCTCGGTGCGGTCAGCCGGCACGCCGAGGGACCCCAGAGGCCGCCGCGGCCGGTCGCAGCCGGGCATCGGGAGGGAGAACAGGCCAGGGACCAGGAGCGGGCTCAGCGGTTGACGTGCTGTCCGCGCCGCCCCTGCTGCCGCGCCTCCGCGGCGAGGAAGGACTCCGCGCCCACCAGGGTCTCCCGGACCGGCAGCGCCTTGAAGACCCATGTGCGGTACGACCAGAAGCGGAACAGCGTCCCCAGACCGATGCCGAGGAACTTGAAGACGTTGTTCTGCAGCGGGCTGTCCCAGCCGAGACCGTACGTCGCCAGGAACAGCACACCGTTCTCTATCACCAGGCCCGCCGCGCTGAACAGCAGGAACAGCGTCATCTCCCGGGTGCGGCCGCTCTTGTCACGATCCCGGTAGGTGAAGTAGCGGAACCCGATGTAGTTGAAGACGATCGCGACGACGGTGGCAATGACGCTGGCCCGGACCACCTGGAGCCCGGTGGCCTGCCGCACCAGGTTGAACACGAGCAGATTGACCAGCAGACCCGCCCCACCGACCGCGCCGAACTTGGCGATCTCGCGCATCAGCTGGTCCAGCCGTCCGCGCACCCCGCCTTGGGGCTTGTCCTTCAGGCCCGTGGAACCTCTGCCCATGGTGTTGCCAGCCCCCGTCGGGTCGGTCGCTTCGGTCGGTCGTGTCGGCCGGTCGGCAACGGGTGCCGAGCGGTTCTGCCGATCCCGCCATGCTAACCAGCGGCCGTGGGCGATGCCCGCGGTCGAGTTCATGAGGACGGAAAGAAAGCCGCCACGTTGGTGAGAACGAAAAGAAACCGGTCACAAGCGCCCATCGAGCAGTCCTCACCGGTACGGAATCCGACCGCCTCGGCGCGACGGATACCCTGGGTGCGTGACGTTCCCCGTAGTCGGCATGGTCGGTGGGGGCCAGCTCGCCCGTATGACACACGAGGCAGGCATCCCGCTCGGCATCAGGTTCAAGCTCCTCAGTGACACTCCTCAGGATTCCGCGGCACAGGTCGTAGGCGACGTCGTCATCGGCGACTACCGCGACCTGGACACGCTGCGCGCCTTCGCACGGGGCTGTGACGTGATCACGTTCGATCACGAGCACGTGCCCACCGAGCACCTGCGGGCCCTGGAGGCTGACGGCATCCCCGTCCGCCCCGGCCCGGACGCGCTCGTGCACGCCCAGGACAAGGGCGTGATGCGCGCGAAGCTCGACGCGATCGGTGTGCCGTGCCCGCGCCACCGCATCGTGAGCGACCCGGAGGATGTCGTCGCCTTCGCGGCCGAGGGCGACGGCTTCCCGGTCGTCCTCAAAACCGTCCGCGGCGGCTACGACGGCAAGGGCGTGTGGGTCGTACGCTCCGTCGAGGAGGCCGCCGAACCGTTCCGGGCCGGTGTGCCCGTCCTCGCCGAGGAGAAGGTCGACTTCGTACGGGAGCTGGCCGCCAATGTCGTACGGTCGCCGCACGGACAGGCGGTGGCGTACCCCGTCGTCGAATCGCGGCAGGTCAACGGGGTCTGCGACACCGTGATCGCGCCCGCACCCGACCTCGACGAGGAGCTGGCGCTGAGGGCCGAGGAACTGGCCCTGACGGTCGCCAAGGAACTCGGCGTCGTCGGCCACCTCGCCGTCGAGCTGTTCCAGACCCGCGACGGGCGCATCCTCGTCAACGAACTGGCGATGCGCCCGCACAACTCGGGCCACTGGACCCAGGACGGCGCCATCACGTCCCAGTTCGCCAACCACGTCCGCGCCGTCCTCGACCTCCCTCTCGGCGACCCGCGCCCGCGCGCCGGGTGGACCGTCATGGTGAACGTCCTCGGGGGCGACTACCCGGACATGTACTCCGCGTATCTGCACTGCATGGCCCGCGACCCGCAGCTCAAGATCCACATGTACGGCAAGGACGTGAAGCCCGGCCGCAAGGTCGGACACGTCAACACCTACGGCGACGACCTCGACGACGTGCTGGAACGCGCCCGTCACGCTGCCGGCTACCTGAGAGGCACCATCACCGAATGAGCCCTGCCCTCCCGTCACCCGGCCACCACCCCTCAACGAGCGCTGACGCGCGCCCCTTGGTGGGCATCGTCATGGGGTCGGACTCCGACTGGCCCGTCATGGAGGCCGCCGCCAAGGTCCTCGACGAGTTCGAGATCGCCTACGAGGTCGACGTCGTCTCCGCGCACCGCATGCCGCGCGAGATGATCGCCTACGGCGAGCACGCCGCGGACCGCGGGCTGAAGGCGATCATCGCGGGCGCGGGCGGTGCCGCGCACCTGCCCGGCATGCTCGCCTCGGTCACCCCGCTGCCGGTCATCGGCGTCCCGGTCCCGCTGAAGTACCTGGACGGCATGGACTCGCTGCTGTCGATCGTGCAGATGCCGGCCGGCGTCCCGGTGGCGACGGTCTCGGTGGGCGGTGCCCGCAACGCGGGTCTGCTGGCGGCCCGGATCCTCGCCGCGCACGACGAGGAACTCCTCCAGAAGATGCGGGACTTCCAGCGGGAACTCAACGACCAGGCCACCGAGAAGGGCAAGCGCCTGCGCTCCAAGGTCGAGGGATCGGGCAACTTCGGCTTCGGAACGGGGAAGTGACTGCGTTGACCTCACTGGACAAGGCCCGGGAGCTGCTGCGCGAGTTCCCCGTCGTCGACGGCCACAACGACCTGCCCTGGGCGCTGCGTGAGCAGGTCCGCTACGACCTCGACGCCCGCGACATCGCCGGCCCCCAGAACGCGCACCTGCACACGGACATCCCCCGGCTGCGGGAAGGCGGGGTCGGTGCGCAGTTCTGGTCGGTGTATGTGCGCAGCGACCTGCCCGACGCGGTGCCCTCGACGCTCGAACAGATCGACTGCGTACGGCAGTTGATCGACCGTTATCCGGCCGACCTGCGCCGGGCCCTGACCGCCGCTGACATGGAGGCGGCGCGCGCGGAGGGCCGCATCGCGTCCCTCATGGGCGCGGAGGGCGGCCACTCGATAGCGGGATCCCTCGGCACGCTCAGGGGCCTGTACGAGCTGGGTGTGCGCTACATGACCCTCACCCACAACGACAACGTGCCGTGGGCGGACTCCGCGACCGACGATCCGGGCGTCGGCGGACTGTCCGAATTCGGCCGCGAGGTGGTGCGGGAGATGAACCGCCTCGGCATGCTCGTCGACCTCTCGCACGTGGCGGCGACGACGATGCGGGACGCGCTGGACACGACGTCCGCGCCGGTGATCTTCTCCCACTCCTCCTCCCGGGCCGTGTGCGACCACCCGCGCAACATCCCGGACGACGTCCTCGAACGCCTTCCCGCCAACGGCGGTGTGGCGATGGTGACGTTCGTGCCGAAGTTCGTGCTCCAGGCCGCCGTGGACTGGACGGCCGCGGCCGACGAGAACATGCGGGCGCACGGCTTCCATCACCTCGACTCGACCGAGGAGGCGATGAAGATCCACCGCGCCTTCGAGGAGGCCCACCCGCGCCCGATCGCGACGGTCGCGACGGTCGCCGACCACCTGGACCACATGCGCGAGGTGGCGGGCATCGACCACCTCGGTATCGGTGGCGACTACGACGGCACGGCCTTCACCCCCGACGGCCTGAGCGACGTCTCCGGCTACCCCAACCTGATCGCGGAACTGCTGGACCGCGGCTGGTCGACCACGGACCTGGCCAAGCTGACCTGGCAGAACGCGGTACGGGTGCTGGGCGCGGCCGAGGACGTGGCCCGCGACCTGAGCGCACAGCGGGGTCCGTCGAACGCGACGATGGAGGACCTGGACGGCTGACGCGCGCACAGCGAGCCGCTGCCGGCGCGCACAGCGCGCCCCTGCCGCACGCACGAACGGGGCACCCCGAAGGGTGCCCCGTTCCTGTGTACGGTGCCACAACGGGCCGTGTGTCACGGCAGGTTGCGCGCATGGACGCATCCCGCCGGCGGGCGATGACCCGAGGTCCCCCGCGCAATGCGATCACGACAATGACCTGCTGGTCGTCGCAGCCTGCCCCGTCACCGCGACAACAGGGTGTGGATCTGGCGGGGCTTGACCTCGCGCTCGTCGAAGGCGACGGCCGAGCCCAGCTCCCGGGCCACAGCAGCGAACGCTGCCTGGAACGCCTGCTGTGAATCGAACTCTCCGGTGGTGACGACGGCGTCACCCTCGGGGGTGACCCAGGGCTCGGCGCGCAGGAATCCCGGCTGCGTGGCCAGCACCTCGCGGACCCGATGGGTGCGGTCGACGAACTCCTGCACATGCTCGGGCTTCGGGTAGTGAAAGGCGACGAAGCCGAACGACATAACGATCCCCTCCCTGGGATATACGCTTACGTATAGCTGGAGGTTAGACCCGTTGTGCGGTGCCGTACAACGGGCGGATGAGTGAGGCGGGTCACGCCATGGGTTCGTTGCGCACACCGCGCGAGAAGTGGGTCGAGGAGGGCCTGCGGGCGCTGGCCTCAGGCGGCGTGGACGCCCTGCGCGTCGAGGCCCTGGCCAAGTCCCTTGGTGTGACCAAGGGTGGGTTCTACGGCTACTTCGCCGACCGCGACGCGCTGCTGGAGGAAATGCTGGACACCTGGGAACGGGAGGCCATCGACGACGTCCTCGACCAGATCGACCACGAGGGTGGAGACATCATGGACAAGGCCTTCCTGGCCGGGCAACTCACCTTCTCCGACCGCCTGCGCCCCATCGACCTGGCCATCCGCGACTGGGCCCGCCGCGACCAGTCCGTCGCCGAGCGCCTGCGCCGGGTGGACAACGCACGCATGGGCCTGCTGCGCGAGGCGATCGGCACCGTCTGCACCGACCCGGACGAGATCGAGGCCCGCAGCGTGCTGGCGTTCTGCATGGCCATCGGCAGCCACTTCCTTGCCGCCGACCACCCCGGCCGCACCCGCGCCCAGGTTCTCGCCCGCGCCGGCGACCTCATTCTCAACCGCCCGCCCAGCAGCCCCGCCCAGTGACCACGCGGTTTCTGTTCTGTCAGCCGTGATCGTTTCCAGATGAAGGCAGGCACTGGTACGGCCCCCGGCGTCGTGCCGGGGGCCGTGTATGTTCTTGCAGGTCACAAGCCTGGCAGAAAGCCCTGGCGGGTTCGTTGGTGCCGCCTCCAACGGGCTCTGACCTACGCAAGCCGTGCTACGGCAAGTTGCGCGCCATCACGATCCGCTGAACTTGATTCGTGCCCTCATAAATCTGCGTGATCTTCGCGTCGCGCATCATGCGCTCCACCGGGTAGTCACGGGTGTAGCCGTACCCCCCGAGGAGCTGGACGGCATCCGTGGTGACCTCCATCGCCACGTCCGAGGCGAAGCACTTCGCGGCGGCGCCCTGGAAGGTAAGGTCGCTGTCGCCGCGCTCCGACTTGGCCGCCGCCGCGTAGGTGAGCTGGCGGGCGGCCTCGATCTTCATCGCCATGTCGGCGAGCATGAACTGGACGCCCTGGAAGTCGCCGATCGGCTTGCCGAACTGCTTGCGCTCCTGGACATAGCCCTTGGCGTAGTCGAGGGCGCCCTGGGCGACGCCGAGGGCCTGGGCGGCGATGGTGATGCGGGTGTGGTCGAGGGTGCGCATCGCCGTGGCGAAGCCGGTGCCCTCCTCGCCGATCATGCGGTCGGCCGGGATCCGCACGTTGTCGAAGTACACCTCGCGCGTGGGCGAGCCCTTGATGCCGAGCTTCTTCTCCGGAGCGCCGAAGGAGACGCCAGGGTCCGACTTCTCGACGACGAAGGCCGATATGCCCTTGGAACGCTTGGTGGGGTCGGTCACCGCCATGACCGTGTAGTACTCGGAGACGCCCGCGTTGGTGATCCAGCGCTTGACGCCGTTGAGCACCCAGTGGTCGCCGTCGCGGACCGCCTTGGTCTTCATGCCGGCCGCGTCGGAGCCCGCTTCCGGCTCGGACAGGCAGTACGAGAACATCGCGTCGCCCTTGGCCAGCGGCGCCAGGTACTTCTTCTTCAGCTCCTCGGAGCCGGAGAGGATCACCGGCAGGGAGCCGAGCTTGTTCACGGCCGGGATCAGGGAGGAGGACACGCAGGCGCGGGCCACCTCCTCGATCACGATGACCGTGGCGAGCGCGTCGGCGCCCGCGCCGCCGTACTCCTCGGGCACGTGCACCGCGTGCAGGTCGTTCGCGACGAGCGCGTCCAGCGCCTCCTGCGGGAAGCGGGCCTCCTCGTCCACCGCGGCGGCGTACGGCGCGATCTTCGCCTCGGCCAGCGAGCGGATGGCGTCACGGAGCATGTCGTGCTCCTCGGACGGGCGGTACAGGTCGAAATCAGCCGATCCGGCCAAGGTCTCTCACGCTCCAAGGACGCTCTGACGAACTGTGTGATGACGCTAATTACCGTTAAGTAACCCAAATCTTAGGGGCCCGCCCACGGGTAGTGATACGTGAGCTTGGCGACAGCGGGAAGCGTGCCCGGTGAGGGGCCCGACTATGCTCGGGCACCGCACTGACGACGCACCTCTCTGGAGCACGCATGGCCCTCAAGATCACCGTGATCGGAACCGGCTATCTCGGCGCCACGCACGCCGCGGCCATGGCCGAGCTGGGATTCGAGGTGCTGGCGCTCGACGTGGTCGCGGAGAAGATCGAGAGGCTCCAGCGGGGCGAGGCCCCGATGTACGAGCCCGGTCTCGAGGAGCTGCTGCGGGGGCACGTGGCGGGCATCGAGGGGTCGACCGGGCGGCTGCGGTTCACCCTGGACTGGGCCGAGCTGGCCGACTTCGGCGACATCCACTTCGTCTGCGTGAACACCCCGCAGAAGCACGGTGAGTACGCCTGTGACATGTCGTACGTCGACGCTGCGATCGCCTCTCTCGCGCCGCATCTGAAGGCCCCGGCTCTGGTCGTCGGCAAGTCGACCGTGCCCGTCGGTTCGGCGGACCGCCTGGCCGCCTACCTCGCCGAGCACGCGCCCGTGGGCGAGGACGCCGAACTGGCCTGGAACCCGGAGTTCCTGCGCGAGGGCTTCGCCGTGCAGGACACGCTGCACCCGGACCGGATCGTCGTCGGTGTGCGCAGCGAGCGCGCCGAGAAGCTGCTGCGCGAGGTGTACGCGACCCCGGTCGCCGAGGGCTCGCCGTTCGTCGTCACCGACTTCCCGACCGCCGAGTTGGTGAAGACCTCCGCCAACTCCTTCCTCGCCACCAAGATCTCCTTCATCAATGCGATGGCGGAGGTCTGCGAGGCCGCCGGCGGCGACGTGGCCAAGCTGGCGGAGGCGATCGGGCACGACGACCGGATCGGAAGGAAGTTCCTGCGGGCCGGGGTCGGCTTCGGCGGCGGCTGTCTGCCGAAGGACATCCGGGCCTTCATGGCGCGCGCGGGCGAGCTGGGCGCCGACCAGGCGCTGACCTTCCTGCGTGAGATCGACTCCATCAACATGCGCCGCCGTGGCCAGATGGTGGAGATGGCGCGCGAGGCGCTCGGCGGCGGTTCGTTCCTCGGCAAGCGGGTCGCGGTCCTCGGCGCGACGTTCAAGCCGGACTCGGACGACGTGCGCGACTCACCCGCGCTGAACGTCGCCGGACAGATACACCTCCAGGGCGGCCAGGTCACGGTCTACGACCCCAAGGGCATGGGCAACGCCCGGAAGGTGTTCCCGACGCTCGGGTACGCCGACACCGCCCTGGACGCCGTGCGCGGCGCCGACGTGGTGCTGCACCTCACGGAGTGGCGCGAGTTCCGTGAGCTGGACCCGGCGCAGTTGGGCGAGGCGGCGGCCACCCGTGTGGTCCTCGACGGCCGTAACGCGCTCGACCCCGAGCTGTGGCGCCGCGCGGGGTGGACGTATCGGGCGATGGGCCGTCCCACCGCGTAAGCAGACGGTTGACGCCGGTCCGGCCGTGCCCCGGCAGCCGGACCGGCGTCCTTTCGTGTTCCGCGCCACCGCGCCTCGCGCGGGCGGCCGAGCGCCCGACTGCCCGCTGTCCGCGGCTACTTGGCTCGGTACCGCCGCATCTTCGCCCGTGCCCCGCACACCGACATCGAGCACCAGCGGCGCTTCCCGGCCGGGCTGCGGTCGTAGTACGCCTCGTGGCACTCGGGCAGTTCGCAGGCCTTGAGGCGCAGCCAGGTGCCGGCGGTGACTGCCTGTGCGACGGCCGTGGCGACCCGGGAGAGCAGGGTGTCCTCGTCGGCGGGCGTGAGGCTGGCCGAGCCGTCCCGTTCGTCGACGGTCACATACAGTGGCGCCCGCGTCAGCAGCACGCCCAGGGGTGTCACCTCGCGGTGCGGGGAGTGGCCCGCGTGCGCCAGGCAGACGGCGCGCAGGGACTCCCGTAGCTCCCGTACGTCCGCCAGGTCCTTTTCCGTGACGCCGAACTCGGCGCGTCCCTCGGCAGTGTCCAGGCGGTCCGCGCCCGTTGCCAGGTCCACGGTGTTGACCAGGTTCTCCACCAGGGCGAGGCCATCGGGTGCGGGGGCTCTGTCACTCATGTCTGTCACTCATGTCTGCGACCTTATGCGCGCGGCGTCACCTCTCGGAATCCTCTTGCGAGGTTACTGCTTATGCGCAAGCATGGGGTAACGGTTACCGGTTGCCCGGCTCTACGGGTAACTCCGACTCGGAGGAGAGAAGGCATGGCTCTCGCCAAGCTGGGTGTCGTCGTCCTGGACTGTCCCGACCCTCGTGCGCTCGCCGACTTCTACGCCGGGGTGCTCGGCGGCACGGTGGAGGGTGACGCGAGGTGGGTCGACCTGAAGGTGGGCGACGGTCGGTCGCTGGCTTTCCAGGCCGCACCCGGGTACGTACCGCCGAAGTGGCCGGCTCCCGACGGCTCGCAGCAGTTCCATCTGGACCTCGTCGTCGACGACCTGGACGCGGCCGAGCAGGGCGTCCTCGCGCTCGGTGCCCGGCCGCTGGACACGGAGGACCGCTCGCGTGACTGGCGGGTGTACGCGGACCCGGCGGGGCACCCGTTCTGCCTCTGCGCCTGCTGATGAGGTGATCTGGCGGCGACCGGCCGTCCATGCGCAGGGCCCCGCCGAGCAGCGATCGCTCGGCGGGGCCCTGTGTGGCGTACGGGCGACGGGGTCCGGGGTCAGTTCCCCGTCACGGTCACCTTCTCGTCGTTCTTCAGCTCGTTCACCAGGGTCTTGACCTTGGCCTTGTCCCACACCAGGTTGCCGCCCCTCGAGCCGGAGATCGGCATGTTCATCGACGTGCCGTCACCGCCGGAGACACCCTTCATCGACCAGAACATGCTGGCCAGGTTCCACAGGCTCATGTCCTTGTCCACGGTCAGCGCGTCCAGGCCCGCGCCCATCGTCGGGTAGAACTTGAACGGATTGAGGACCGTGGACGGGGTCGCGACCTCGTGGGCCAGCGCCGACAGGAACTTCTGCTGGTTCTTCGTGCGCTGCAGGTCACTCGCCGCGAAGGCGTGCCGGGTGCGGACGAAGGCGAGGGCCTGCTGACCGTCCAGCGTCTGCTTGCCCGACTTGAAGTCGGCGCCCGACCACTTGTCCTTGAAGCCCTTGTCGATCGTCATCTCGACACCGCCGACCGCGTCCACGATCTTCGCGAAGCCACCGAAGCCGATCTCCGCGTAGTGGTCGATGCGCAGCCCGGTGTTGAACTCGACCGTGCGGACCAGCAGTTCGGGTCCGTCCTCCGCGTACGCCGCGTTCAGCTTCACGTGGCGGCCCGTGCCCTGGTAGACCTTGCCCGACGAGGAACCCTTGTACGTGGGGATCTCCACGTCCGAGTCACGGGGCAGGGATATCAGCGTGGAGCCGTTGTCACCGGTGTGCAGGATCATCATGGTGTCCGTGCGCTTGCCCTCGGCGGACCCGGTGTGCAGCTTCTTCTTGTCCTCGGCCGTCATGCCCTTGCGGCTGTCGGAGCCGACGATCAGGTAGTTCGTGCCCTCACCCGCGGCGGGCCGGTCGAGCACCTTGGAGAGGTCCACGTCCCGGTGGAGCTTGGAGTCGGCCCAGAAATAGGTGGCCACCGAGGTCACCACCAGCACGGTGACCAGCGTGATCGCGGCCCACTTGATCCGGCGGCGCCAGTTCGGTGCCGGGCGTGAGCCTCCGCGGCCGTCGTCCGGCCCCTGCGGGCCGCCGTAGACCTGCCCGGTGTTGTAGCCGCTGTCGTAGGAGTCGTATCCATCGTCCGGATACCTGGGCTGCTGTGGCACCCCGCCGTGCGGCGGCGCCACCCGGGGGCCGCCCGGCCCGCCGGGTCCACGCCGGACCTGACGCATCACGCGTGCGCCCTCGGGCTGCGCGCTGGAGCTTCCGCGTCCGTAGCGGTTGCCGCGGTTGTCGTCGGACCATCCCTCGGGCCAATCGTTCATGCGCCACAGTGTGCCGGGTCCGGCTGGGCACCTTACAAGGGGCGGTGAGGAACGGGGCCAGGGCTGTTGCCAAGCCGACACAAAGTCCGCGGCTGTGGCCCCGGCATAAGGTGGAGGGCATGACAGACCAGGCCCCCGCCCCAAAACCAGAAATTCCGGACGACATAGTGTGTGATCTGCCCGGGAAGCCCACCTCCGCGTCCCGGACCACCCTCAGCCACATCATGACCCACAACGACACCAACCTGCTGGGCACGGTGCACGGTGGTGTGATCATGAAGCTCGTCGACGACGCGGCGGGCGCCGTGGCCGGCCGGCACTCCGGCGGCCCGGCCGTGACCGCGTCCATGGACGAGATGGCGTTCCTGGAGCCGGTCCGGGTCGGCGACCTCGTCCATGTGAAGGCCCAGGTCAACTGGACCGGCCGGACGTCGATGGAGGTCGGTGTACGGGTCCTGGCCGAGCGCTGGAACGAGTCGGCGCCGCCTACCCAGGTCGGCTCCGCGTACCTCGTCTTCACGGCGGTCGACGCCGACGGCAAGCCGCGGCTGGTGCCCGCGGTCGTCCCCGAGACGGAGCGCGACAAGCGCCGCTACCAGGAGGCACAGATCCGCCGCACCCACCGCCTGGCCCGTCGCCGCGCGATCAAGGAACTGCGGGAGAGCCGGGCGGCGGAGGGCATCGAGGACTGAGGGACGCCGGGTCCGGCGGGTCCCCTGGCCTGAACTGGTGGGCGCTGGTGGTGCCCCGGCCCTAGGAGCAGCGCACCTGGTCCCCGGTCAGCACCCGCTGCGGCACCTCCGTACCCTGCGGTTCGGCCGCCTTCACCCGCTGTACCTCGGTGAAGTCCGTCCCCGCGATCACCTTCAGCGTCGGCCCCTGCCCGGACACCGGGCGCAGTTCGCTGCCCGGCAGGGCCGCCGCCAGGGACAGCGCCGAGCGGTTCCAGCGCGGGTCGTAGGCGATGACCGTGCGCCGGACGGTGCCCTCCGGCGCGTCCGCCGGCTGACCCGTGGTCCGGAACCCGGTGGCGGCGAGCGCGTCGGCCAGGCGCTTGCCGATCTCCTTCGTGCCCGTCCCGTTCTCCACCCGCACCCGGATCTGCTGCGGGGCCACGTCCACGGGCACCACGGTCGAGCTCTTCTCGGCCGGGCGGGTCGGGGTGAGGGGCTTGTCGTCGCGCAGCGACTGGAAGAGCGCGCCCGCCTTCGTGTCGTCCCACTTCACCGTGGAGCCAAGGCCCTTGACCTCGTACTCCGTCTGCTCGATCGGCACGGTCGTGAACTCGGAAGAGCTCGGCGTGAAGTGCCGCATCGCCCGCCCCAGGTCGACCAGTTCGTCCGTTCCGAAGCCCTGGTCGGCCCGCAGCGAGCCGAGCACGGCCTGTGTCATGTTGCGGAACTTCACCGGGTTGAGGAGTACGCCCGACGAGGTCGCCCGGTCGAGCAGCGCCGCCACGAACTTCTGCTGCCGCTGCATCCGCCCCAGGTCGGAGGCCCCGTCGATGTGCCGGGACCGTACGAACTGCAGCGCTTCTCCGCCGCCGAGCGTGTGTGTGCCCGCGCTCAGGTCGAGCCCGGTGAACGAGTCCTTCATCGGCTCCGTCGTACAGATACGGACGCCGCCGAGCACGTCCACGGTCTTCATGAAGCTGACGAAGTCGACCTCCAGATAGTGGTCGATCTTGACGTGCGTCATCTCCTCGATCGTGCGCACGGTCAGGTTCGGGCCGCCCTCCGCGTACGCCGCGTTCAGCCTTATCGGGTGGCGGCCGTGCTGCTGTCCGGTCGTCCGGTCGGTGTGCGCCGGCGCCTGCGCGTACGAGTCCCGCGGCAGGCTCACGACGGTGGCCCGGTTCCGGTCCGCCGAGATGTGCACGATCATGATCGTGTCCGTGCAGTGGCACGGGATGCCGCCGAGACGGTACTTCTGTCGCTCCTCCTCCGTGATCCGGTCCCGCCCGTCGGTGCCGACCAGCAGCACGTTCATGCCGTGGCCCGCGGCGGGACGGTTCTTCATGTCCTTGAAGGGATCGATTCGGGAGATGCCCTCGTCGAGGCTGGTGAGCACCGCGTGCCCGATGCCGGCCGCGGCGAGGACCACGACGGAGAACGTGGTGACCGCCCGCGCGGCCCAGCCGGACTTCTTCCGGACGGGCAGCCGCCGCGCGGGGGTGCGACGGACCGGCTGGGGGCGCGCGGGCGGGCGGGTCGGCGTGGGCACGGGGGAGACCTCCGCGAGGCTGGGCGTGGATCCGCGAGCACCGTAGGCCGACACGATCTGCGGCCCTGGGCGGCACCCGGGCGGCGCGCACCCGTGTCCCCCGTTCGCGGTAACGTGAGCCCCCTATGAACGCGAAGTCCGACGTGCAGCTCCCCGCCGTGTCCGTGATCATGCCCGTCCTCAACGAGGAGCGACATCTGCGCGGAGCCGTCTCAGCGATCCTTGCCCAGGAGTACCGCGGCGAGATGGAGGTGGTGATCGCCCTCGGTCCCTCCACGGACCGCACGGACGAGATCGCGGCCGAGCTGGTCCGTGAGGACCCGCGCGTGCACACGGTCCCGAACCCGACCGGCCGCACGCCCGCCGCGCTCAACGCCGCGATCAAGGCCTCCCGCCATCCGATCGTGGTCCGCGTCGACGGCCACGGCATGCTCTCGCCGAACTACATCGCGACCGCCGTACGTCTTCTGGAGGAGACCGGCGCGCAGAACGTCGGCGGCATCATGCACGCCGAGGGCGAGAACGACTGGGAGCACGCGGTCGCCGCCGCCATGACCTCGAAGATCGGCGTCGGCAACGCCGCGTTCCACACGGGCGGCGAGGCGGCTGAGGCAGAGACCGTCTATCTCGGTGTCTTCCGTCGTGAGGCGTTGGAGCAACTGGGCGGCTACAACGAGGAGTTCATCCGCGCCCAGGACTGGGAGCTGAACTTCCGCATCCGTGAGGCGGGTGGCCTCATCTGGTTCTCGCCGGAGCTGAAGGTGTCGTACCGGCCGCGGCCGTCGGTCAGGGAGCTGGCCAAGCAGTACAAGAACTACGGCCGTTGGCGGCACGTCGTCGCCCGCTTCCACGAGGGCTCCATCAACCTGCGCTACCTCGCCCCGCCGACCGCGGTCTGCGCGATCGCGGCGGGCATCGTGGTGGGCGCGGTGCTGACCCCGTGGGGCTTCGTGATTCCCGGCGGCTACCTCGCGGCGATCGCCCTCGGTTCCGTCCCCGCGGGCAAGGGCCTGCCGCTGAAGGCCCGGCTGCAGATCCCCGTCGCTCTCGCGACCATGCACATGTCGTGGGGCTGGGGCTTTCTGACCAGCCCGAAGTCGCTGGCGAAGAAGGTCATCGCGTCGCGGCGGCCGACGGTTCTCAGCGGGACCTGAGCGGGTGTGCCGAACGCCGAGAGGGGCCTGCCGCACGAGCGGCAGGCCCCTCTCGGCGTCGTGTCACAGGGCGCGGCGGCCGACTACCACTGATCGCGCTTGTTGTACACCTCCATGCACTGGTCGGTGTCCGAGCCGTTCATGGCGTCGGAGTTGCCGGGCAGGTCCCCGGCCTTCGGCGGGGCCTGCTTCGGGTAGACCGCGCCTGTACGCCAGTCGGACCCCACGACGACGGTGACGCCCGACACATCGGTCGACCTCTTCACCGAACTCATCGGAATCCCCAGAGCCTTGGCGACACTCTGGGCGTCGCCCTCCAGATCCGCGCTCGGGTAGCGCACGACCGTCCGGTCCACGGACAGTGCCGCCGAGGTGTCGGCAGCCGCCCTGCCGAAGCCCTTCTGCACAAGCTCCTGCTTGATCTCGTTCGCCCGGCCACCGGCCGGGGCCAGCGTGGACGTCCGGGTCGCGTTCTGCACCAGCACGCCGAGCTGGTCGGTCGAGACGGAGGGAGTCTTGGGCGCCTCGTCCTTGCTCTTCGTCTTCTTCGAGCCCGACGTGGTGCCCTTGTCGTCGAAGGGAACGTCGTCGCGGAGCATCTGCCACACCTTCTCGGCGTTGGCGCCGTCCGGGACCACGTGGTTCCTGTCCTGCGGGTCCTGGACGTTGGGCATCGTCGTCATGGTGATGCGGTCGGTCGGCACCTTCTTGAGCAGCATGCCCAGGTTGTACAGCTTCGGGACCGTGCCGATCTCCTCGGAGACCTCCAGGGACTTCGTGCCGGCCTCGGCCAGGTTCATGAGCCGGCCGGTGTCGGTGAAGATGTTCTGGTCCTTGAGCGTACGGATCATCGAGTTCATGTACATGTGCTGGGCCCTGGCCCGCATGAGGTCACTGCCCCAGGCGTACCGGGTGCGCAGCCACTGCAGGGCCTGCTCGCCCTTCACCTTGTGGGTGCCATGCTCCAATTTCAGGTGCGAATGGCTGTCGTAGACGTTCTGCTTCACGCAGACCTCCACACCGCCGATGGCGTCCGCCATCTTCACCACGCCCGCGAAGTCGATCGTCATCCAGTGGTCTATGTAGACACCGGTGAGGTTCTCCCAGGTGGCCAGGGTGCAGCCGGCTCCCCCCCGGGCAAGTGAGGCGTTGATGATGGTGTTGGTCGGGGGATAGGACGTGCCCGTCTTGTGGTCCGTGCACTTGGGTATGTCGACCCGGGTGTCCCGCGGGATACTCACCACCGCGGCGCTCTTGCGGTCCGCGGACACGTGGACGAGCATCTCGACGTCGGCCAGCGGCGGATTGCCGCGGTTGTCCCTGCTGCCGCCCAGCCTCACGTTCGCGTCGGAATTGCGACTGTCGGAGCCGAGCAGCAGGATGTTCACCGGCGTCTGGCCGTCCGCGTTCGGCGCCGCCTTCTTGGCCTTGGAGTCTCCGCTGCTGCGTACGCCTTTGCGGATGTTGCCGTTGAGGTGCTGGTAGTAGAGATACCCGGCGCCGGCGGTGCCGAGTGTCAGCACCGCCAAGCTGATCGCGGCCCAGCGCAGGATGCGGCGCCCGCGCCCGCGTCGGCCGCGCCGCCGCCCGTGGCGTGCCCCGGCGTCGTCACCGCCTCCCCGACCGCCCTCGGCCGGCCCGGCATCCTCGTGCGAACCGTTGTCGCCCGGGGCCCGAGTCCGTGACCGTCTTCCCCCGCGCACATCGCTCTGAGTCATCTCCCCTGCCTCCCACCCTGTGCCTGACGAACGGTCCGTCCGGCGCTCCGGAGGACGCCTCCCGGCACCGACTGGACACGTCCTGCGTCCAGTTGGACGCTTGAAACGCCCGGTGGGATGCACAAACCCACCGGCCGCGTCTGCGTCCTGTAGGACGCGTGGCAAGGCACTCAGGTCACTTGGCGCACTCGACCTTGTCCGCGGTGGCCTTGTTGACCTCCGGCGCCTTGGTCGGCGCGGTCAGCGGCACCCCGGCTCCCTTGAAGTCCTTGCCGAGGGTCAGCACGATCGCCGGCAGCCCCTGGGAGTTCTTCTCGCTCTTGCCCGGCTTCATCGCCGACGCGGGCAACCCCATGATGTCCGCCAGCATGCGTGCCTGATCGGCCTGGTCGGGAGCGTACTCGAGGGTCGTCTTGCTGAGGTTCTCGCTCGCGTTGCCCAGTTGGCTGGACTTGAGGACGCCCTTGTTGACCTGCAGCCAGTTGAGCGTCTGCTGTGCACTGCCGCCCCGAGCGCCGCCGTTGTAGATGTCGACGCGGATGTCGGAGGCGGCCGAGCGGGGGCCCTTGAGCTTGGCGGCCTCGGCGCTCTTCTTCTCCTTCTGCTTCTTCTTCACCTCGGTGAAGGAGACGTCGTTCCTGATCGCATCGAACACCTGCGGCGCCGCGTTCTCGTCGAGGATGACGGTCTTGTGTACGACGCCGTCCGCGGGATTGTCGCGCACCGGCACCGTCATGAAGCTGATGTTCTTCGGCGGCACCTTCTTCAGCTCCAGGGCCACGTCCTTGAGCGTGCCCACCTTGCCGATGCCCTTGTCGACGGTGAGCGCCTTGGTGGCGGCCTGCGCCAGGTCCATCAGCTTGCCGGGGTCGGTGAGCGTGTCGCTGGAGGTCATCTTGCGGGCCAGCGAGCCGAGGAACTGCTGTTGCGCCTTGATGCGGTCCAGGTCGCCCTGGTTGCCGAAGCTGTGCCGGGTGCGCAGGAAGGCGAGGGCCTGCTCGCCCTCGATCGGGTGCGTCCCCTTGGACAACTTGAGGTGCGACTTTTCGTCGTCGATGTCCTTGCCCACGCAGACCTCGACCCCGCCCACCGCCGAGGTCAGCGTCTTCACGGCGTTGAAGTCGACCATCATGAAGTGGTCGGGCGCGATGCCGGTGACTTCCTTGACCGTGAGCATCGTGCACCCCGCGTCGCGGCCCGCCTGGCCGAGGCTCTCGTTGAACCGGACCTTCTGCGAGCCGGGGATGACCTTGGTGGAGTCGTCCGGTTGCTTGGTCGGGCAGTCGGGGATGTTGTCGACGACCAGGTCACGCGGGATGCTCATCGCGGTCGCGTTCGTACGGTCCTTGGCGACGTGCAGCAGGATGTTGGTGTCGGCGTGACCGACGCTGCCCTTGTCGCCGTACCCCTCGTTGCCCTTGCCGGTGCGCTTGTCGGTCCCGATGATCAGGATGTTGAACGCTTCGTCCTTGCTGAAGCTGTCCTTGGCGGCGGCGCCGACGTCCTGCGCCGTGATGTTCCCCTCGAGGTCCTTGATGTAGAGGTAACCGGCGCCGACGACCGCGACCAGGACGAAGGCCATACTGCCGCCGGTCCACAGCAGTATCTTCTTCGCCTTGCCCTTCTTGGGCTTCGTGCGGCGTCTCCCTGGCACCGGTTGCTCGGGCGCCCCCCGGCGGCGGCGCGGCCCCGGCACGGTGTCCGGGACCGGTTGCTCCGGAGCCCGGCGCCGAGGACCGGGCGACGTGCGGGTGCCCCCCTGGGCGTTCCCGGTGGGAGCTCCCCGCCGCGGTCTCGGTACGGTCGACTGCGGTGCGGAAGGGGGCAGTCGCAGTTCGTATTCACCGGTGTCAGGGTTGAGCACCCACTGGTCTGCGGGGTCGATGTTGTCCGCCCGCCCACGGCCTTGCGCGTCCACGGTTGTCTGATCCTCCGTCGGGGCCACGCGGCGCCTTCCCCTCGAGGCGCTCGGGTCTCTTCAACCAGTGCGTGACCCACGACGGACATCAAGGGTGTGGCACCGGATCGCTCACACTATCCGCCCAGTTCGGCGTCAAGCGACGACGGTGACAAACTCCACTGCCCTACAACTGGGCAATCCCGTCTATTTCTCAGAAGGTTCTTCGCTCAGGCGTCCCCAGACTTGGTACGCGCTTTACCAACAGGCGTCCGGGGTGGCCTCGTTCCCGGGGAAAGTGGGCGGGGGTTGGGGACTCGATCCACGCGTGCCAGGGCGCATTGCCATGGACTTTCCGTCGCCGTACGGCTCCTCACTGTCACCGCGAACCAATACCGTGGCACCGGCTTTCGCGGGGGAGCCCTCCCGAACTTTCCGTGCGACCTCGACGGGCTGGTCCTCGCGCAGCCGTGCGAAGAGTTTCCGCGCCGCGGGTTCCACGAGCTGGTCGCGATCGGCGTTGTACGGGTACGGCGTGCGCGGCACTGTCAGGAACTGCACGCGCTGCGTGGGCAGGTTCCGCAGTTCGCGCAGAAGTCCGTAGAGCCTTCGCAGGCTTGCCAGGCCCGGGTCCGTGGTGAGGGACGAGGTGGCCGCGTCCAGCACCGGATACAGCTTCAGGGGATTCAGCTGCACGTGATTGCTGTGCACCTTGCTCACGAGCGCGCCGAGAAAACGCTGCTGGCGCTCCATCCGTTCGGTGTCGCTGCCGTCGCCGAGGCTCTTGCGGGCGCGTACGTAGCCCAGCGCCTGCTCGCCGTCGAGCGTCACCTTGCCCGCGGGCAGCTTCAGCCCGGCGTCCTTGTCGTCGATCGGTTCCTTCAGGCACACCTGGACGCCGTCGAGTGCGTCGACCAGCTTTTTGAATCCGCTGAAGTCGACGACCAGGTAGTGGTCGACGCGGATGTCCGTCAGCTTTTCGAGCGTACGGACGGAGCAGGCGGAACCGCCGGTGGCGAAGGCTTGGTTGAACATCGTGAACACCGGTCGGCTGCGGCTGCCGTCGGGCAGGCGGCAGTCTGGCACGTCGACCATGAGGTCGCGGGGGAGGGAGACGGCGGTGGCGCTGTGCCGGTCGGCCGCGAGGTGGAGCAGGATCATGGTGTCGGACCGCTCGGTACCGGAGTCTCTGCCGTACCGGTCGTTCCCGTCGCCCGCCCGGGAGTCGGACCCGATGAGCAGGATGTTCCGTGCGCCGGGCACGAGCACGCGGGGCCGCTCCTTCTCGTGCCGGGCGAGTTCGGAGGCGGCGTCGTCGTCCGCGGTGATGTTCGAGTTCAGCTTCTCGTACGCGGCCCATCCGGCCACGGCGGCCCCGGCCATGAGTACGGCGAGTCCCAGCGCGGCCCGGTGCAACCGGCGTCGGCGCCGGCGGCGGGTGAGCCCGGGGCCGGCGGCGGAGACGCCGGGGCCCGCGGCGCCCTGCCGTCGGGGGGTGCCTCTGGTCGTCACTGCCGGGTCCACCCCCTGCGACGTACGAGTGTTTCGGGCTCCTACGACCATGGCCCGAGGTGGACGTCCTGGGCGGCCGGTGCTGGTCCGAATGGGGGTGGGGCGCCCGTGAAAGGGGGAGGGCCGCGGGAGGTCACCGGCGGCCCGCCACCCCGGCGGTTTCTCAGCGGGCCGTGGCGGTGACCCGTTCGCTCTCGATCCGCTTGGCCACCGCGTCCTCGTCCAGCCGGTCCAGATGACGGCAGAGCACCACGGACCCGCCGGACGTGAGAGGCGCGTACAGTCCGGCGCTCAGCCCCTCCCATGTGTCGTACGGCAGCCCGGACAGCAGTCGCGACCCGGGACCCGTCAGGCCGAGCGGGAGCGCGTCCGCGCGGGCCCGCTCCACGACCTCGGCCCCCGTGTACTCGGCCCCGGCGACGATCAGGGCCGGCTCCTCCGGGTCGACGGGCGCGTACGGCTGGAAACGGTCGCCCTGGCTCGGTACCTCGACCGCGTAGTCGACGAAGCCGTCCGGGACCTGTGGGAAGCGGCCGCCGAGGGGGCGCAGGGCGAGGGCGACGCGCTCCCCGGTGCAGGCGCGCGCCGCATCGAGCGTGTCGGGTCCGCTGACGACGAGGTCGGCGGCGCCCGCGTGGCCGCCGATGTCGCAGACGACGCCCACGGACGCGCACGCGAGCAGCCACACCGCCGTCTGCCAGTGCGCGGGCAGCAGCAGCGCGACCCGGTCGCCGGGCTCGGCGGCGAGATCTCCCTGGAGGAGATTGGCGGTCTTGGCCACCCAATTGGCGAAGGTGGCCACGGAGAGTTCGACACGTTCGCCCGTGGCGTCGTCGTAGAAGGTCACCAGGGGGCGTGCCGGATCCGCGGCGAGCGCGGATCGCAGCAGGTCGGCAGGTGTGCGGTCGCTGGCGTTCACCCGCGCAAGCGTACGCGGGGCGGCCACCCCGGGGCGCAGTGACGGGCCACCGGTTCGGCGGAGCAGAGCCGATGCCCCGTCAGTTCCCGGATAGACATATATGTCTGACTATGTCCAAGATCAGGGGCATGCGCGGATACCTTGCTTCTTCGATCGGTGTCACCTGCTCGGCGGTACTGACCCTCACGCTCGCCCTCCCGGTCGCGGCGGCCGGGACGGATGCGGGGGTTTCGCCGGCCACGGCGGCCGGGTCCGACCCGGCCGACAGGTCGGCCGTCCCCGGCAGCACCCAGTCCCTCACCCTCGAGCCCCTCACCCGCCCCCGCATCCCCGGGGCGGTGCCCGAACGCGGGCTGGCCCCTCAGGCTGTACGTCCCTTCTCGCTGATCGGCGTCGTCTGGGACGACCCGGGCGCCGCACTGCACGGCAGCGCCCAGATCCGCACCCGGGCGAGTGGCACGGCCCGATGGTCCGGCTGGCAGGAGCTGGAGGTGCACAACGACGGCCACGGCCCCGACCCGCAGGCCCCGGAGGGACGCTCGAACCGACTGCGCGGATCAACGGCTCCCCTGTGGGTCGGTGCCTCGGACGGCGTCGAGGTACGGGTGCGTGCGGACGAAGCCCACGCGGGTGAGACCCGTGCGCCAGCACTCCCCGACGGCCTGCGGGTCGAGTTGGTCGACCCAGGCGCCGAACCGGCCGTGGAGCCCCCGCAGCAGCGGGGGGACACCGCCGCCTCATGGGAGCCGGGCGCGAGGGTGCCCGGCTCCGTACCGGGTACGGACGCCGTCGAGTCCGCCATCGGCGGCGGTCTCGCACACCTGGGCGACCGGGAGATCCCGGCCCTCTCGAAGGGGGCGACGGCCAAGGCCGCGCCGGAGGCGGTACAAGCGGTGTCCGAGGGGCGCACGGCGCACGCGGTTCCGTACATCGGAGCGCGCCCGAGCATCATCACGCGGCGTGACTGGCGCGCCGACGAGAGTCTGAGGGAGCCCGGCTCCAGCTATACGGACAAGGTGAAGGTGGCCTTCGTGCACCACACGGCGACGGGCAACAACTACGGCTGCTCCCAAGCCGCTTCAGTCATCCGCGGTATCTACCGCTACCACGTCGTGAGCAGCGGCTGGCGGGACATCGGCTACAACTTCCTCGTCGACAAGTGCGGAAACATCTATGAAGGCCGCGCCGGCGGCGTGGACAAGCCCGTCATGGGCGCCCACACCCTCGGGTTCAACGACGAGAGCATGGGGATCGCCGCCATCGGCAGCTATGACGGGACCACACCACCGGCCGCCGTGGTGACCTCCATCGCCAAGGTCGCCGCGTGGAAGCTCGGCCTTTACGGCATGGATCCGCGCGGTGCGACCCACCTGACGTCCAAGGGTGGCAATCTCTTCCCAATGGGTGAGAACGCACGAATGAACGTGATCTCCGGCCATCGCGACGGGTTCAGCACGGAGTGCCCGGGAAGGCTGCTCTACGGCAAACTCGGCTCGGTCCGCTCCACCGCGGCCCGCTACCAGGGCCGCTGAGGGGCGCGGTCACCGTACGCCTCGTGCGGTGACCGGCATCACACCGCACGACGCCCACGAGACGCCGTACGAGCCCATCCGCACGAAGATGGCGGGGCACCCCCCCGCACAGCCGTCGAAGGACACCCGCTGTCATCGAAGGCGCATCCAAAGGGCTCCTCTAACGGTCCTCATAACGCCCTCAGCAGTCCTCATAACCCGGTCTGCATACACTGGCCGGCCGATGGACAGTTCGGCCGGTCCCGGCAGGAAGCAGAGACGACAGGTGACAGAAGCGATCCTCCTGGTCGGCGGCAGGGGTACCCGGCTGCGCCCGCTCACGGTGAACACACCGAAACCGATGGTTCCGGCGGCCGGGGTCCCCTTCCTCACCCACCAGTTGGCGCGGGCGAGGGCCGCGGGCGTGGAGCACATCGTGCTCGCCACGTCCTATCTGGCCGAGGTCTTCGAGCCGTACTTCGGCGACGGCTCGGCCCTGGGCCTGCGGCTGGAGTACGTCACGGAGAGGGAGCCGCTCGGCACGGGCGGCGCCATCCGCAACGTGGCGAGCCGCCTCCACTCGGGCCCGGACGAGCCGGTCCTGGTCTTCAACGGCGACATCCTGACGGGCCTGGACATCC
The DNA here is from genome assembly GCF_053599115.1 of Streptomyces sp. NPDC001020. NCBI lineage: Bacteria > Bacillati > Actinomycetota > Actinomycetes > Kitasatosporales > Streptomycetaceae > Streptomyces > Streptomyces sp. NPDC001020. The sequence goes on along the minus strand of NZ_JBSFLQ010000002.1, from coordinate 23,654 downwards.
GTGCCCTGGTCCACACCCATGAGTCGACGGGCGCGGACGTCTCGCTCCACCTCACGAAGGTGACGGACCCCAGGGCATACGGACTGGTCCCCACGGACGCGACGGGCCGGGTGACCGCGTTCCTGGAGAAGCCGCAAACCCCGGAGGAGATCGTCACCGACCAGATCAACGCCGGGGCGTACGTCTTCCGCCGCTCGGTCATCGACACCATCCCGGCGGGCCGCCCGGTCTCGGTGGAACGCGAGACGTTCCCGGACCTGCTGGCGACCGGAGCCCATCTGCAGGGCATGGTGGACTCGACGTACTGGCTGGACCTGGGCACCCCGGCGGCCTTCGTCCGCGGCTCGGCGGACCTGGTCCTGGGCCGTGCCCCGTCCCCCGCGGTACCCGGCAGACGCGGCGACCGGCTGATCCTGCCGACGGCAACGGTCTCCCCGGACGCGAAGCTGACGGGTGGCACGGTGGTGGGCGAGGGCGCGTTCGTGGGGCAGGGGGCCCGGATCCATGGCAGCACGCTGCTCTCCGGCGCGAACGTGGAACCAGGCGCGGTCATCACGGACTCCCTGATCGGAGCCCGCTCCCGCATCGGCGAGCGCTCGGTCATCACCGGCGCGGTCATCGGCGACGGCGCGGTGGTCGGCGCGGACAACGAACTTCGTGACGGGGTACGTGTCTGGTGCGATGCGAACATCCCGGCGGCTGCGGTGCGCTTCTCCTCGGACCAGTAGGGCTTGCGACGGCCGGGGAGGCATCGCCCGGGGCGGGTGTCCGGTGGCCCGGCGCGCACCGGACGCATCCGTCCCCTACAACCGCCCGATGTCCCCCGGTTGCATCCGCGGAGCGCGCCGCGGCGGTACCCGGCCGCTCAGCAGGATCAGCCGTGCCGCCCGGTGCCGCTGCCCCGCGTACGGCTCCAGCAGCGTCAACATCACGGAGTCGTCCGCGTGCCGGTCCCCGGCCAGCGCATACCCCACGATCCCCGGCAGATGCAGATCCCCCACGGTCACGGAATCCGCCGCCCCATGGCTGCGCTGCACGGTCTCCGCGGAGGTCCACGGCCCGATGCCCGGCACCAGTTCCAGCCGCGCCTGCGCCTGCGCGGGCTCCATCCCCATCGTCTGCTCCAGCCGCGCAGCGACCCGCACCGCCCGCAAGATCGTCGACGCCCGCTTGTAGTCGACCCCCGCCCGGTGCCACTCCCACGACGGGATCAGCGCCCATGTGCGCGGCGCCGGCATGACGTGCATCCGCCCCGGCGCGGGTCCCGGCGCGGGCTCTCCGTACTTCCCCACGAGCAGCCGCCACGCCCGGTACGCCTCGTCCGCGGTGACCTTCTGCTCCAGGACGGACGGAATCAGCGACTCCAGTACCAGTCCCGTCCGCGTCAGCCGCAGCCCCGGTCGCCGGTGCCGCGCCTGCGCGACCAGCCGGTGCCGTGGCTCGAAGACTTCCGGAGCGTCCAACGCCCCTAGCATCTCCGGCAGTTGGTCCAGCAGCCACTGTGCCCCGGGCCCCCACGCCTCCGCCTCGGCGACTGCGCCGCGCAGCGCGACCCGCAGGGTGCCCGGTCCCGCCGGTGTGCGACTGGCCCGCCACACCGCTCCGTCCGGTGTCGCCCGGAACGTCGGATCCCCGGGACCGCGCCGCAGCGGCCCGAGTACCAGCCCGAGGTCCAGGGGCCCGGGCGGGGTCCAGGCCCGCCGTCGTCCCGGCGCCGTGGCCGGCCGCGGTACCCCCGCGGGCGCGACGACATGTCCCCCGCGCACGGTCGTGCGGGTGGGACGGGGAGCGAATCGTCCGGCCACGGGTGAGGTCCTAGTGATGCTGGGGCTGTCTCGACGGCTGTCCTACGAGCGTAGAGGGCGCACACACCGCGTACGGCCGCGGTACGGGAACCGGCGCCCTGCTCACCGCACCTCGATGAACGACCCCGCGTCCCGCCCGGGCCGCGGCCTCGGCTCCTCGGCCGGATGGCCCACCGCCACGGCGCCCATCGGATCCCAGCTCTCCGGCAGCCCGAGTACCTCACGGACGACGTCCCGGCAGAACATCGTCGACGACACCCATGCCGAACCGAGCCGCTCCCCGGCGAGCGCGACCAGGAGGTTCTGCACGCCCGCCCCGGTGGCGACCACGAACATCTCCCGCTCGGCCGCGTCCCGCCGCGCGTCGCCGTAGGTGTGGGACCCGTCCATGACCATGCAGGGCACGACGAGATACGGAGCATGGCGCAGCACGTCCCCACGCCGGACCCGCTTCGCGATCGACTCCTCGGTCTTCCCGTCCCGGCGCAGATCGGCGATCCACGCTTCCCGCATCGCGTCCAGCAGCCGGGTCCGGGACTCCTCGGACTCCAGGAGCACGAACCGCCACGGCGTCGTGTGGTGCGGCGCCGGAGCGGTCACGGCGGCGGCCACCGCGCGCCGTACGGCACCGGGGTCCACGGGCTCGCCGGTGAACGCCCGCACCGTGCGCCGCTGGGTCACCGCCTCCCGTACCGCCTCGGAGGTGCCGAGCCGGAACATGTCGTCGTGGGCGTCGCGCACCATCGCGCGGGCCCCCTCGCCGTCGTCCCCGGTCACCATGTGCGGCAGTCCGCGTACGACGGCGACGGGCAGCCCGGCGGCCTTGCCCTTGACCAGGTCACCGGCGGCGGCCAGTTCGTCGGCGGTGGCGACGACGGTCGCGCTCAGCGGGTTGCCGTGCGCGTCCGTGCCACCGCGAAGGTCGTCGAGGACCTGTACGCCCGCGGCGCCGATGGCGACATCGGTGAGCCCGTTGCGCCAGGGCCGCCCGAAGGTGTCGGTGACGACCACGCCGACCTCGACGCCGAGGATGTCCCGCAGCCCGTTCCGCAGGGCCCGCGCGGAGGCGTCGGGATCCTCCGGCAGCAGCAGCACGGTCCCCGAGGGAGTGTTGGAGGCGTCGACACCGGCGGCGGCCATCACCAGCCCCTGCCGGTTCTCGACGATCCTGAGCGGCCCGCGTCGGGCCACGACCCGTACCGTCTCGGCGTCGATGGCGGCCTCCCGGTCGTCGGCCCGCACGACGCGTCCCTCGGACTTGGAGACGATCTTCGAGGTGACGAGCAGCACGTCCCCGTCGACGAGTCCGGGCTCGGAGGCGGCGATGACCTTGGCCAGGTCGTCACCCTGGCGGATCTCCGGTAGCCCGGATACCGCCCACACCCGGTAACCGGGCGCGGCACCGATCGTGCCACCGTCTGCGGGAATCCCCCCGCCGCCCGGACGCCCGTCCGCGGTCGCCCCGATCCGCGCCGGCCCGCCGCCGGCACCCTCGTGTCCCGAAAGCCTGCTGCTCAAGCGCCCCGCACCTCCTCCGCCAGCTTCAGCGCCTCGTGGGCCATCCGCGCCGTCGCGTCCAGATCCGTCATCATCAGCGGCACCGCCCGGCAGCGGATGCCCGCCGCCTCGACGCGCTCCACGGCCGTCGCGTCCACCGTGTCGACCAGCCAGCCGTCCAGCAGCCCCGAGCCGTAGTGTTCGGCGACCGCCGCGGCCGTCGACTCCACGCCGACCGCCGAGAGCATCTTGTCGGCCATCCCGCGCACGGGCGCGTCACCGACGATGGGGGAGAGGCCCACGACGGGTACTCCGGCGTCCGCGATGGCCTCCCGGATACCGGGTACCGCGAGGATGGTGCCGACGGACACCACCGGGTTGGACGGCGGGAAGAGCACGACGTCCGCCTCGGCGATCGCCTCGAGGACGCCCGGCGCCGGCTTTGCCTGCTCGGCACCCACCGGCACGACCGCCTCGGCCGGGACGCAGGCCCGCAGCCGCACCCAGTACTCCTGGAAGTGGATCGCCTTGCGCTCGCCCTCCAACTCGACGGCGACATGGGTCTCGACGCGGTCGTCCGACATGGGGATGAGCCGGACCCCCGGCTTCCAGCGGTCGCACAGTGCCTCGGTGACCGCGCTGAGCGGATAGCCCGCGCCCAGCATCTGCGTCCGCACGATGTGCGTGGCGAAGTCACGGTCGCCGAGCCCGAACCACTCCGGTCCGACTCCGTACGCCGCGAGTTCCTCCTTGAGGTGGAAGGTCTCGTCGGCCCGACCCCAGCCCTGTTCCTCGTTGATGCCGTTGCCGAGCGTGTACATCACCGTGTCGAGGTCCGGGCAGACCTTCAGCCCGAAGAGGTGGATGTCGTCGCCGGTGTTACCGATGACCGTGATGTCCGCGTCGGGCACGGCCCGCTTGAGACCGCGAAGAAACCGGGCACCGCCAATGCCGCCTGCCAGAACCACAATGCGCATGAAAACAGTGTGTCAGCCGTCAGGCTGACTCGATGAGGGGTGGTGGTCGGGTGGCGGGTGGGCAGTGTGTCAGCCGTCAGGCTGACTCGATGAGGGGGCGTGAGTGGCCTGTGGACGGCCGCTGCCCCAACCGGGAGCCGAGCCCGGCCCGCCGGGCCGCCGCGTACCGCGTCAGGCAGTGGCCGTGTCCGCCGTTCCGCGCTCGGCCGCGCAGGCCACGGGGGTGCTCCCGGTCGCACCAAACCGGTGCTGGGAGAGCATCGGCATCTCGGTCAGCCCCGGGTAGTAGATGTGCAGGCTCACCGCCGGCTCCAGCGCGTCGTTCACCACCTCGTGCACGTACCCCGGTGCGAACACCCGCTGCGCCCCCGCACTCCACACGCGTGTACCGCGCTCTGTGCGCTCCGTCAGTGCGCCGTGCAGGACGGTCAGTACGCCGGACGAGCGCCCGTGGCCGTGCGGTCCGCTGCCCTGCCCGGGCACCCAGGACAGCAGCCACACCTCGTAGCCGATCGGGGCCTCTCCTGCTCCAGCGGAGCCGAGAGCCTCGGGAACGGCGCGCAGCCGGTGGTACCAGCGGGAGGCCGCGTCGTACCGCACCAGGTGCTCCCACTGGGAGCGGTCGGCGGCGATGGAGCGCGCGAGGCCGGCGAACTCGGCCACGGTGGCCGGGTGCTCGCGCGGCGGCTGGAGCAGATGCGGTACTTCGAGGATGTCGCCGGCGATCTGGAGGTCGCTGTCGCTGTTCATGGGTGCGGTGGTTCCTCGGCGGGGAGAGGGGGCTGGGTGTCGCATGTCGTCTGCCCGGGTCACGGGCGAGGCGGAAGCCCTGGTGCGGGCGGAGGAGACAGCAGCCGAGTCGGGTGGACTCAGTAGCGGCCGGAGCGGTGGAGCGGGCTCAACAGCCGGAACAGCTACAGCGAGCGCGGGCAGCACCAGTGGACCCGGCGGGGCGGGTCGAGGTGGGTGCCAAGTTCGCGAGCATGCCCACTAGGACATCGGGTCACACCTTCGCTGTCAACTTGATGTCCGGGAAGTAGGAGATGTTTCACCTCATCCGGTTCATCTGGCGGGTGAATGGTTTGCCTGCGAGATACGGGGGACACAAGGCGCACGACCGGTGCACGATCTCCGTTGCGATCTCGTGATCCGAATGTGATCCGGTTCGCTTCGTGGTGCACACCGGAACGGGACCGAATGCCTGGGCGTCCTTCCCCGAGAGGGGGCGGAGGCCCGTCTGGCCTCCGCCGAGTGTCAGGGTTTATGCCGATTTGAACACTTTCCGCATAGCCTTGGTTCCGCAGGGTGAATAAGGGGCCCAATAGCAGATCTCGGCTTGACTGGCCCGGATCGGCACACTTGTAATTTCACTCGTGTCGTTCAGCCGAAATCGGTAACGGCTACATCACGGGGACGTGAAAGACAGACGAGGGGCGCACATGACCGAGCTGGTGCAGCAACTGCTGGTCGACGACGCGGATGAGGAACTCGGCTGGCAGGAGCGCGCGCTGTGCGCCCAGACCGACCCCGAGTCGTTCTTCCCCGAGAAGGGCGGCTCCACCCGTGAGGCCAAGAAGGTCTGTCTCGCGTGCGAGGTCCGCTCGGAGTGCCTCGAGTACGCGCTTGCCAACGACGAGCGGTTCGGTATCTGGGGCGGCCTGTCCGAACGTGAGCGCCGCCGCCTGAAGAAGGCCGCCATCTGACACCCCGTTGACTGAAAAGAACCGTCCAGATCGTCGTAAAAGAGGCTCACGCACGCGTGGCGGCCGCCCCGACCGGCGAGCGAAGAAAAGGCGTACACCCTTACGTAACGAACGGCCCGGCGCAGGTGGGTTGTCCACAGGCGGCGGGCCGTGATCGTGTCCAGCCGTTAGTGTGGGCCTCCGTCCGAGACGCCCCGCTGCCCCCTTCGGGCACAGGCGTCCACCGCAGTCCAGCGAACCGGGGCCTGTACCTCGATGTCCGTGCACAGCCATCCAGCGGTCCAACACGACGCCGCCACGACGCCGTTCGACCCGACCCGTCCTCCAGAGTTTCCGCGTCACGTGGTCACCGCCGTGCTCGTTGCCCACGACGGCGCCCGCTGGCTGCCCGAAGCGCTCGCCGGGCTGCTCAGCCAGGAGCGCCCCGTGCAGAACGCCGTGGCGGCCGACACCGGAAGCGCGGACGACTCCGCCCAACTGCTCACCGAAGCACTCGGCGCCGACCGGGTCCTGCACCTCGCCCGGCGCACCGGTTTCGGCCAGGCCGTCGAGGAGGCGAGCCGCACCGCGGCCCCGCTCACCCCGGACGACCTGCCCTACCTCAAGCGCCCCAGCGGCTGGGACCCCGTCACCCGCACCTGGCGGGACGAGGCCTACGACATGCCGGAGCTGCCGTACGGCGAGCCGATGCAGTGGCTGTGGCTCCTGCACGACGACTGTGCCCCCGAACCCGATGCCCTGGCTCAGTTGCTGCGGGTCGTGGACACCGAACTCGAATTGGGTCGCGACGACGTGGCCGTCGTCGGCCCCAAGCTCCGCGGCTGGTACGACCGTCGGCAACTGCTGGAGGTCGGCGTCAGCATCGCCAACTCCGGCCGCCGCTGGACCGGCCTGGACCGCCGCGAACAGGACCAGGGCCAACACGACCACGTCCACCAGGTGCTGTCCGTCTCCACCGCCGGCATGCTGATCCGACGTGATGTTTTCGAACGGCTCGGTGGGTTCGACCGGCATCTGCCCCTGATGCGTGACGACGTCGACCTCTGCTGGCGCGCCCAGGCCGCCGGACACCGCGTCCTCGTAGCCCCCGAAGCGGTCGTACGGCACGCCGAGGCGGCCTCCCGCGAGCGCCGCACCGTCGACTGCGTGGGCCGTACCGCGGCATCCCCGCACAAGGTCGACAAGGCGGGCGCCGTCTACACCCTCCTCGTCAACGCCCGTACGGCACAGCTGCCCTGGATCGTGCTCCGCCTGGTGCTGGGCACCCTGCTGCGCACGGTCGCCTACCTCGTCGGCAAGGTCCCGGGGCAGGCGGTCGACGAGATCCGCGGCCTCCTGGGGACATTGCTGCGGCCCGAGCGGATCATCGCCGGGCGGCGCAGCCGCGGCCGACCGCAGGTCGACAAGGGCGAGCTGCGCCCACTGTTCCCGCCGCCCGGAGCGACCGTCCGGGCCACCGTCGAACAGGTCGCGAGCAATCTGGTGGGCCGCTCGGACTCCGAGGTCTCCTCGGCCGGCCGACACGGCAGCGCCATGGAATCCGGACCCGGCGGCGACGACGCCGACTTCCTGGAGATCGAACAGTTCGCCCGGCTCAAGCGCATCGCCCGCAAGCCCGGACCGGTGCTCTTCGCCGTCCTTTTGGCAGTCTCGCTCGTCGCCTGCCGCGCCCTGCTCGGCGGCGGCGCGCTCGCGGGCGGCGCACTGCTGCCCGTGCCCGCCGACGCCTCCGAGTTGTGGTCGCGGTATCTCGACGCCTGGCATTCGGTGGGCGCGGGAGGCACGCACTCCGCGCCTCCCTATCTCGCGCTCGTCGCCCTGTTCGGGAGCATCCTGTTCGGCTCCACCGGGCTCGCGGTCACGGTGCTGCTCGTCTGCTCGGTGCCGCTTGCCGGGATCAGCGCGTACTTCGCCTCGCGTCCGCTCGTCGAGTCACGGCTGCTGCGCGCGTGGGCGTCAGTCGCGTACGCCTTTCTGCCTGCGGCCACCGGCGCCCTCGCCGGCGGCCGCATCGGCACCGCGGTCCTCGCGATCCTGCTGCCGCTCATCGCGCGTGCGGCCATCGCGGCCGGCGGGCTCGCCCATGCGTCGGGTGCCCGCGGCAGTTGGCGCGCCACCTGGGCGTACGCGCTCCTGCTGACGATCACTACCGCGTTCACCCCCATCGTGTGGCCGATTGCCCTGGTCCTCGGCCTGGCGCTGCTCGTGGTCCGCAGGAACGACATCGTCGCCTACGGGGCGCGCTTCCTCGCCCAGGTGGGCACTCCTCTGCTGATGCTCGCCCCCTGGTCGCTGTCGCTGCTGCCGTCCGGCTTCTTCAAGGAGGCCGGCCTCGCGTACGGCAGTAGCACCGCCTCTGCCACCGACCTGCTCGGCGCGAGCCCCGGCGGCCCCGGCACCGTCAGCGGGCTGATGCTCATCGGCATCGTCCTCGCCGCGCTGGCCGCCCTGCTGCGCGCGCAGCGCCAGGCGGGCATCTGGACGGCGTGGGCGGTTGCCCTGGTGGCGCTCGTCCTCGCGGTCCTGTCCAACCGCTCCGCGTGGGCGGGACCCGCGACCCTCGTCTACGGCCTCGCACTCCTGGCCGCCGCCACAATGGGTGCGGACGGCGCACGCGGGCGTGTGGCCGAGCAGAACTTCGGCTGGCGCCAGCCGGTCGCCGCGCTCATCGCGTTCGCCTCCGCGGCCGGGCCCCTTCTCATCGCCGCCGGATGGATGATCCGTGGCGCGGACGGGCCCCTGGAGCGCCGAGACCCCGTCCAGGTGCCCGCGTTCGTCGCCGAGGAGAGCGGCACCAGCGACCAGGCCCGCACCCTCGTCATGGACGGCGAGTCCACATCGCGCATCGGCTACACCCTGGTCCGAGGCTCCGGCGCCCGCCTCGGCGACGCCGAACTGGCCGCGCAGGGCGGCCAGAACAAGCGACTCGACAAGGTCGTGGCCAATCTCGTGGCGGGCTCCGGCGCCGACCAGGCCGACGAACTCGGCGGCTTCGCCGTGCGCTACGTCCTCGTCCGCAAGGGAACGCCCCGTGAGGTGGCCCGAGTCCTGGACTCCACACCCGGCCTGACCCGGCTGAGCCAGCAGAACGGCAGCGCCCTGTGGCGCGTGAACCACGAGGTCTCCCGCGCCGCGATCATCACCGGCTCCGCCGCACCCCAGGCCGTCGCGGCGGGCCCGGTCGAGATCCACACCAAGATCCCCTCCGGCGCGTCGGGCCGCGTTCTGCGGATCGCCGACACCGCCGACGCGGGCTGGAGCGCCACCCTGGACGGCAAGCCGCTCACCCGCACCACCGTCGACGGCTGGGCCCAGGGCTTCGAACTGCCCGCCACCGGCGGCACGTTGGACCTCACGTACGACACGCCGCTCGACCACAAGGCCTGGCTGTGGGCGCAGGGCGCGCTCGCCGTCGTCCTCGTGGTGCTCGCCCTGCCCGGCCGCCGCCGTGACGTCGACGACGACCTTCCCGAAGAGCGGCCCGAGCCCACGCAGGAAACCGCCGGCGAGGGCCGCCGTGCCCGCCGCCGGCGCGCCCAGGCCGAGACCGGGGCGGACGAGGACGGGCCGGAAGCCGGCACCCCGCTGCCTCCTCCTCCGACGGAGGCTCCCGCAGTCTCCGCCGCGGTCCCGCAGCAGCGGGCGTACGGCGAGTGGGACACCGAGGGCTACGCGGGCACCGAGTACGGCACCTACGGCGACCAGCAGCACCCGGGCGACCAGCAGCACCTGGACGGCGGGCAGTACCCGGACGACCAGCAGTACGCGGACGGCGGGCAGTACCCGGGCGACCAGCAGTACGCACCGGGCGCGTACGGGCAGCAGCCGTACCAGGGCGCCCAGTACGACCCGTACGCCTACGGGACCCCGGCCTCGTACGACGAGACGTACACCCAGGGCTACGCCACGCCGTACGACCCGGCGCACGGCACCGACAGTGAGCGCCCCGACGGGAGCCAGCAGTGAACCGCACGACCCTGTCCCTGATCGCCGGCACGACCGCGCTCGCCGCCGTCACCGGATTCGCCGCCTTCACCACCCCCGACGCGTCCGGCAACGGCACCGTGAAGACGGCCGCCCGGCTGCCCGTGGAGCGGACCCGGCTGCTGTGCCCCCAGCCGAGCATGTCCGACATCGCCGAGACCTCGTACACCTCGTTCACACCCGTATCGCAGGGCGCGGGCGCCGCCGGCAAGGCCGAACTGACCGCGGCGACCGCGCAGTCGGCGGACGGGTCGGTCTCCGGCTCCAAAACGGGCGGCAAGAGCGGCACGCACAAGAAACAGTCGAACGCGCCGGCCGTGACCCCCAAGGAGCCCGGCACGCCGGTCACCAAGGACAGCTCCGGCGCCGACACACCCGCGCTCATCGGTACCGCCACCGGTCGGTTCGCGCCCGGCTGGACGGTCCAGGAGACCACCCAGGTCGCCGCGGGATCCGGACGGGGGCTGCTCGGCACCAACTGCACGGCTGCGGACACGGAGTTCTGGTTCCCGGGCGCCAGCACCAGCAACTCCCGCACCGACTACGTACACCTCACCAACCCCGACGACTCCGCCGCAGTCGTCGACATCGAGCTGTACGGCAAGGACGGCAACCTCAAGTCGACGGTCGGCGAGGGCATCACCGTCAAGCCGCACTCCAGCGATCCGATCCTGCTGTCCACGCTCAGCGACGTGCGGGAGAACGACCTCACGGTCCATGTGAGCGTCCGCAGCGGCCGGGTTGCCGCCGCGATCCAGGCCCTCGACGACAAGGTCGGGGGTGACTGGCTGGCCGCCTCCGTCGGCCCCGAGGGCTCCTTGGTGATGCCCGGCATCCCCAAGGACGCCACGGACGTCCGCCTGATCGCCTTCGTACCCGGCGACGCGGACGCCGACCTCACGGTGCGCCTCGCCTCGCCCTCCGGACGGATCACCCCTGCCGGGAACGACAGCCTGCACGTGAAGTCCCGGATGACCACGGTCGTGGACCTCGGCGACGTCACGCGTGGCGAGGCGGGCTCCCTCATGCTCACATCCAGCGGCACCGAGGTTCCCGTGGTGGCCGCCCTGCGGGTGGTGCGCGGCAAGGGCGACCAGCAGGAGACGGCGTTCATTCCGGCCACCGCGCCGGTCGGCGCGCGCGCGACGGTCGCCGGTAACACTGCCAAGGGCACCACGCTCGCGCTGAGCGCCCCGGGCGAGGCTGCCACTGTCAAGGTCACCGCGTCCGCGGGCAGCGAGGGTGGCACGGCGGTGACGAAGCAGTACACGATCAAGGGCGGTACGACGCAGAACGTCGACGCACTCGTGCCGAGTGGCCTCAAAGGCACGTACGCGCTCACTGTCGAGACGGTCTCCGGGGGACCCGTCTACGCGGCCCGCACGCTGGAGGCGAACACCAAGGGCACGGCGGCGTTCACGGTGCAGACCCTCCCTGACGACCGGGGGACGGTGGAGGTGCCGCACGCCGACCAGGACCTGTCGGTGCTGCTGAAGAAGTGACGGCCGGGGCCTGCGGCCCCGGCCGGCCCGTGCCGTGCCCGGCGACGGTCCCGGCCTCAGTCCTCGCCGTAGCGCGGATCCACCGTCTCGGGGTCGAGCCCCAGCAACTCCGCCACCTGCTCCACGACCACCTCGTGGACCAGCGCGGCACGCTCGTCGCGGCCCTTCGTACGGATCTCGACCGGGCGGCGGTAGACGACCACGCGCGCGCGGCTGCCCTCGCGGGCCGGGACCGTGCCGCCCAGCGGCACCACGTCCTCGTTCCAGCCCCCGCCGGTGCCGTCGAGGCGCGGCACCTCCAGCACCAGGAAGTCGATCTCGGCGACCTGAGGCCAGCGTCGCTCCAAGCGGTCCACGGAGTCCTGCACCAGATCCGCGAACGCCTCTGCGCGGCTCGCGGCGAGCGGTACCTGGGGTGGCGCGACGGGGCCGCGCATCCCCCTGCCGTGTCGGTCACGGCGGCGGGGTCCGGGTGCGGCGAAGTGTGGCGGTACGGGGTTGTCCATCACTGACGAAGCGTAGTCCTCGACAGGGCGCCATGCCCGGCCCCACGCGGTGCCCTTCCACGCGGTGCCCGCTCACGGGGCCGGCCCGCCCACGGCCCGGCCCCGTGAGCGGGTGCCGGGACCGTACTTATGTCGCCGGATGACCATTCCAGCCATGCTTGGGCTCGATTCCATATCTCTCCGGGAGGGCCAACCTCATGAAAATTGACGAGATTTGTACCAAGTGGTGACCGGATTCAGGTCTGTCCAGGGCCTCTTCATGCGGTGTCGGCGCAGGTCAATGAGGCCGATCCGGAGGGGTGTGTGGGGCGTCTCACAGCACGACACGGCGGAGTGACCTGGGGGAGAGTCGTCGCGGCCCGCTCAAGAGTGCGGTACCGTCCAACGTCGTGAGCCCTGTACGTCGCTGTTCGCGCACCGCTTGCGGCCGACCCGCCGTCGCGACGCTGACGTACGTCTACGCCGACTCGACCGCGGTCCTCGGCCCGCTCGCCACCTACGCCGAACCCCACTGCTACGACCTGTGCGCCGAGCATTCCGAGCGCCTGACGGCCCCCCGCGGCTGGGAAGTCGTCCGACTGCTGGACGGCTCGGCCCCCGCCCGCCCCAGTGGTGACGACCTGGAGGCGCTCGCGAACGCGGTGCGTGAGGCGGCCCGTCCGCAGCAGCGCGCGGCCGAGAGCGGAGGCAGCGCCCGTACCGCCGACCCGATGGAGGTCGCACGCCGCGGCCACCTGCGGGTACTGCGCTCGCCCGACAACTGAGAACACGCGCCCGGCGGTTGAGTCGCTAGCCCCGACCGGCACCAGGACCACCAGCGGACGCCAGGGCCGCGACGCGTACGGGCAGGCCACCGAGTTCGTCTTCCGTGCCCGCCCAACTGGCCGCCGTCGGATCCTCCTTGACGTATGGGCACCCTGGTCGACATTCCCATGGGCGCCGGCGGCCGACGGCAGGATCGCTCCGAATTCCACTGCGCGTACGGCCGTCGCAGCCAGGACGGGAACCCGTGCGCACTTCCGGTTCCGGTATGAACTCCGTCGGAACCGCCTTTCCGGCACCGGGTAGCGGCGGCAGGGCGCTGGTTCCAGCAGGTAGTTTGGGGGCATCATCGAGAATTCGGGAGGCTTGTCCGTGGCTACTGATCTGTCGCAGATCGTGAAGGCGTACGACGTGCGCGGAGTGGTCCCGGACCAGTGGGACGACTCACTTGCCGAGCTCTTCGGGGCGGCCTTCGCGGAGGTGACCGGAGCGCAGGCGATCGTGATCGGTCACGACATGCGGCCCTCGTCCCCCGGCCTGTCCCGCGCGTTCGCCCGCGGCGCGGTGGCACGCGGCGTCGACGTCACCGAGATCGGCCTGTGTTCGACGGACCAGCTGTACTACGCGTCGGGCGCGTTCGGTCTGCCGGGCGCGATGTTCACCGCCTCGCACAACCCGGCCGAGTACAACGGCATCAAGATGTGCCGCGCGGGCGCCGCCCCGGTAGGCCAGGACACGGGGCTCGCCGATATCCGCGCACGGGTCGAGCGGTGGGTGGACTCCGGCGCGCCCGAGCCGGCCCCCACACCCGGAACGATCACACAGCGCGACACGCTGAAGGACTACGCGGCGCACCTGCGCTCCCTCGTCGACCTGACCTCCATCCGTCCGCCCGCCTCCCACCGCCTCCCCTCCGCGGAAGGCGCTTCGCACCCTTCTCACCTGAAGGTCGTCGTCGACGCAGGAAACGGCATGGGCGGACATACCGTGCCGACCGTCCTCGCCGGGCTGCCGATCGACCTGGTCCCGATGTACTTCGAACTGGACGGCACGTTCCCGAACCACGAGGCGAACCCGCTCGACCCGAAGAACATCGTCGACCTGCAGGAGCGCGTGCGTGAGGAGCGCGCCGACATCGGTATCGCCTTCGACGGCGACGCCGACCGCTGCTTCGTCGTCGACGAGAACGGCGACCCGGTCTCGCCCTCCGCGATCACGGCCCTGGTCGCCGCGCGCGAGCTGGCCAGGCACGGCGGCAAGGGCGTGATCATCCACAACCTGATCACGTCCTGGTCGGTCCCCGAGGTCGTCCGGGAGAACGGCGGCACGCCGGTGCGCACCCGCGTCGGCCACTCCTTCATCAAGGCCGAGATGGCGCGTACGGGCGCGATCTTCGGCGGTGAGCACTCCGCGCACTACTACTTCAAGGACTTCTGGAACGCCGACACAGGCATGCTGGCCGCGCTCCACGTCCTGGCTGCCCTCGGCGGCCAGGACGGCCCGCTGTCGCAACTGGTCGCCGAGTACGACCGCTATGTGGGTTCCGGCGAGATCAACTCCACGGTCGACGACCAGCAGGGCCGACTCGCCGCGGTCAAGGCCGCGTTCGAGGGCCGCGAGGGCATCGATATCGACGAACTGGACGGCCTGACCGTCTCGTCCGCCGACTGGTGGTTCAACGTCCGCCCGTCCAACACGGAACCGCTGCTCCGGCTGAACGCCGAGGCGAGGGACGAGGCCACCATGGCGAAGCTCAGGGACGAGGCCCTGGAGATCATCCGGGGCTGACTCCGCCGCCCGCACGACCCGGCAGGGCGGGGACGGCCGTTCCGGCCGCTTCCCCGCCCGCCGCGGCTCCTCCTCGCCGCCGAGAGGGAGCCGGCCACTCGCCTCAAGTCCCGCGGTGGCCACCACAGCGGTAATCTGACCAGGCCAAGTGCACCAGCCCCGAAGGGACCTGTTATGCCGCTCGAAGCCGGCCTTCTGGAGATCCTCGCCTGCCCGGCGTGCCACTCCCCCCTCAAGGAGGAGGAGAACGAGCTGGTCTGCACCGGCCAGGACTGCGGCCTCGCCTACCCCGTACGGGACGGCATCCCCGTCCTGCTCGTCGATGAGGCTCGCCGCCCCGCGTAGCGGACCCGGCGATCGGAGGCTGCCGCCCATGCTCGACGAATCGCTGCTTGACGACCCCGAGGCCCTCGCGCGCGCCGACCGCCGTGCGCTGCTCCGCGGCGCCGCCGAGGCGGGCGCCCGGGTCCGCACCGCCGTGCGGCACGCCGCAGAGGCGGGGATCACCGACCTGAAGCCCGACGGCCGTCCCCGCGCAGTGCTCATCGCGGGCCCCGGCACGGCCTCCGCGGGCGTTGCCGAACTGCTCGGCACCCTCGCCGGCGCCGCCTGCCCGGTGCTCCGGATCGACCCCACCGGCGTCGCTCCCGCCGCGGGTGCCCTGCGCTGGGAGCTGCCCGGCTGGGCCGGCCCCGTCGACCTCCTGCTGATCGCCACGCCCGACGGCACCGAGCCCGGCCTGTCGATCCTGGTCGACCAGGCCTACCGGCGCGGCTGCACAGTCGTCGCCGTGGCCCCCGACCGCTCTCCGATCACGGATGCGGTGTCCGGTTCGCACGGCCTGGTCGTCCCGATGGCGACCGCCCCGCACGAGCAGGAGGAACCCCTCGCCGCATCGGCGCCGGGCGTTCTGTGGGCCCTGCTCACCCCGCTGCTCGTCCTCCTCGACCGCACCGGGCTGCTCTCCGCGCCGCCCGACGCGCTGGCGAAGGTCGCCGATCGACTCGACCACGTCGCCGAACGCTGCGGCCCGGCCATCGCGACCTACGACAACCCCGCGAAGAACCTTGCCGCCGAACTGGCCGAGGCCCTTCCGGTGATCTGGACGGAAGGCGTCTCCGCCGCGCCGGCCGGTCGCCGCTTCGCCGCCGCGCTCGCGGAGCTGGCCGGCCGCGCAGCGCTCACCGCTCAGCTACCCGAGGCGCTGGTCGCGCACAGCGTCCTGCTCTCCGGCGCACTCGCCGCGGGCGCCGACCCCGACGACTTCTTCCGCGACCGCGTCGAGGAGGCACAGGCCCTCCACGCGCGCGTGATCCTCCTGCGCGACCGCCCGATCAGTGGCCTCAGCGCGGCCCCCGCCGCCCGTGAACTGGCCCTCAGTCACGACACGGCGATCAGTGAACTCGAACCGGAGGAGGGCGACGACCTGGAGACCCTCGCTGAGCTGATCGCCATCACGGATTTCGCCGCCGTTTACGTGGCGCTCGCTTCGAGGGCCTGATCTTGGCGCACGTCTTCTGATCAGCACCCGCCGAGCAGCGTACGTACGGAGAAAAGTCACCCATGGACCGCCTCGACAACGCCATCCGCCCCTACGCGTGGGGTTCGACGACCGCGATCCCGCGGCTCCTCGGCGTGGAGCCGACCGCTGAGCCACAGGCGGAGATGTGGATGGGAGCCCACCCGGGAGCGCCCTCGGGTACCGCGCGCGGCCCGCTCGACGAGGTGATCGACGAGGCACCGGAACGCGAACTCGGGCACCGGACGGTGGCCAGGTTCGGCCCCCGGCTGCCGTTCCTGCTGAAGATCCTCGCCGCCGGAGCCCCGCTCTCCCTGCAGGTGCATCCTGACCTCGAGCAGGCCCGGGAAGGCTACGAGGACGAGCAGTCCCGCGGCATCCCCGTCGACGCGCCCCACCGCAACTACAAGGACGCCAATCACAAGCCCGAGCTGATCTGCGCCCTCACCGAGTTCGACGGCCTGTGCGGTTTCCGCAGTGCTGCCGCAGCCGCCGACCTGCTGGCCGGCCTCGACGTCGACTCCCTCCAGCCGTACGTCGACCTGCTGCGCGCACACCCCGAAGAGGACGCCCTGCGCGAGGTCCTCACCGCCGTGCTGACCGCCGACCCCGAGAAGATGGCCCACACGGTCACCGAGGCCGCGGCCGCCTGCGCCCGCCTGGGCGGCGCCTACGCTCCGTACGCCGACATCGCCCACCACTACCCCGGCGACCCCGGCGTGATCGCCGCCATGCTGCTCAACCACGTCCGGCTGCACCCCGGTGAGGCCATGTTCCTCGGCGCCGGCGTCCCACACGCCTACCTGAACGGCCTCGGCGTCGAGATCATGGCCAACTCCGACAACGTCCTGCGCTGCGGTCTGACCCCCAAGCACGTCGACGTCCCCGAGCTGCTGCGCATCGTCCGCTTCGAGGCGGGCGACCCCGGCGTGCTGCGCCCGACGGCTTCCCCCGCCGGCGAAGAAGAGGTCTACGAGACTCCCGTCGACGAGTTCCGCCTGTCCCGGTACGTCCTGCCGGAAGACACAGCCCCGCACGACGTCACGTGCGCGACTCCGCAGATCCTGCTGTGCACGGCCGGTTCCGTACGAGCGGGAGGACACAAGCTCACCCCCGGTGAGTCGGTCTTCGTACCGGCCGAGGAGAAGGCCGAGGTGTCCGGGGCTGGCACGCTCTTCCGGGCCACGGTCGTCGTCTGATCCCGACCCCGCGCCCAGCCGCTGTGCCAGTCCGCGCACCGACGTCGGACCGGGCTGCAACAATGACTCACCAGCAAAGGGCGGGCAAAGCCCGGGACGGCGTGCGTGACGCACAAGTGCCCAGGGCGGGTCTACGAAGGGACAACGCGAACACATGAGCGCGTCAGGCGGCACCAAGGCGATCGTGGCGGCACTCGGCGCCAACCTTGCGATCGCGGCATCGAAGTTCGTGGCGTTCGCCTTCAGCGGCTCGTCATCGATGCTCGCCGAGGGCGTCCACTCGCTGGCTGACTCCGGCAACCAGTTCCTGCTGCTGATCGGTGGCAAGCGGGCCCAGCGCGAGGCGACCCCACAGCACCCCTTCGGCTACGGGCGCGAGCGCTACATTTACGCGTTCCTCGTCTCGATCGTCCTGTTCTCGGTCGGCGGCATGTTCGCGATCTACGAGGGTTACGAGAAGATCCGGAACCCGCACGCAGTGGAGCACTGGTACTGGCCAGTGGGCGTCCTCGCCTTCGCGGTCATCGCCGAGGGCTTCTCCTTCCGCACGGCCATCAAGGAGTCCAACGAACTGCGCGGCAACCTCTCCTGGGCGCAGTTCATCCGCCGTGCCAAAGCGCCCGAACTGCCGGTCGTCCTCCTGGAGGACTTCGGCGCGCTCATCGGCCTGGTACTCGCGCTCGGCGGCGTGAGCCTCGCGCTGCTCACCGGTAACGGCGTATGGGACGGCATCGGCACCGTCTGCATCGGCGTGCTGCTCGTCCTGATCGCCCTCGTCCTCGCCGCCGAGACCAAGTCCCTGCTCCTCGGCGAGGCTGCGGGCGCCCAGGAGGTCAAGAAGATCGAGACCGCGATCGTCGACGGTGAGACGGTCACCGGCGTCATCCACATGCGCACCCTCCACCTCGGCCCCGAGGAGCTGCTGATCGCCGCCAAGATCGCCGTACGGCACGACGACACCGCCGCCGAGGTCGCGAACGCCATCGACGCCGCCGAGGCCCGTATCCGCACCGCCGTCCCGATAGCCCGCGTGATCTACCTGGAGCCGGACATCTACAGTGCGGCGGAAGCGGCCAAGGGCCCGGATCGTGAGGCGACGCCCGGGGGACCGGCCCCAGCCGCCCACTGACCGTCCCCTGCTCGCGCCCGGACCACGGCCGACACCGGCGAGCCGCCCGTCGCCGTGCGCCCACGCGCCGACTCCCAAGCCGAGCACGGTGGGCCGACGGGGCGGACACCGGCCGAAAATGGCCGGAAGCAACCGGGCGTCTCGGGATGCGGACTGGGGAGCGCGGGGCCGCCCGGTGTAGCTTTGACGGAGCCAGACGTCGCTGCTGATGGCGGTCGGGCGGCCCACGCGGGCCGACCGAGGGAGAGAGGGCCTCCGACGAACTGCGCTGCGCGAAGCGGGCATGCCTGCGTCCCTTTCCGGGCGCCCTGTGTCCACCGTCGCGCGGACCAGTCGTATCCACCTCGCCCCGACCCTCGAGGAGCACCCCGCAATGACGACTGTCGACAGTCGACAGGACTTCAAGGTCGCCGACCTCTCCCTGGCCGAGTTCGGCCGCAAGGAGATCACCCTCGCCGAGCACGAGATGCCCGGTCTGATGGCGATCCGCAAGGAGTACGCCGAGGCACAGCCCCTGGCCGGCGCCCGCGTCACCGGCTCCCTGCACATGACCGTCCAGACCGCCGTGCTCATCGAGACCCTGGTAGCCCTCGGCGCCCGGGTCCGCTGGGCCTCCTGCAACATCTTCTCCACCCAGGACCACGCGGCTGCCGCCATCGCCGTCGGCCCCAACGGCACCCCCGACAACCCCCAGGGCGTTCCGGTCTTCGCCTGGAAGGGCGAGACGCTCGAGGAGTACTGGTGGTGCACCGAGCAGGCGCTGACCTGGCCGGACAGCCCCACCGGCGGCCCGAACATGATCCTGGACGACGGCGGTGACGCCACCCTCCTCGTCCACAACGGCGTCCAGTACGAGAAGGACGGCAAGGTCCCGGCCGTCGAGACCGCCGAGTCCGACGAGCACCGCGTCATCCTCCAGCTGCTCCACCGCACCCTGGGCGAGAACCCCCAGAAGTGGACCCAGCTGGCGTCCGAGATCCGCGGCGTGACCGAGGAGACCACGACCGGCGTGCACCGCCTGTACGAGATGCAGCGCGACGGCGTCCTGCTGTTCCCCGCGATCAACGTCAACGACGCGGTCACCAAGTCGAAGTTCGACAACAAGTACGGCTGCCGCCACTCGCTGGTCGACGGCATCAACCGCGCCACCGACGTCCTGATCGGTGGCAAGACCGCGGTGGTATGCGGTTACGGCGACGTCGGCAAGGGCTGTGCGGAGTCGCTGCGCGGCCAGGGTGCCCGGGTGATCGTGACGGAGATCGACCCGATCTGCGCGCTGCAGGCGGCGATGGACGGCTACCAGGTCACGACCCTCGACGAGGTCGTCGGTCAGGCCGACATCTTCGTCACCACGACCGGCAACAAGGACATCATCATGGCCAGTGACATGGCAAAGATGAAGCACCAGGCGATCGTGGGCAACATCGGTCACTTCGACAACGAGATCGACATGGCCGGCCTCGCCAAGATCCCCGGCATCGTCAAGGACGAGGTCAAGCCGCAGGTCCACACATGGACCTTCCCCGACGGCAAGAAGATCATCGTGCTGTCCGAAGGACGTCTGCTGAACCTGGGCAACGCCACCGGTCACCCGTCGTTCGTGATGTCCAACTCCTTCGCGGACCAGACGCTGGCCCAGATCGAGCTGTTCACCAAGCCCGACGCGTACCCGGTCGGCGTGTACACGCTGCCCAAGCACCTCGACGAGAAGGTCGCCCGCCTCCACCTGGACGCGCTCGGCGTGAAGCTCACCACCCTCCGCCCCGAGCAGGCCGCGTACATCGGCGTCGATGTCGAAGGCCCGTACAAGTCGGACCACTACCGCTACTGATCATCCGTGGCGCCGGGGCGCGCGTACGCCGCAGGCTGTCGGCGCACGCCGCCCTCGCGCCATCGCATGGTGAGCACGTCCGTTTTCCGGATGCGCCCTTCAGCAGCAGGTCCCGAGGCAGGCCCCCGCACCCCCGTGCCGGGGGCCTGCCTCATATGCCGGGCCAGGCCGACCGGCCGGACCCACCCGTCACGATCCAGGACCCCCATGCCCCGCGGCCGCTATTCGCTTCACGATCCGCACGACCACACCCTCCTCGCCGAAGAACACTTCCAGTGCGCGCCGGGCCCTTCCGGCTGGCGCTACGTCTCTCAACTGACCACCCCCACCGGGGACCACGCCGGCTCCGTCGACCTCGCCCTTGACGAACTCGGCCGTCCCATCCGCCTCGAACTCCACGCTGCCGGCTGGCAGGTGCGGGGCGCCGCCCTCGACGGCGTCACCTGGGTGCGTACCGACCCCACCGGCGCGCACGCCACCGAAGGCAATGTCCGCGCCCACGCCTTCACCGGCACGTCCCCGGCGTTCCTCGTCGCCACCGCCCGTCTACTGCGCCTCACCCCCACTTCGTCCGCGACGCGCGTACGCCTCGTCTCGTTCACGGATCCGGTCCTCGCTCCCCGCACCGTTGACCAGTCCTGGGCCCTGATCGCAAGAGAAGCACACGCCACTGACAGCGCCCCCCTGATCGTGGAGGAATACCAGGTCACAGCCTTGGACACCGGGGAGCGGGACACCGTCCACATCGCCGGCGACGTGGTGCTCGCCGCGCCCGGCGTCGAGCTGGAGCACCTCGAGTCACCGCCGTCGGCGTTCACGTGACCACAGCCCGGCCGACTGCTCGGAAAGAGCGTCAGGCCGGTGGCACGAATCCGGTGCCCGACGGTCCCGAGGGCCCGTCCTGCGGTGCCCTGGGCGTCGACGCCCAGGGCTGTGCGTTCGTCTGCGACCGAACCGGCGATCCGGACGGGCTCGGGACGTCCGACCCGGGAACCGACCACGAACCGGCCTCCGGTGCGACCGGGTCCTGTTCCGGCGTCGGTGTGGGCCCATACGTGACGAGACCGGTCTGCGGGCGCACACCCGCGGCCCCGCCCTGCCCCCGGCTGCCGAACGCCCGTCGCGCCTCCCGCGCCTGTCGTTCCTGCACCACGGCCGCCAGATACGCGGCCGGTGGAACCCCATGCGGCGCCGGCGCCCCCGTATGCGCTGCCAGGTCGGAGGCCAGACGCTCCGCCATCGTCCAGCCCACCTGCGGATCCAGCTGCCGCATCCGCGTCAGGTACTGCCGGATCGCCAGCCACAACCCATCCGGAACCGCCGAGAGGTCCAGTTCCGAGAACCGCCCGGACAGCCAGGGCGGCGGCGGGGGCACGAAGCCCGTACGGCCCCCCGGCACCCGTTCCCGTACGACCAGTGTTCCGGCGAACACGTCACCGAGCCGTCGGCCCCGCGCCGACACCAGCGAGGCGATGCACGCGACGACCCCGAACGTCATCAGGATCTCGACCAGACCGATTGCGCCCCGGACGAGCGCGTGCCTGAAGCGGATGGGCCCCCCGTCGTCCCGCACCACACGCAGCCCGCAGGCCAGCTTGCCCAGCGAACGACCGTGGCTGAGTGTCTCCACCGCGATCGGCCCGCCCACGAGCACGAGGACAAAGGCCGCGATCGACATCGCTGTCTGAGCGGCGTCGTCCAGTCCGGACGTGGACGCCACCACGGCGATCATCACGATGACGTAGGCGGCCATGGTCACCACCAGGTCGAGCAACACGGCCAGTGCCCGGCTCGGCAGCTTCGCGGGGCGCAGCTCCAGCGCCACCGCCTCACCCGTCACTAGCTCACTCACACCCGCTGTCCTTCCCCTGGCCCACCCCGAGAGCCGCCAGTCTGCCAAGCTGAGGGCGCATGCGCCGCAGCAGTAGACAAGCTGGCACACAGGACGAGCAGGACGAGAGGACGAGGAGCTGCCCATCCCATGGACCTCGACGTGTTCGTGTCCACCCACCGCGCCGAGTGGGGCCGCCTCGAAGCCCTGCTCCACCGCCGGCGCCGCCTCACCGGAGCCGAGGCGGACGAACTGGTCGCCCTCTACCAACGCACCGCCACACATCTGTCCGTGATCCAGTCCAGCGCGCCGGACCCCCAGCTCATGGGCCGCCTCAGTCAACTGGTGGCACGCGCGCGCAGTGCCGTGACAGGCACCCGTCACGCCTCGTGGCGCGATGTCACACAGTTCCTCGCCTACGGATTCCCCGCCGCGGTCTATCGTTCGAGCCGCTGGTGGATACCCACCGCGCTGATCTCCACACTGGTGGCAGCGCTCCTGGGGTGGTGGATCGGTACCCATCCGGAGGTGCAGTCCTCGATCGCGGCGCCCGGCGAACTACGCGATCTGACCCGCCCCGGGGGTGAGTACGAGACGTACTACTCCAGCCACCCAGCCGCCGCCTTCGCCGCCCAGGTGTGGACGAACAACGCACAGGCCGCGGCGATGTGCCTGGTCCTCGGCGTCTTCCTGGGCCTGCCGGTCCTCCTGGTCCTCTTCACCAACATGCTCAATCTGGGGGTGGGGATCGGCCTGATGTCCTCGGCAGGTCGTCTCGACACTTTCCTTGGCCTGGTACTCCCACACGGTCTGCTCGAACTGACGGCGGTCTTCGTGGCCGCCGGAACGGGGCTACGACTCGGCTGGACCCTGATCGACCCGGGCCCCCGCTCGCGCCGCACCGCCCTGGCCGAGGAGGGCCGGGCCGCCCTGGGGATAGCGATCGGCCTCGTCCTGGTCCTGTTCGTCTCGGGCGCCATCGAGGGCTTCGTGACCCCGTCCGGTCTGCCGACCTGGGCCCGGATAAGCATCGGCATCGTCGCTGAGCTGGCGTTCCTCACATACGTCTATGTCCTGGGCGGGCGTGCGACGAGGGCCGGCGACACCGGCGACGTGGACGAGGCGGAACGCAGCGCCACGCTTCCGACGGCGGCCTGACGCGCGAGCGGCGCTGTCGGATGTGCGTTTCCCCGCGTTGACCTGCTAGTCTCCTCTTCGCCCCACAGGAGCCGTTGACACAGCTCGGGTGGGGAGGTAGATTCGAACAGTTGCCTAGGGGTGGACCAGTCCCCCCGGTAACAGTGAGCATCTAGTCGCTTCCGGAACATCGTTCCGAGAGGCCCCTCCGATGATTCAGAAATGGACGCCGGTCAATCGGCCCCTAGAACTCTGATAAAGTCGGATCCGCCGGAAAGGGAAACGCGAGAGCGGGAACCTGGAAAGCGCCGAGGAAATCGGGTCGAGAAAAGATCTGATAGAGTCGGAAACACCGAAGGGAAGCGCCCGGAGGAAAGCGCGAGAGTGAATCTCTCGGGTGAGTACAAAGGAAGCGTCCGTTCCTTGAGAACTCAACAGCGTGCCAAAAATCAACGCCAGATATGTTGATACCCCGTCTCCGGCC